>NZ_UETR01000005.1:0-389281 GCF_900491745.1 Candidatus Amarolinea aalborgensis | reverse complement strand
ACGCGGAAGTTGTAGCGCGGCAAGGTCACCTCGCGCCCGGCCATCAGGTCGAGCAGGTGCGTATTGAGCAGTGCACGGTCGAGGGCGTCCAGGGATTCGAAGTCGTAGTTGCCCTGCGCGTCGCGCGGCGTCAGATTGCGCTCCAGGAAGTAGTTGTCCATTTCCAGCGCGAACGGCCGCATGCCGTGCGCCAGCATCTGCACCACCAGGCGTTTGGCAAAGGTTGTCTTGCCGGAGGAGGACGGCCCGGCGATCAGGATCAAGCGCACCTGGCCGCGGCGGTCGGCAATCTCGTGCGCGATGTGCGCAATGCGCTGCTCGTGCAGCGCCTCATTGACCAGCACCACCTCCTGCATGCGGCCATCCTTGATCGCGTCGTTCAGCGAACCGACATCCTCGATCTTCATGATCTCCATCCAGTCGCGGTGCTGGTGGAAAACGTCTGCCAGCCGAGGAAAATCCTGGTACGCCGGCAGATGATAGGGCGCGCGGCGTCGCGGAAAGCGCATGAGGAAGCCAGGCGGGTAATGCTCGACGGTGAACAGGTGCAGATAGGCAGTGGAAGGGAGCATGTAGCCAAAGAAATAATCCACCACGCCCCGCAGCTCGTACACCGGAAGGTAGTCCTTGCGCCGGTATTTCAACAGGTTGACCTTGTCCAGGTCGTTCTGCTGCGCAAAGAGGGCCACAGCCTCCGCCACCGGCACATTGCGCCGCGTGATGGGCGCGTCGGCCGCGGCAATCTCGTGCATGCGCTGATCGAGCTGCGCCACCTCTTCTGCGCTCAGGGGCGCACGTCCCATGAGCTCACAAAAGAGGCCACCCATCGTCAGCGAGTGATCCACCAGCACGCGGGCCTCAGGGAACAGCTCGTGCGCAGCGACGACCAGCAGGAAGGCCAATGAGCGTTGATAGATGCGCATGCCATCGCTGTCTGACATCGTCACTGGCCGCACATGAATGTCTTCGCTCACCACATAGGTTAATTCGGACAGATGTCCGTCCACCAGGGCCGCCATGACCGGCGCCTGTTCTGCAGACCAGGCTTGCTGGATGAAAGTCTCCAGCAGCGTGCCTGTTGGCCCTTCGAAGATGCGTCCGTCAGGCAGCCGCATCTGCACCGTGCTGCGGGGCAGCGCGGGTACAATCGTCTTGCTCGTGTTTACCTTGGCGTGTCCTGTCATGTTGTGCGTCTTGTGGTTTCTCCAGTCTGGAATGTAGTCAAGCGGGACCACTTTACCGCAAGTGATGGGATTGTCCAAAAGCTGACAGCGAAGGACAGCCGGTGTTTGACAGCCCATCGGGCCGACCTATAATGTCTTATAAACAGAATGCTTTTGGATGGAGACCTGTCACATGAGAACAGAAACGATCACGGTTGCACAGGCGCGGAGCGATTTCTCAGTTTCCATCCCCTGAATCTCTCATCCATGATCGGGCAGCCAAACATGCCGCTTAACGAGGCCGATACCCGCGCCCAATTGATTGATCCGCAACTGAACAAGGCCGGCTGGACGCGCAGCCAGGTCACGCGCGAGCATTACTATCGCACGGACTGGGCCTACACCGCGGGCAAGATTGTGCTGCGCGGGGATCGGGCAGAACGGCTGCCGCCGAAGCGCGTCGACTACCTGCTCCGTTACACCGACAGTCTGCCCATCGCCGTGGTGGAGGCCAAGGAGGAGGGCAAGCCGGCCGTCGCGGGTTTGCAGCAGGCCAAAGACTATGCGCGCGAGTTGGGGCTGGCCTTTGCCTTTGCCGCCAACGGCCATGAGATCATCGAGTGGGACGCCTTCACCGGCAGCACGCGCGCCTGCGAGGGGTTCCCAGGGCCTGAGGAACTCTGGCGACGCTGGCAAATCAACGCCGGCCAGGGGGAGCCGATGCCGCATGGGACAGGCGAACTGCGCCCGGTCTACAGTGTAGAGGTTGCGCAGGCCCGCCGCCGCAATCCGCTCCTGCATCCCTACGCGCCCCCGGAGGCCACGCATGGCAAGGAAGTGCGCTATTTCCAGGAAGTCGCGGTGCGCGCGGTCTTGCAGCGCATCATGCGCGGCCAGGGTCGTATCTTGCTCACGATGGCCACCGGCACGGGTAAAACCTTCACCGCGCTGCAGATCGTGTGGAAGCTGATCAAGTCGGGCTGGCTTGGGCGCACGAACAACGGTCAGCCGGCGCGGGTGCTCTTTCTGGCCGATCGGGTGGTCCTGCGCGACCAGGCGTACAACGCCTTCAGCCCCTTCGCCGCCACCGCCAGCGACCCGCGCCTGCTGCTCGACGAAGACGCCAGGCGCCCGAGCCTGCATCGCGAAATCTACTTTGCTCTCTACCAGACCTTGTGGAATAAAGACGCACGGGGCACGCGGCTCTTCGAGAAGTTCCCGGCCGATTTCTTCGACCTGATCATCATTGATGAAGCGCATCGTTCGGGCTTCGGCACGTGGCGGGAGATCCTGGACACCTTCACGGGCGCGATTCATCTCGGCATGACGGCCACCCCGAAGCAAGAAGAGAACATAGACACCTACGCCTACTTCTGCGCGGCGGAGCCGCCCGTCCCCCTGGATTCTGCACATCCCGAAATGGGCGCTTATCACCCACCTGCGTACGCGTACAGCCTGGGGCAAGGCATCGAGGACGGGTTTTTGGCGACCTACAAGGTGCATCGCATTCGCACCGACGTAGACAAGAACGGGCTGCACATCCACGAGGCTGTCGAGAAGGGTGCCGAGGTCTTCGTGCCGGAAGATGCCGTGCTCAAGGATGCCTACGACACGCCGGAGTTCGAGCGCACGGTCAGCCTGCCCGATCGCACCGCGGCCATGACCAGCCATCTGGCCCGGATGCTGCGGCGCTTTGGGCCGATGCAAAAGACGATGGTGTTTTGCGTGGACATGGATCATGCCCAGGAAGTGGCCCGCCAGCTCAACAACGAGTTTGCGGGCCTGGGTTTTGGGGATGATTATGCCGTCGCCATTGTGAGCGAAGAAGGCGCGGCTGGCCGGCACCGCCTGGCGCAGTTCCAGGACAGCGACAAGCCGCTGCCGGTCGTGGCGACCACGGCGGAGCTGCTTTCCACGGGCGTGGATGTGCCAGCGGCGCGCAATATCGTCTTCATGAAGACCGTCTCCTCGCCGATTCTCTTCAAGCAGATTATCGGCCGTGGGTCGCGCGTGGACCCGGACAGCGGCAAGCTCTGGTTCCGCATCATTGACTACACCGGCGCGACCCGGCTGCTCGACCCGCAGTGGGACAAGCCGCCCGACGCGGTCAAGGCGTCTGCGGACGAACGGCCCCGCGCCGCCGCGCTGACAGGAACCGTCCGCCTGGCGGAAACCCACGATCTGCTGGTGGGCGCCAGCATCGCGCTGCTGATTGGCCCCAACGAGCAGGTTGGGCCGATCCTGACAGATGACGCGGGGCGCTACCGCTTCGACAAGCTGCCGGCCGGGGAGATGAAGATCGTCGCCAGCGGGCCCAAGCTGGCGCGGCGTGAACTGCACGTCGGGATCGAAGCGGACAGGGAGACGGTTTTCGATATCGAGCTCAAGCCGGCCGGCGAGCAAGCCGACCGCAAGATCAGGGTGACGGGGCTGGAAGTCACCATTGCGGATGAAGCCACCTTCATCATCGCGGGCATGCACGAGCCGATGTCGCTGGAGCAGTACCTGGACTACACACGCAGCAAGATTGCCGGTTTCGTGCCGGATTGGAGCAAACTGCTGACGATCTGGCAGGATCCTGAACAGCGCCGCGTCTTCCTGGAGCAGTTGGAGAAGGCCAGTATTGATGTGGACGTGCTGTCCGAGGTGCTCGATCACCCCGAAGCCGACCAGGCCGATTTGCTGGCGCATCTGGCCTACGGGCGGCCGCTGCGCAGCCGCGCGCAGCGGGCCACGGCCTTTCGCCAGCGCGAAGCCGCGTGGCTGCGCAGCCAGGCCGCAGAAGCCCGTGCGGTGATCCTGGCGTTGGTGGACAAGTACGTCCTGGGCGGGCTGCGGGAGATGACCGACCCGGCCGTCTTGCGCGTCAGCCCCTTCCGCGAGATGGGCGAGGCGCGGGGCGTGCTGCGCCGCTTCGGCGGCGACCCGCAGCGCTTCCGGGCCGCGATGAGCGAGCTGCAGCGCCGGCTGTACGCGGACGCGGCGTAGAGCGGCCGTATGGTATACTTCAACGAAGGTAAGGAAATGAGAAGCAATTGGAGGGGATATGGCAAAGCCAGCAGCGACCGAGCGCGCAAGGTTGGACGCTTCGCTCAAAGAGATGGTCCACCGGATCAGGGCCACCGGAAACCCTCAGAAGATCGTCTTGTTTGGCTCGCGCGCACGCGGTGACGCACGGCCCGATAGCGACTATGATCTGCTGCTGATCGAGCCGTCGGACCAGCCGCGCTACCGCCGCGCGGCGCGCTACCGTCGAGCGCTGGTCGGCCTGGCGCCGGCCAAGGACATCCTGGTGTGGACGCCGGAGGAGGTGGCCGAGTGGCGCGAGGTGCCTAATGCGTTCATTACCGCGGCCTTGAGCGAAGGGATCGTCCTCTATGAACAATGAAGTTGATCTGGCACGCGGTTGGCTGGTCAAAGCTGCCAGCGACATCAGCGCTGCAAGGTTAGTCGTGGACGGCGATGGGCCTTATGACACGGCTTGTTTTCACGCGCAGCAGGCTATCGAGAAGACGTTGAAGGGATTCCTGGCGCTGCGGAAGCAGGCGATACCGCACACACATGACCTGGATGAGTTGCAAGCCGCTTGCCTGGCACTCGCGCCATTACCTGGACTGTCCGGGCTAGACCTCACCGAGGCCACCGATTACGGTGTTCTGGTGCGTTATGACCTGGATTTCTGGCCAGAGCAGGCAGCGGCGACGGATGCGCTGCTGCTGGCTGAAGAGGTCTTTGGGATCGTGACTGCCACTTTGCCTGCCCCACACCGTCAGGCCCTCCCCGGATATGATGGCTGACCGCATGGCAATGACCAAACGCCAAACCAACGAGACCCTGCGCAGCGACATGTGGCGCGCGTGCGACATCTTGCGCCGCGACAACAACGTGGGCGGGGTGATGCAGTACACCGAGCACCTGGCCCAGGCGTTTCGGGGGAGTTGTAGGGGAATTGGATCATGGAGGCGCGAAGGGAACCTGGATCGCGAAGGCGCGAAGGCACGCGAAGGACACGAAGCGCGAAGTCGCGAAGGCGCGAAGGCGCGAAGGCACGCGAAGGACACGAAGCGCGAAGTCGCGAAGTCGCGAAGGCGCGAAGGCACGCGAAGGACACGAAGCGCGAAGTCGCGAAGGCGCGCGCCGCGGGGAGTTTCGTGCTCTTCGTGCTTCGCGAGCTTCGTGGCGCTTCGTGAATTCGTGATCCAGAACTCCCGCCTCACCCATCCCCCTTACATGAAGCCAGGGACTTCACGACATGGCTCTCCGAAAACCTCGACCTGCTGGGCGAGACGCTCGGCATTCCCCAACTCACCCTGGTGCAGCGGGAGGCTGCGGCTGGCGTCTTTTCGGCCGACATCCTGGCTGACGACGGCCGGGATCACCTGGTCGTGATCGAAAACCAGCTCGAGGGCACGAACCACGATCACTTGGGCAAGTTGATTACCTACTTGAGTAACCTGGATGCCAAGACGGCCGTGTGGATCACAAGCCATCCGCGGCCCGAACATGAACGCGCGGTGCACTGGCTGAACGAAGTTCTGCCGGCGGACATGGCGTTCTATCTGCTGCAAATAGAGGCGTACCGCATCGGCGACTCGGCGCCAGCGCCGAAGTTCACCGTGGTGGCTGGTCCGACCCGCGAGGCGCGCCAGGCCGGCGAGCAGAAGAATGAGCTGGCCGAACGCCACCTATTGCGCCTGGAGTTCTGGAAACAGCTCCTGGAGCGTGCCCGGAGCAGGACGCCGCTGCATGCACGCATCGCGCCAGGAACCGAAAACTGGATCAACGCCAGTGCCGGGAAAAGTGGATTAGCTTACACGTACGCCATCCGTATGGAAGATGCCCAGGTTGAGTTTTACATTGACCGGGGTAACGCCGACCAGAACAAGCGAATCTTCGACGCGCTCTACACCCGCAAGGCGGAGATCGAGGCGGACTTCGGTAAACCGCTGGAGTGGCAACGACTGGACGCCAAGCGCGCCTGCCGGGTGCGGTTTCTGCTTCCTGGCGGTGGATTGCTGGATCAACACCGCTGGCCTGAGATCCAAGATCAAATGATTGATGCCATGATCCGGCTCGAACGGGCATTCAAGCCCGAGATACATCGACTCAAGTTCGGATAGCACTTGCCCCGATAGACTGACGAGAAACATAGAGGAGAAAAATATGATCGACTTTTCGAAGGGCGGCGTCTTTAAGCTTGAACCAATTCCGTCCAACCAGATGCTTGAGCCAATCAATCATTTCCTCATCGAAGGGGAGATGGTCCTTTCCGTATTTAGAAGTGTCCGAGACCAACTTGTATTCACGAACAAGCGGATCATCGCCGCGAATGTACAAGGACTCACGGGAAAGAAAGTCGATTACACTTCGATCCCCTACAGCAAGGTACAAACGTTTTCCGTGGAAACCGCTGGCGCATTCGATCGTGATTGTGAATTGGAAATCTACATCAGCTCGATTGGGAAAATCCACTTTGAGATCAAGGGGGGATTTGACATTGTTACCTTCAACAAGGCCATCAGTAAGTACGTCTTGGGATAGCCAAAGGAAATCGCGGGCGTATTCACGCTGTTGACCTAGACCATAAGCGAGGATTCCACTGTATGGCCTACCTCGACGCCGCCTACACCATTCTCAAAGCCGCCTGCCAGCCGCTGCACACGATTGAGCCCATCCCAGGCCTGACCCTTCCAAACATGACAGTTGTCCGGCTATCTGTGGCGTGGTACAATGAGGCCAGGTTGAACGATGATGGTTGATGCTGGCCTCACGAAGGCCAGGCATGGAGAAAAAGCAATGCCCGCCAATACGATGTCCCGATCTCGAGACTATGCGCAGGTGGTTGCCGAATTGGTCGCCTCGCTGCCGCCCGATCGCGCCGCCCAAGTCTATGACTTTGCCCGCTTTCTGCAGGCGCAGCCGGCGCCGCCTGACGCTCCGCACGTCGAAGAAGACGATTGGCTGAACGATACCGAGGCCGAAATGCAGGCCGAGGATGCACGATGGCAGGCCGCCTATGACCAGCATCGCGCGGAGTTCCGCCAATTGCGCGAACGGGCCTTGCGCGAAATCGCCAATCCGGAACTTCCCAGGAGACGACTTGCATGTACCTGAAAAGAGTGATGATCGAGAATATCAAGTGCTTCGGTCGTGTCGAGCTGAATCTAATGGGTGACGACGGACAAGTCAAGCGTTGGAGCGTTATCCTGGGCGAGAACGGCACCGGCAAGAGCACCGTGCTGCAGGCCATCGCGATGGCGTTGATGGGGCCTGATCCTTCCAATCGCCTGGCCCGGCTTGACGGCTGGGTCCGTTTTGGTCAAACCAAGGGCCAACTCGTGGCCGAGGTCATTGCGGGACAAAATGATCAGTTGACCGAAAGAGGTAGGCCGCGCCGGGAGCCTTATACGGCCTCCTACGCCGTCACTGGCGATGTCGAAGTAAGCATCAGCGGGTTGATTTACGACCGCCCTACGCTGGTCTTCGAGGGCACGAAGGATCAACTCAATGCCCTGAAACGCGGCCTGCTCTCCGAGAAATCAGCTGGTTGGTTTGCGGCCGGATACGGTCCTTTTCGGCGCCTGCTCGGCGGCGCGCCGGACACGATCCGGCTCATGTACCCCGGTCAGAAGGAAGCCCGCTTTATCACGCTCTTCAGAGAGGATGCAGCCCTGGAAGATCTGACCGACTGGCTCACAAGACTCGATCATCGCAGCCGGGAGGACACCGAAGCGGGTCGGCGCGCCCAGCGTGTCAAGGCTGCCGTCAAGAAGGTGCTGGACCATTTGCTGCCTGCTGGCGTCAAACTTTCACGGATCGGCCCTGACGGAGCCTTTTTTGATACCCCGTATCGCAGCGACACTGCGATGCCTGATCTCAGTGATGGCTATCGGAGCATGCTTGCCCTGGCCGCCGACTTGCTCCGGCGCCTGGACGAAACATATGACGACGTGAAGGACTGGATCAGCGATGAGGGCGTCATCACCGTGGAAGGTGTAGTCCTGATAGACGAGCTAGATGCGCATCTGCATCCCGTCTGGCAACGGCAGATCGGTTTTTGGTTGCCTACGCAGTTCCCAGGACTTCAGTTCATCGTGGCGACACACAGTCCGTTCATTCCACAGGCGGCCGACGAAAATGGCGTGTTCATCCTCCGGCCGGATGCCATGACACCGGACCGCGTGAGCGCGTATCAAGATCCGCCTTCGGTCAAGGGTTGGCGCGCGGACCAGATTCTTCACGTGCTGTTTAGCGTCTCTGACCTGCGCGATCCTGAAACCGAAGACAAAATCAGACGCCATGCGGAACTCCAGGCGCGAGCCAGCACCGGCCAACTCGATCTCAAAGAAGGACTCGAATTGGATGACCTGAACCGATGGCTGGATCAACACCTCTCACCACCTGGAGACAACGCTGAGGAAATGAGCAGGTATGCGGCCATCCAGAACCAGGTAGATACATTTCTCCGCACTAAGCAGAAGCAGAAGAATCATGATCAGGGTTGACTGTCCCCGGTTGCCGACCAACCTGCAGGCCTACCTCGATCGCCAGCAGGCTCACGCGAAGCCGTGGAATAGCCTTGCCGGCTCAACACCAGCACGGGCAGTCAAGCAGGCGTTGGTGGAAGCTTTTCACCACAAGTGCGGCTACTGCGAGCGAATTGAGGCGCAGACGGTAGACCATTTCGTTCCGCAGACTGACCTGTACGCACGCTGGGACTGGGAGAATTACGTCCTGGCCTGCGATGTATGCCAATCCAAAAAGCTGGATCATCAACCTCAGGACGCCCAGGGACGACGGATGGTTAATCCTCGCCACGACGAGCCACTCTCTTTCCTCTATTTCGACTTCGAGACCGGCGCCGTCACACCCATGCCCACGTCTGAGATAACGCTGGCGCGCGGCAGGATCACAACCCAATTGCTCGGCTTTGATCAACGCGCGGCGCTGCAAGATGAACGGCGTCGCAGGTTCTTGGAAGTCATCGGCTGCATACTTCGCATTGTGCAGCCTCAGTCGCAACAAGATGCCGCGGCCGCATGGGATCAGTTAGCGGATCATCTACAGGCGGGAGCGCCCTATCTGGGCATGATTCGTCAATTCATTCTGAGATCCAGCAAATACACGCCGCTCCTGGAAGCCTTGCGGGAGGCTCGACCTGACTTCGATTCCCTGATCGCCCACTGGTGCCTGCCTCTTGACTAATGGAGAACCAGACTTTGGCATCCATCACACAGAAGCGGCCGTTGAAAATCGGCCTGGTGCTGTTGGCCTATGTGGCGTTTATTTCCCTCGGTCTGCCTGACGGGCTGCTGGGCGTGGCCTGGCCCTCGATGCGCGCGGACTTCGCGCTGCCGCTGGACGCGCTGGGCATGCTGCTCGTGGCATCCACGGCCGGCTATCTCACCTCCAGCTTCTTCAGCGGCCGCATCACCGCGCGGCTGGGGGTCGGCGGGCTGCTGGCCGCGAGCTGCGCCGCGACCGGCGGCAGCCTGCTGGGCTACACCCTGGCGCCATCGTGGATTACGCTCGTTCCGTTTGGCCTGGTCGCCGGGCTGGGCGCCGGCGCGATTGACGCCGGCATCAATACCTACATCGCCTCGCACCACGGCGAAAGCCTGATGCAGTGGCTGCACGCCAGTTTCGGCGTCGGCATCACGCTCGGCCCGATCATCATGACCACCGGCCTGAAGCTGACCGGGGCGTGGCGCGTCGGCTATGTCGTGGTTGGCGTCGCCCAACTCGTGTTGGCGGGCTGCTTTGCCGTCACCGCCTCCCGGTGGCGGCAGAACGGGGCCGCCAGAGTAGACCAGGCCGATATGCGCCTGACCGATTTTCAGACGCCGCTGCGTGAGACGCTGCGCCAGCCGCGCGCGTGGCTCAGCATCCTGATGTTCTTCCTCTACACCGGCATCGAAGTCACCCTGGGGCTGTGGGCCTACACGCTGCTGACCGAGTCGCGCGGCATTGGGCCCGCGGTGGCGGGCCTGTGGGCGGGCAGCTATTGGGGCACGTTCACCGTGGGCCGCGTCGTGGCCGGGCTGTACGCGCCGCGCGTGGGCGCCAACCGGCTCGTGCAGATCAGCCTGCTGGGCGCGCTGGCCGGCGCGCTGCTCTTGTGGTGGAACCCCAGCCAGGCGGTGAGCCTGTTCGGCGTCGGGCTGGTCGGCTTTGCCGTGGCGCCGATCTTCCCCGCCCTGGTCTCTGGCACCAGCGGCCGCGTCAGCATGCGCCATGCCGCCAACACCATCGGCATGCAGATCAGCGCCGCCGGCCTGGGCGCCGCGCTGCTGCCCACGGTTGCGGGCACCCTGGCGCGCTACACCTCGCTGGAAGCGATCCCCATCTACCTGGCGACGCTGATCGTCATCCTGCTCGTGTTGCACCGCCAGTCCACGCGTGGGGCGCCGGAATGAAAAAAGACAGGACTACCAACTGTAGTCCTGTCTTTCTTCGATGACCCGCCAGGGACTCGAACCCTAAACCCAATGATTAAGAGTCATTTGCTCTGCCAATTGAGCTAGCGGGCCAGCTTGCTTGGCTGACAGGTGAAATTTTACCACAGGGGCGCGGTTTCCGGCAAATTTCTACCCGCGTTTGCTACGCCACCTGCACCGTGAGGAAGTCCCACAGCGCGACGTTGAACGCGGCCGGCGCCTCCAGGCTGGCGAGGTGACCGGCATCCTCCAGAATCGCCAGGCGGGCGCCAGGGACGGTGCGCGCCATCGCTTCCGATTCGCTCACGGGGATCAGCTTATCGTCCGCGCCCGTGATGACCTGCACCGGCAGGAAGAGCGATTCCAGCACGTCCTGGCTGTCGCGGCGGCCAGCCATGCCGAGCTGCGCGTGGGCCAGCGCTTCAACCGCGGTCGCGGCCATCCATCCGTGCACCTGAGCGACGAGCGCCGGCTGACTCTGCAGCGTGACCGGCGAGAGGAGCTTGGGCAGCATGTCGTCGGCGATGGCCTGGCTGCCCTGCTGCCTGGCTTTGACCGCGGCCGCCTGCCGATTGGCCTTGCCTTCGGCGCTGTCCGCGCCCGGCCGGGTGTTGACCAGGATCAGTCCGCGCAGCATCTCAGGATACTGGCGCGCAAACGCGAGCGCGACATAGCCGCCCATCGAATGACCGCCGACGACGGCCGTGCGCACGCCGCGGGCTTGCAGCAGCGCATGTACATCATCGGCCAGCATTTCCATCGTATACGGCCCGGCGGTCACCTGCGACTCGCCAAAGCCGCGCAGATCCGGGGTGATGACCCGAAAGCGCGGCCGTAAGGCCTCCACCTGCGGCGCCCAGATCGCGCGCTGCAAGGGGTAGCCGTGGATCAGCACGACCGCCAACCCCTCGCCGTGATCCTCAAACGCCATCTCAAAGCCATTGATCGTTGTTTGCATAACGAACCGTGTTCTCTCCCTTCTCACGCGCAACTGCTGAAATTATGCGCTGCTTGGACAGGATTGACAGGATGAACAGGATTCTTGCTCTCCGGTGTGCAAAATAATCGCCACAAAGAGCCAATTATCCTGTGAATCCTGTAAATCCTGTCTATGTTCCTAATCGTCTGATTATCCACTCTCGCTCAAGCCGCCATGGTGCACTTTGCACTTTGCACTGCTCTCTGGCCTTTTGCTTTCCGCCCCAATGTGCGCTACACTCGCGCCCATGCCATTCAATCAACAACCCATCGTTTACTTGATTCGCCACGCCACGCCCGATTGGGCCGATCGCACGCTGCCGTACGACATCCCGCCTGGCCCGTCCTTGACCGCGCAGGGCCGACAGGAGGCGGAGCTGCTGGCCGCGCACATGGCCGGGGCCGGCATCAGCCGGCTGTTCTCCTCTGAGATGGCCCGTGCGCGCCAGACCGCGGAAATCCTGGGCCAGCGGCTGACGCTGCCGGTCGAAATTGACCCGGGTCTCATCGAAATTCCGCGCGGCGAAACCCGTGAAGCCCTGGAGCAGCGTATGCTGGCCTTTTGGCAGCGCCGCGTGCTGGATGCGGCGCCTGCTGCGCCCATTGCGCTGGTCTCCCATGGCGGCCCCATCGAGGCGCTGCTGCGCGCCGTGGTTGAACCGCCTCTCGATCTCCTGCCGTACAAACAGCGTTTCGACCGCCAGAACCCGCTGCCGCCGGCCGGGGTCTGGGAGCTAACGCAGCGGGCGGATGACACCTGGCAGGCGACGCTCCTCTTTCATCCCCTCGCGATTGAGCAGGTCAAGCTGTAGGCCGCGCAGCCGCATCTATGCCTCAGCACGCGCCGGCGCCTGCTGCGGATCATGCACAGCCAGGGCCAGCACGGCGACGGCCAAGACGCCGCCGACCAGCGCGAGGATGAACATGGTTGGGTAGCCCGCGGCGTCAATCGCCCATCCGCCGAGTAAGGGCGCAATCACGCCCGCCGGCGCGGTCAGGGTGTTGGCCAGACCCACGTAGGCCGGGCGATCTTGCACGCTGCCAAATTGCAGCGTCAAGGTGATGCCGACCAGCCAGAAGCAAACGGTGCTGACGCCGATCAGGACAAAAACCACGAAGAGCCAGCCGACCGTGGGCGCCAGCAGGGCGACGATCGGCGCGATGACCGCGGCGACGGTGCCCAGGAGCATGGCCTGGCGATGCCCCCAGCGGTCGCCAATCACGCCCATCAAGGGATTGGAGACCATCTGCGTCACCATGAGGCTGCCGGTGAGAACGCCGAGGAGAGCTGGATCTGCGTGGAAGCGGTTGACGGCATAGACCGTGATGAACGCGCTGGGAATGCCCACCAGGCTTTGCAGCCAGCGGCTGACCAGGTACCAGCGAAAATTGCGATCCACGCGCAAGATGGTCAACAACTGGCGACGGAACGCGAGCGCGTTCAGGGCCGGGCCGATATCGGTGTCGGGCGGTTCACGCGTGGCGGCGAGAAAAAACCAGGAAATGCTCATCATCGCGGCGCATAGAAAGAAGCAGGCGGCGAAATTGCCCGGAAACGGCTGGTCGCTGAGAATCCAGCCGGCGATGACTGCGCTGCCGGTGCCGAGCAGCGCGCCAAAAGCGGCCTGGGCGCCAAAGAAAAGCCCCCAGCGCGTAGGCGGCATGGTGCGGCTGATCATCGTTTGCCAGAAGTTGGCCGTCAGTCCGGCGCCGAGACCTTGCATAATCAAAAGCGCAAAGGTGATGATGAGGGCCTGGGTCGCGCTCAAGTGCGCCAACAGCAAGGCCAGCAGGCCAAAGAGCACATAGGGAAAGCGTTCCAGGATGGTCATCGTGAGCACAGCCGGTTTGAGCCGCGTGCGCGAGGCCACCGCGCGGGCTGTGAAAACCTGGGGCAGCTGCCAGAAGACGGTGTGAACGGCTGGAATTAGGCCGATCAGCAGCGCCGAATTGGTCAGGTGGCTGACGAAGAGCGGTAGGACCGTGACCCAAGAGGCGAAGCCGACGCCGAAGACAAAGAAGCCGCCATCCAGAACATTGACAGTAAAGTTGTAGCGATAATGGCGCTGCACGTAGGCGGACATGGTCACGCTCCTCTCACACAAAAAACGCCGCTACCTGGCGGCGCTCTCAATAAGGTGACGCCATTATAGCAGGCTTGCTTCTTCTTTGCAATCGGCCTATAATCTTGCGCAAACCTGCGGAGAATTAAGCATGCTGACCATCAAGGCCCTGTCTCACGGCGAGTTTCGGTCCTATGCCGACTCTGAGCCGATCAAGGAGCTGATTGCGCAGTCAGACTCGCTGGTGTGGGTGGACATGATTGCGCCGACGACGGCTGAACACCAACTGCTGCACACCGAATTCCAGTTTCACCCGTTGGCCCTGGAAGACATCGAGCATCGCCATCAACGCCCGAAGATCGAAGTCTACAGCAATCACTACTTCATCGTGGTGTATGGTGTTCACCTCGGCGATCTGCATGAAGGCATTGACCTGCACGAGATTTCGATCTTCCTGGGCAAGAATTATGTGGTGACCGTGCACAGCGAACCGGTGCCAGAGCTGCAGGCGGCCCTGGAGCGTTGGGAGCACAACACCGATTCCATCGGATCGGATATCGGGGCCGTGTTGTACGCCATCATGGACGGGCTGGTGGATGAGTATTTCCCGTTGATTGATGAATTGGCCGATCGCGTGGAGACACTGGAGCAGAAGATCTTCGAACGCTTTGATCGGGAGGCCCTCAACGACATTTTCACCATGAAAAAAGACCTGCTGGCGCTGCGCCGCGTCGTGGCGCCAGAACGCGATGTTTTCAACGTGCTGATGCGTCGCGACCCCCCGATTTTGCCAGTTGGCTCGGTCATCTATTTTCAGGATGTATACGACCACACCGTGCGCGTGCTGGATAGTATTGACACCTACCGCGACCTGCTCTCGAGCGCGCTGGATGCCTACCTGTCTGTGCAGAGCAATGTGCTGAACGAAGCGATGCGCCGCCTGACCGTGATTTCGACCATTTTCCTTCCACTGACCTTCTTGAGCGGATTCTTCGGCATGAACTTCGACAGCCTGCCGTTTCATGAGCCGCTGGCGATGTGGATCAGCCTGGGTATCATGGCGCTGACGCCGGTTGGCATGTACCTGTGGTTTCGCTCACGCGGCCTGAGCGATTGATGTTCGCGCAAAGCGCCGACTGGGTCATCTTGACAGCCTGTGGCTGACCATGTAAACTACCTTTACTTCCCTTGCCCTGCTCCCCGACACGATGTGTCACGCCCGATTGACACCGAATGCGCGTGCGTGTTCGACTAAGACGAGATTTGTCTTAGAGCTGAGGAATGGCAACGATTCCTTCATAAAAAGGTGTCCCGAAAAATGCGCAAACTGAAAGTGGATCTGGCGGCGTTGGAATTTGCGATCGAGGATGTTTCCGGCATGACCACCTACTATCTCGATATGGCGAACGGCGCCGTGATCCAGGTGCCAACCGAGAACCGTCGCACATGGGCGAGGATTTACGATGAATTGAGTCGCCAGCGTGATATCGGCGCCGCCGATTTTGTTCTTATGTTCGCCCAAAATAGCCGAGGCGAGGTGACGCCATCCTCGCTGCAGGCAATCCACGATATGGAAACCAACCTGGGTCGCGGCTATTTGCGCGTGCCGCGCGCGGACTCGCGCAAGAGCTACGAGGACATCGAAGAGTTCATTGCCACGGTGGGCGACGAATCGTTTCGCGCCGGCTTGACCCAGGCGCTGGGTGGACAAGGCGCGTTTCGTCGCTTCAAAGAAACGTTGGCCAATGATCGCCACGAGCGCGAGCGCTGGTTCCGCTTCAAGAACGCGCGTATGCGCCAGCGCGTGGTTGAATGGCTATCGGCGTACGACATTGAGCCGATCATGGGGCCAGAACGCGAACCGCCGAGCATGGCGCTTCCTGTCCGTACACGGCTTCTGCGCGAAATGGCGGAGCTGGCTCCTGCCATCATGAAAGCGTCCGGCGTCACGCGCATCGCCCTCATCGGTTCACTGGCGACCGATGTCGAGGCCCCGCGCGATGCCGATCTGCTGGTTTCGGTTGAAGATGACGCCAACCTGGCGCCCCTGGCCAAGCTGGGCCGGCGCTGGCGCGCGTTCGTTCAGAGTGTACACTGCAGCGGCGATATTTTTCTCTGTGACAGCAGCGGCAATTACTTGGGCCGCACCTGCCCCTGGAAAGAATGTGGATCAAATCTCAATCCCCAGTGCGATGCTCGGCATTGCGGCCGCCGCCGCTACCTGCACGATGACCTGAGCACGATTCGACTTTCACGGCAGGTGGCCTCTGTTCCGCCGATCGAGCTGTGGCCTGAGATCGTCTTGCGTGTGCCCGTTCCCCAGGATGTAGATGAGATCTTAGTCAAACCGCTGCAATCTTGACGGCCGTACGCAGTCGCCCCGCTGGACGAGGCCAAGCGCAGTCGGTAGACGCGTTTGGCGCCAAACCCGATGATGAGGTGTGCTATGTCGTTAATTGAAGGGGAGCCGATCGCCATTCGCAACAGCCGTAAGGCTGCGGCCTGGGGCGTTCACCTGTTTACGGCCAGCGGCGTTGCCTGGGGCTTCTTGGCCCTGCTCGCCATTCAGAAGCATGATTGGTTGTTGACTTTTTTTTGGATGGCCGTGGCGGTGGCCGTGGACAGCCTCGACGGCACCCTGGCGCGCCGGCTGCGGGTTCAGGGCGCGCTGCCAGGATTCGACGGCGCGCTGCTCGATAATGTGGTTGACTATTTGACTTACGTCGTCGTGCCGGCCTTTTTTCTGTACGAAGCAGGCCTGCTGCCGCCGCATTTCGCCACCCTGGGCGCGGTGCTGATCCTGATGGCTTCCGCGTATCAGTTTTGTCAAGCCGAAGCCAAAACCGAAGACCACTTCTTCACTGGGTTCCCTTCCTACTGGAATGTGGTTGTGCTTTATCTCTTTCTGTGGCGACTAAGTCCCCAGCTCAACCTGGCAATCATCGTGACGCTGGTCATTCTGGTGTTTGTACCGGTGCGCTATGTCTACCCCTCACGCACCGAGGCATACCAATGGATTACCCTGGCCGTGCTCTCACTGTGGGGCGCTTTGACCATCGCGGCTCTTGTCCAGTATCCTCAAGTATCGAACTGGGTCATGGCCGGCTCCGTGTTGTGCATCAGCTACTACGTGGCGCTGAGCCTCTATCTGTCGTTGGGCGGAGGACGCCGGCGGTAGGTTGGAGACCGGAGATCAGAGACCGGAGACTAGAGACCGGAAGACGGTGGTGTTGAAAGCGGCGCTGACCCTGGTTGGGGTAGGCGCCGCTTCTTGTTTTGCACTCGTCACTGCTCAGGCGGCGCGTCATCGCCAGCGCGCGATTGAAATCGCCCTTGCTGGGCGCACCGCCGGGCGTTCACATGCATGGGCGCAAGCCTGGTCGGCTCCGGCCGACGACTCGACTGAGACTTCGGCGAGCTCAGTCGAGCCGCTCGCCGAAGTCCTTGCGGGGGAACGCCCTTTCGGCCCGAATTCATTCGGCGGCTGCAGTCGGCGCCGGACGCCTGAGCAGATCTGTACCTTGCGCTCATGTGATTCTCGCCCCGCCAGCGACCGGGGCCGCCGCTGCGGCGACACAGCCGGCCGCCTCAGTCGAAATACGATCCGAGCGCGTCCACCAGCCGCGAAGTGGCATGGTTGCTGTTCAGGGTAAAGACGTGCAGGCCTGGCGCGCCGTGATCCAGCAACTCGCGGCACTGCGCAATGGTATAGTCAATCCCAGCTGCCTGTTGATCGGGGCTGCCATCCGCGTGCGCCAGCAGCGCGGCGCTGAGCGCCGTGGGAATGGTCGCCCCGCACAGCGATGTAATGCGCTGAATCTGCGAGAAGCGGATGATGGGCATGATGCCCGGCACGATCGGCGTCTTGATGCCTGCACGCGTGGCCGCGTCGCGGAAACGGAAGAAATCCGCGTTGCCATAGAAGACCTGCGTCAGCACGACGGAAGCGCCGGCATCCACCTTGCGCTTCAAGTTTTCGACATCCTGCGTGAGATCTCGACATTCGACATGGCCCTCTGGATAACCGCCCACCGCGATGTCAAGCTCCGTGGTGTAGTCCTTGATAAATGCCACAAGCTCATTGGCATAGCGAAAGCCATCGGCTGCCGGCGTAAACTGCTCCGCGCCCCGCGGCGGGTCGCCGCGCAGCGCCACCAGGTTTTGCACACCCTGGGCCAGCGCGCGATCCACAAATTCCCGAATGTCCGCGCGCGACGAGCCGACGCAGGTGAAATGAGGCACGCTCACCACCTGAAAACGCGTGTGGATCATCTCCACCACTTCCAACGTTTTGGCGCGCGTGGAACCGCCCGCGCCGTAGGTCACCGAAACGAACGCCGGCCGGTGCGCCACCAGGTGCGTCAGCTCGTCTTGCAGATTAGCCCAGCTTTGTTCGGTACGCGGCGGGAAGATCTCCACGGATAAAGCCGGCTTGCGACCCGCATAAATGTCCTTGAATTGCGTCATGTTTGTCTGTCTCGCCTCACTCTCTCATCCAAATGAGCCGCTATCATACACCAAAGGCGCGTGTTTCCCCAAAATCCGCGCGCACCGACAGCCCCTCCAATCTTCATTGGACTTCCTTTGACGCGTCTTTCCGCCTATGGTATCATGGCGCCCGCCTCTCAGACTCCCTACGACAACGACACGGACAATCCGCTCCTTGGAGGAAAGATCATGCAAAACGTTCGTCTTGTCTCTTTGTTATTGGTGGTTACCCTGCTGTTAGCGGCTTGCGGTGCGCCGGCCGCCCAGCCTACCGCGGCGCCGGCCGCCGGCGCCTTGAGCGGTCAGATTGCCATTGGCGCCGTCTGGTCGTTGACCGGCGCGGCCGCGATCTATGGCCCATCGCAAAAGCAGGCGGCCGAAATGGCTGTGGAGGAAATCAACAAGACTGGCTACCTGGGCCAGGCCACCATCAAGCTGATCACCGAGGATGATCGTTCTACCAAAGAAGGCGCCATTGCGGCTTTCGAGAAGCTGATCAACCAGGACAAGGTCGTCGCCATTTTTGGCCCTACCCTCTCCAACTCAGCCAAGGCCGCGGACCCCATGGCCCAGGAAAAGAAGGTCGTCGTGCTGGCTACGTCCAACACCGCCGCGGGCATCGTCGAGATTGGCGATTTTGTCTTCCGCGACAGCTTACCTGAGGCGTCCGTAATTCCGAACACGATCAAGGCGACCAAGGCCAAGCTTGGGTACAAGAAGGTGGCCATCCTTTACGGTGATGACGACGCTTTCACCAAGAGCGGCTACGATGCCTTCAAAGCCGCGCTGGACGCCGAAGGCGTGGAGATTCTAGCCACGGAAACGTTCAAGAAGGGCGATACTGACTTTTCCGCGCAGCTGACCAAGATCAAGGGATTGAATCCAGAGGCCATTGTGGTTTCCGCGCTGGCCGAAGAAGCGGCTGGCATCATGTCCCAGGGCCGGCAGCTTGGCATCCCCGATTCGGTTCGTTTCATTGGCGGCAACGGCTTTAACTCGCCTAAGCTGGCGCAGTTGGCTGGCAAAGCGGCCGAAGGCGCGATTTCGGGCGCGGCCTGGTTCATCAATTCTACGGCGCCTGGGAATCAAGACTTTGTCAAGGCCTACAACGCCAAGTATGGCGCTAATCCTGACCAGTTCGCAGCCCAGGCTTACGCCGCGGTTTACATCATGGCCTCGGCCATCAAGCATGCAGGCAAAGCGGACGGCCAGGCGATTCGTGACGCCCTGGCGCAGACTAAAGACATGGACACGGTGCTGGGCAAGTTCTCGTTCGACGCCAATCGCGATCCGCAGCACACCCCGGTGGTGCAGATGGTGAAGGATGGTCAGTTCGCCCTGTTCGAATAGGACAGACATGGAACAACTCCCACAGCAGCTCATCAACGGCATCTGGCAAGGGGCTGCCCTGGCGCTGTTTGCCATGGGCTACACCCTGGTCTTTGGGGTGCTAGATATCGTCAACCTGGCTCACGGCGCCAACTACATGTGGGGCGCTTTCCTGGCGTTCCTGTGCGTGACCAAGTTGGGCTGGCCGCTGTGGGTTTCCATTCCGCTGGCCATGGTCGGCTCCGGACTGCTCGGGATCCTGCTCGATCGCCTGGCCTTCAAGCCTCTTCGTGCGTTGACTACGGGCAGCCTGGTGCTCTGGGGCGGCTTCAGCCTGACGCTGCTGGGCATCGTGGGCGCATGGGCCGCGGCGCTGCGTTTGACGCTGTTGGGCGCCGGCGTCGCGCTGATGCTAGTTGGCATCGTGCTTGATTATCGGGCGATTCGACCCTTGCGCCAGGCG
This sequence comes from Candidatus Amarolinea aalborgensis, assembly GCF_900491745.1. NCBI lineage: Bacteria > Bacillati > Chloroflexota > Caldilineae > Caldilineales > Candidatus Amarolineaceae > Candidatus Amarolinea > Candidatus Amarolinea aalborgensis. Next base: position 369,360 of record NZ_UETR01000005.1, on the reverse strand, counting down.
CCGGTGCCGCGCCTGGCGCCGATGATCTCCTCCATCGGCGCTTCCATCATCTTCATCAGCGTTGCGCAGGGTCTGTTTGGCGCCCAGGTCTCGCGTTTTCCACCAGAAATCTACCCCACGACCCCTTTCTCCCTGTTCGGTCGCGCCGTCATCGCACCAATCCAGGCGCTGGTGATGGCGTTGGCGTTGGCGTTGATGATCATCCTGCGCCTGCTCATCGAACGCACGTCGTTGGGACGGGCCATCCGCGCCATCGCCTGGAGTGAACGGACGGCGCGCTTGCTCGGCGTCAACGTGGATTGGGTCGTCACGCAGACATTCTTCCTGTCCGGCGCACTGGCCGGGGCGGCCGGCGTGCTGCTCGGCCTGGCCTTCAACCGCCTGGAACCGACCATGGGCAACGAGGTGGAACTGGCCGGATTGACGGTCATCATCGTCGGCGGCATGGGCAGCATCGGCGGGGCGGCGGCGGCCGCGTTCCTGGTTGGCATGATGCGAGTCTTGAGTGTGGCGTACCTCGACAGCAGTTTTCGCGACGCCTTTGTCTTCGCCCTGCTCATTCTCATACTGCTCGTACGGCCGAGCGGCATCCTGGGGCGCAGCGCCGGGACGCGATCCTAAATGATTGAGGGGCGCTTCACGCGATGACCTATGCCTGAGTTCATCAGCCACAATATCTCCATCGTCAACTTCACCCTCATCAACATCGCCTTAGGGCTGAGCATCTACCTGACCCTGGCGACCGGACTGTTATCTCTGTCCAACGCGGGGTTCATGGCAATTGGCGCGTACACCGCTGCCATCATCGCCTCACAGACCAGTCTGCCGCTCAGCGTTGGCTTTGCCCTGGCTGTCCTCATCGGCATGCTGATCGCCCTGCCCTTCGGCCTGATCGTCCTGCGCCTGCGTGACATCTACCTGGCGATTGCCACGCTTGGTTTTGGCGAAATTGTGCGCATCATCGCCCTGAATGGCGACAAGCTGCTGCGCGCCTTCAGCGGCCGGCCCGACCTGACCATTTTCAACGGCGCCGAAGGCATCACCCTGACCTACCGCACGCCGCAGATCGTCCTGGGCCTGCCCGACACCACCTGGCCGATTTTACTCTATGTGCTGGCCTGCATCTACCTGCTGGCAACCATGCAGCACTCACGCTATGGCCGCTTGATGGCTGCCATCCGCCTGGATGAATCGGCTGCCTCCACGCTGGGCATTCACGTGGTGCGTTACAAACTGCTGGTGTTCGTCCTGGGCGCGGCGTTAGCCGCCGGCGCCGGGGCTTTGAGCACCCCCATCGTGCGCGTCATTGACCCGCGCAACTACGTCTTTGGCCGCGCCGTGGACATCCTGGCCTATGCCGTACTGGGCGGCATGACCCACTGGGCCGGGCCGATCCTGGGCGCGACCTTGCTGTCAACCTTGCCCGAGCTTCTGCGTTTCCTACGCGCACAGCGCGAGGTCATCAACGGTCTGATCATCATGCTGGCGATCATCTATCTGCCTCGCGGCCTGGCTGATCCACGCTTCTGGCGCCGCTTGCGCGTGTGGTCGCGGCCGCGCGACGGGGGGACAGATCATGTCTGACGACATTCCGGCGCTGCTGCGCGTGGAGGAGGTCAGCCGTCAGTTCGGCGGCCTGGCCGCGCTCGATCATGTTTCGTTTGATGTCGCGCCCGGCACCATCTGCGGTTTGATCGGGCCGAACGGGGCTGGCAAGACCACGCTCATCAACATCATCAGCGGCCTGACTCCGCTTAGCAGCGGGCGCATCCTCTTTGCCGGCGCGCCGGTTCAGGGTCTGCCTGCGCACGAACTGGCCCGGCGCGGGGTTGGCCGCACGTTTCAGAACATCCGCCTGTTTGGCGACCTGTCCGTGCTAGAGAATGTCATGGTGGGCCATCACCTGCGCCAACCGGGCACGATCGTCGAGACCCTCCTGCGCCTGCCGCGCACCCGGCACGCGGAACAGGAAGCGCGTCGCGCGGCTCTGGCCTTGCTGCGCCGGCTGCGCCTGGAACACCTGGCGCTGATGGCGGCAGCAGCGCTGTCCTATGGCGATCAACGCCGTGTCGAAATGGCGCGCGCATTGGCAGCGGAACCGCACCTGCTTTTGTTGGATGAACCGGCCGCGGGCATGATCGGCGCAGAAACGGAACAGCTCGCGACTTTCCTAACCGAATTGCGCGCCGGCGGCCTGACCCTGCTTGTGATCGAGCACCACATGGACCTCATCATGAGTGTTTGCGACCAGGTGGTGGTGCTCAACTTTGGCCGCAAGATTGCCGCCGGGACGCCGGACGCGGTGCACAACGATCCGCACGTCATCGAAGCGTATCTGGGCGAAGAGCAAGCGGAGGGATGAACTGACGATGCTGGTGGTGACGAATCTGCACACCGCTTACGGCGCGATCTCTGCGCTGAAGGGCATCTCGTTCGAGGTCGCGCAGGGGAGCGTGGTGGCGCTGGTGGGCGCCAATGGCGCGGGCAAATCAACCACGCTGAACACGATCAGCGGACTGTTAGCGCCGCATGAGGGCAGCATCGTGTTCAACGGGCGCGATATTACGGGCTGGCGGTCGGATCGCGTAGCAGCCCTGGGGCTGGTGCAGGTGCCAGAAGGCCGTCAAATCCTCGCGCCGCTGACCGTGGAAGATAACCTGTTACTGGGCGCCAACCGGCGGCGTGATCGGCATGGCATCCACGCCGATCTGGAGGCGAGCTTTGAGCGTTTCCCGCGGCTGCGCGAACGGCGCCGGCAGGAGGCCGGCTCTCTTTCCGGCGGCGAGCAGCAGATGTTAGCCATCGGTCGCGGCCTGATGGCTCGGCCGCGCTTGCTGATGTTGGATGAACCGTCGCTGGGATTGGCGCCGCTGCTCGTGCAAGAGATTTTCCGTATCATCGCTGACCTCAAGGCGCAGGGGACGACTATCCTATTGGTCGAGCAAAACGCGCGCAAGGCGCTGTACATCGCCGATTATGCCTATGTCCTGGAGAGCGGTCGCATTGTGCGGGAAGGCCCGGCCGCCCAGTTGCGCGCCGACCCAACCATCGTCGAGGCCTACCTCGGCAAAAGCCGCGCATCCTCTTCTGGATGAGAAGCACCCGCCGCAAGGGATGTGCCGGCTTCGACGCAAAGACCCCAAGACGCTGCGGCGCAAAGAAAAAGCATAGCGTCTCTACGCCTTTGCGCCCTTGCGTTAGAGTCGGCTTGCCTCAGTCTTCCCGCATTCCCGCAAAGCACGCGCAGACATTCTATGACGAACGGCGCCGCGTCAGGAACTGCGCCAGGCTGACGATCACGCCCGCCGCCAGGCCAAACAGCAGCCCTGCGCGCAGGTCGAACAGGATGCGCGGGTTACCGGTCACGGTTTGGGCCGCCAGAAACGCGATCGTGCCGTCTTGCACGTGAACGTTCCGCGCGGCCACCGCGCCGATGCCGCCGCCCGTCACCGTCACCGATTCACCGCTCGCCGCGCCGATGCCGCCGTTAGTCACCGTAATGTTGGTGCCCTTCGCGCTGCCGATGCCGCCTTGTGATACCGTGATGCGGTCGGCATGCACCTGATTGACATTGCTCTGGCTGACCGTCACCGTCTGCGCGCTGATCGTCACGCCGGTCTGCCGGTTGACGTTCACCGTCTCCCCGGCGCTATCCGCCGCTTCAGCTATCGAATCGTTGGTTTGTTCGTTACTGCTCATGCTCTCTCTCCATTGATTGTTCAGCGTTCAGCATTGCTCTGATATGGCTGACATCGTTCATGCGCACGAGGCGGGGCGCCGGTTCGAACACCATCTCGCTGATGCCGCCGTTGTCCATCAGGTACCCAGGCCAACGGTTGCCCTGGTTCTCCAAGAGCACGGCCAGCACCGTGGCCAGCGCTCCGCCGTGACTGAAGATGGCGACCGTCTGCCCTGGGTGGCGGCTGAGGATGGCGCGCACCGCGCGCACGAGACGCAGGCCGAATTGCATGGCCGATTCGCCGCCTGGAGGCGCAAAATGCGGGTCGGTTGCCATGCGCGCCCACAGTTGTTTCTCGTCGCGCAGTTCCTCCAGGGTCAGGCCGTCCCACTCTCCCAAGTGAAACTCAGACAAATCGGGGTCAATCTGCACCGGCAGCTCGCCAAGCGACGCAGCCAGGGGCGCCGCCGTCTGCCGCGCGCGGGTCAGCGAGCTGCTGTAGATGGCCTGGATGGGCCGATTCTCACGCACCAGGCGCGCCGCGACGGCTTGGGCCTGGGCCTGCCCGGCGGCGTTCAGCGGCTTGTCGGTGGCGCCCTCCAACTGGCCGTTGGCATTGGCATCGGTTTCGCCATGACGGATGAAAAGGAGGGTTGTTGGGTTCATAGAAGTCATTATTTTTTGTCCTCGAACTTGCGGGCGCTGCGCTGACGGGCGAAGGCGTCGGCGACCATTGGTTTCGCCATGGCCGGCGCCGCCTGGACTGCGCCCAGGCTGAGCGCTGCTTCCGCGGCCTCTTCGGCCGCACGCTCATCCCCAAGCAGCGCCGCGTAGTCTCGCAGGCCTGTCACGCCGGTTTCGGCCTGGCGCGCGGCCGCCGGTGCATTTTGGGCCAACACGCGCGCCACGCCGAGCACGCTGGCCGCTTTCATGTGATCCAGCACCCGCTCGACCACGGGCGCCACCACCCCATCGCGCAAATGGAACGCAGGCTGCTCCATGAAGCGCACGGTTACGCGGTTAAGCGCGGTTTTGAGCGCATGGCCCGCAGGTGAGCGGCACGTGACTGCGCCCTCGAAGCTTAGCTTCGAGCCGGGCGTGTGGGCGGGCAGCGTCACCCGGATCGGCGCCTCCAACTCGGTGTCGGTGGGGATGTCGCCGAACGCCATGACCGCCGCTGGTGATTATCCATATATCTTCGTTGGTCGCGCCTCGCCAGATTCATACCGATCCTGCTGCAAACAGCTCCCTAAGTGCGCCAACGTCGTGCAGCGCCAGGTCTGCCTCTACGAACTGGGACAGCAGCGGTCGCAGGTCGCGCTCCCAATCGGCTGCAGCCTGGGCCAGCGCCGCGTCTAGCGCGGTTGCGGTCAAGGTCAAGTCATAGAGCGCCAGCTTGCGCTCCACCAGGGTCCGCTCCAGCGCCACGCCCTGGTCCAACAAGAGCCAGACGTCGTACAGATCGCGCGCTTTGGCTCGCACCACCAACGCCCGCACCTTCTCGGCCAGTAGATGCTCAGGCGTCAACACCGTCACCACGAACGGCCGCACATCGTCGTATGCCGAGCGCACCAGCTCGCGCCGTGTTTCCACAGGTTCCTGTCGCCGGCTGATGTCTACCCGCACTTTGCCCTTGCTGCGGTCCCGTCCATCGTACAGCGGGCCTTGGTAGCTCACATCCAGGCTGTAGCCCACCTCGCCCTCCCACTCGTTGCGCACGTCAGCCATCACGCCGAAGTCAGCCAGATCGCCCACGATCTGCTGCCAAAGTCTGCGCAGGGACGCCACGCTGTCCGGGCTGTCTGCGCCAACGGCCAGGTTGAAGTCCAAGTCTTCCGAGAAGCGGTTGCCGCGGTAAACGAGGCGCAGCGCGGTTCCGCCCTTGAACACCAGCGCTTGCGATCGGCGAGTCAGCGCCAGTAGGAGCAGATGCTGAAGATAGTCCCGCTCCTGTACTTGCATGCCAACGCGCTGGCTTTGGGCCAGGCGCTGGATTTGCGCGCGTGTCAACATCAGCCCATCCCCCGCGGAAAAAGCTCGGCGGCGGACAGGTTGAGATTGACCCGCCACAGACTGTCCATCCGGCCGTTGGTCGGCCGACTGGGATCGAGCTTGACCGGGCTGGCCGAGTGAATCAGGTCGTCTACAGACAGCGATTGCCCCAACTGGCCAATCAGAAAGCCCAGCCGTGAACCAAGGCTCTTGTCGCCCATGCGGTTGGCATAGTCCACCAGCGTCGCCACGTCAACCTCACCGAGGGCAGCGCGCAAAGCCTTCGCCACTTCGGCCACACCGCCAGCGTAGCGAGGTTCGGCCAGGCTGTCAATGATGGCCTTGGCTTCGTCGGCGATCAACACCGGCAGCTCACCCACGGTCTCGCGGCGGTAGCCGAACAATTTGTGGGGTTGCACGGTCACGAAGCGAAAGCGGTGGTCGTGAAAGACCACAGGCCGCTTCTTTTTGGTCGTCGCCACGAAGACGGTCAGCGGCGCCTGCTCCGTAAAGCCGTAGTAGTGCAGCGCCGACCAGAAGGAAACGTAACCCGGCGTCACCAACTGGCTGGCGATGAAGAGAGGGTTGGCCAAGACGCGTTCCGGCTCGAAGCCCAGCACCAGGTACTTGCCGTTCTCGACCTCGACCAGCAGTTCTGACTCTTTGAGCTGGGCCACCACCTGGTAAATGCGCGTGGGCGGCAGCGCAAACAGATCGGCCAGGGTACGCGTGGTGACGAAGAATAGATCAAGTTCATGCAGGCGCTTGATGATCGAAAGCGAGGATAGATTATCACTCATATGGCATAAAAAATTACCCGATTTGTGGCACATCATACCACAAGAACTGAGTCGTGGCAAGCGAGGATCAGGGCATGGGTGCTTTTTACGGGGGATCGGGCACTGTGATTCAACGACGACGAAAGTAACTGGTCGTACTGATGAAACCCATTCTGCGCGAAAACAGCCTTTGGAAGGCCTCCCAAAGGCTGTTTTAGAGATATGACAGATGCTGTGTCGGGGCGAGAGGATTTGAACCTCCGACCTCACGGACCCGAACCGTGCGCGCTAGCCGAACTGCGCTACGCCCCGAACAGACCAAACTATACCACATGTCCCCCGTTCCGCCAAAATCAGCGGGTCAACTGCACACGCGCGGCGGAACGCGGCGGGTTGGGGTTGATCAGCGGAGATTGGCACGCAGCGTCTTTGCCAAAACGTAGGCCTTATGCTAAACTTAGGTCGTTCGCACGAGGGCCACAAGCCCTCGTTCTTTCTGCCCGCGGCCTGACCGGGGGCAAACCCATAGAAAGGAGGCATGCGGACCTCAATGAACGAATACGAATTGATGACTATCGTCCGCACAGAGTTGGATGAAGAGGGCGTCAATACGCTGAACGAGCGCATCGGCGACCTCATTCGCACATCCGGTGGCGAGGTAATCGAAACGCAACTGTGGGGCCGGCGTACGCTTGCATATTTGATTCGCAAGCAACGTGAAGGCAACTATGTCCTGTTTCGGCTGCGATTGCTACCATCGGCCACAGCAGCGCTCGAACGCTCGCTGCGTCTCAACGAGAACGTGCTGCGCCATTTGCTTATCCGCAAGGAGGCGTAGAGACATCGGCCTTGCTTGATGCCGTTACGCGCCGCCCTGTCCAGGGCCGCGTAATGCCCCGTTTGGCGCATCGTGGAGCCAAAAGCCCACGTTGAAGAGCCAACATGAGGAGCCAGACACATGCCAAGAGGTCTGAACAAAGTCATGATCATCGGCCAAATCGGCCATGATCCCGACATGCGTTACACACCCAGCGGCAAACCCGTGACGTCGTTTAGCGTCACTGTGACCCGTACGTGGGTGACAGCCGAAGGGGAACGCCGCGAGGCCACCGAGTGGTTCAACGTGGTGGCCTGGGGAAACCTGGCAGAAATCTGCAATCAATACCTGCGTAAAGGCCGGCGCGTCTACGTGGAAGGGCACCTGCAAACCCGTAGCTGGGAAGACCAAAGCGGGCAGAAGCATTTCCGCACCGAGTTGGTCGCGAACGAGATGATCATGCTCGATAGCCGCCCAGGCAGCAGTGAAGTTGATTATGCCAGCAGCGACGAAGAAGAGAACAATTACTAGTGAGAGCAGGAGTAGACTGTGGCTACGAATTTTGACATCGTAGATGATGAATTGGATGACGTGGGCGATGACCGCGGTGGTCGTCCGCGTGGCGGTCGCCCAGTGCGCGGCCGCGGCGGGCCGCCGACTGGCCCTGGTGGACGTCGTTTCGGCGCAGTGCGCCGTCGCGTGTGCGCTTTCTGTGTTGACAAGGTCAAGTTCATTGACCACAAAGCCGTGGATGTTCTGAGCCGCTACGTCACCGAGCGCGGCAAGATCCGTCCACGCCGCAAAACCAGCACCTGCGCCCGCCATCAGCGCGAACTGTCTGTGGCGATCAAACGCGCGCGCTACCTTGCCCTGCTGACTTACGTCGGCGGTACACAAGGTTAATTCTGACCAGGAGCGCCACGCGGCATGGCAAAGCGAGAACGAGCGGTTAAAGAACCGACCAAGAAACAGACGGCCCTCAACCGGCGTGAGCGTGAGCTTCAACGCCGCGTTCTGATTGGCGTCGGCATTACCGGCGCCCTCGTGGTGATCGTGCTGGCTGTCGGGTTACTCCAACAACTAGTTCTGATTCCCAACTCGCCGGTGGCAACGGTCAACGGCGACACCATCACAACCGACCGCTACCAGGCTCGGGTGAAGTACGAACGTGCGCTGCTCGTGAATCAACTGGCGCAGTATCAGCAGATTCAGCAGCAGCTCGATCCTAATGGCTCCAACAACTTCTTTGGTTCCCAAATCCAACAGCTTCAACAGCAGTTGAGCAACCCGGAGACCCTGGCTCTGAATGTGCTCGACAACATGGTGGATGAAGCGCTGATTCGCCAGGAAGCCGCCAAGCGCAATATCACCGTGGACCCGGCGGACGTGGAGAAAGAAGTCGCGAAGAGCTTCGGTTACGAGCCTGATGCGACGCCGACGCCGATCGTCACGCCGGCGACCATCACCTCAACCCAGGTGGTGACAACGTCGGCCGGTGTGACTGAGACGCAGGTGGTCAGCGCGACGGTAACGCCCGCGCCGACGCCGACGCCTTTCACCGAAGCTGAGTATCAGCGTATTTACAAAGAGACGCTGGACAATATCAGCAAATCATCGGGTGTGACCGAGGCGGAGTTCCGCACCCTGACCGAAAACCGTCTGCTGCGCACGAAGCTGCAAGACGTGGTAACGGCGGACGTGCCTACAACCGAAGAGGAAATCCACGCGCGGCACATCCTGGTCAAGGTGGCTGCCACCGCCACGGCTGAAGAGAAACAGAAGGCCGATGAGAAAATCAAGGCTGCGCTGGAACGCCTCAAGAAGGGCGAACCCTTCGATGTGGTGGCCAAGGAAGTCTCTGAAGATAGCTCGGCCGCGCAAGGCGGCGACCTGGGCTGGTTCGGCAAGGGCCGCATGGTGGCGGAGTTCGAAGACGCCGCCTTCAAGCTCGAAGTCAACCAGATCAGCGACATCGTGACGACGCAGTTCGGTTATCATATCATCCAGGTTACGGAGAAGGACCCCGCACGTAAATTGGATGACAGCACCCTGGCTAGCAAGAAGCAGCAGGCCTTCGCCGACTTCTTGACCAAGCTGCGTGAGGCATCCAAGATCGAACGGTCGTGGAACACGAGTAAGATCCCGCCCACACCCATCGGCGGCTAGTTTTGCGCCACGGATTGAAAAAGAACCGGATTTCGTCAGAAACCCGGTTCTTTTTTTATTGCATTTCTCCCCAGCTAACGGAATTGGCTAGCCCAGGCGTTTCTTCGCTTCAGCCGTCAGCGCCGGCACCACGGCAAACAGGTCGCCGACGATACCATAGTTGGCAATGCCGAAGATGGGCGCTTCCGGGTCCTTATTGATCGCGACGATGACCTTGGACGATCCCATGCCGGCCAGGTGCTGAATGGCGCCTGAAATGCCGCACGCCACATACAGATCAGGGCGCACGGTCTTGCCAGTCTGGCCGACCTGGTGCTTGTACGGAATCCAGCCCGCGTCCACCGCAGCGCGGCTGGCGCCCATCGCGCCGCCTAGCGCATCGGCCAGCGCCTTGATGGGCGCAAAGCCTTCCGGCCCCTTGACGCCGCGACCGCCGGAGACGATGATGCGGGCATCACCCAGGCTCACTTCGCCGCCGCCAACCACCTCGAAGCTGTTCACGACGGCCCCGGCCTGTCCTTCAGCCAGCGCCGGCGTGACCTTGACCACGTTGCCTGCCCGGCCCGGATTGGCATCTGGCGCGGGGAACGCGCGGTTGCGCACACTGGCAATCTGCGGATCAGCCTTGCTGACCACATCCACCAGGATGTTGCCGGAGTAGATCGGTCGCGTGGCCAACAGGCGGCCGTCGCGCAGCGAAAGATCGAGCACGTCCGCAGCCACGCCTGTGTTGAGATCGCAGGCGACTGCGCCGCTGAGATCGCGGCCGCGCATGCTGGCCGGGAAGAGGACGATAGATGGCTTGGCGTCGCCGATGACCTTCTTGATCACTTCGGTATACGGATTGAGGCGGAAGGATTTCAGGCTGGGGTCATCACACGCGTAGACCGTGTCTGCCCCGTAGCTGATGGCTGCCGCGACAATGGCATCTATACCGCTGCCCAGGACGATGGCGCCGGTCGTGACCTTGAGCTCATCGGCCAACTGACGCGCCTTGCCTAGAATCTCCCAGGAACTGCTGGTTGGTTTGCCGTCGAATTGTTCGACCCAAATAAGAACTGACATTGGTGTGTGTCCTCCTTCCCTAAAGTACCTTATCGGCTAACAGCCGATCCATGAGGATGGAGGCTTGCTGCTCCACACTGTCGGCCTTGATCATCTCGCACTTGGTCGCGCGCGCGGGCGGCTTGCGCATATCCACCCAATCCATGACGGAACCAGCCTTGCCAACCTGGCTTGCGCTGAGACCCAGGTCGCCAGCGGCCCACGTCGGAACGGCGGCCTTCGATGCCTTGCGGATGCCCATGAAGCTGGGGTAGCGCGGCTCGTTGATCTCGCGCGCCACGGAGATGACCGCCGGCAGGGTGGCCGTGACGGTCTCTTTGCCTTCTTCCATGCCGCGCTCAACGGTGATCTTGCCGCCGCTGATATCCACCACCTTCGTGACGCCGCTCAGATAGCTGGCGCCCAAGAGGCGGGAAAGGCCTACGGACACCAGGCCGCTGTTGCCATCCACGGCCTGTTTGCCGGTGATCACCACATCGGCCGCGCCGCTCTTCTTGATCGCGCCCGCTAACACACGCGCGGTGGCCCACGCGTCGCCATCCTTGAACGCGCCATCGCTGAGCAATACCGCATTGGCAATGCCCATGGCGATTGCCGTGCGCAGCGCTTCGATCGCTTGGGCTGGGCCAATGCTGACGGCCGTGACATCAGCCTTGAAGCGCTCACTCAGACGAATGCCTTCTTCCAGGGCAAACTCATCCCAGGGGTTGACCACCATGGTCACCCCCAGCTCGCCTGACTTGGCGCGCGCCAAGTCTACCTTGGGCAATTCTGCTGTGTCAGGCGTCTGTTTGACGCAAACAACAATCTTCATACACCTCTTCCTTTCACTTCACTGGGCGGGGGAAAGGTCAGCACTGAATTTATGTTGGAAATCGAAACCCTCAACGTCGCCTGGCGTCGCTCATGCCAGCGCCTTCAGAAGTTTAACCGTATTGCGGCTGCGCGCCATGAGAAAAATCATACACACGCATTATAACATTTGATGACGCGTTGCGCAACAAGCTCGCGGCCTTTGTTGTTCTTGTGCAACGGCGCAGGCATCCTGCGCCGACTGCGCAGCGACGGGTTCGGTCTGCTTAACGTGTGAAGAAGGTGACCTCCTCCAAGAACAGGCTGTCGCCTTGCTGCGACATCGGCCCACCGGTGACAGCCAGACGGTCGCGCGTGACTGGATCATACATACCGCATACCAGCGTGTAGGTGCCCGGCGCCATGTTGGACGGCAGCAGCAAGCGGTGTTCGTCGCGGATCGGCTGCCCAGGGACCCAGATCGAGGTGGGCGCCAACCCTTCCGCCGGCTCTCCATCGTGTTGAGCCACGATCGCGCGTGCGGGATCGAGGAGATGCACAAATACCGTGTAGTCGGCGTTGATATAGCGCGCCGTTTGCCACTGCAGGATGACCTCCAGGGCCGTGTCTGAACGGCGCAGCGAATATCCTAACAGCAGGATAGAATCGCCTAATTCCACGTTCAACGGCCGTTCGACCGGCGTCACGGCCCGCGCGACATCGGGCAACAGGCCGATTTTGCCCATGGCCAGCGACGCCGCCAACGGTTGAATCTCTCCGCTCGCCTGGTCCCTGCGATACATGCCTGTCAGGAGGGTGTACGCGCCAGGCTGCAGCGTGGATGGCAGCGTCATCGTGAAGACATCGCGCAGAATCTCGCCTGGACGCCATAGGCTTGTTGGGTAGTAAAGGCCGCCGGCTAGATGATCATTGCCCTGCGCCACCTTGGCTCCTGACGCGTCGAGAAGTTGCACGAAGCCGGTATAGTCGGCATCGAGCGCCTGCTGCGGCTGCCAGTAGAGCGTGACTCGCAGCGCGCCGCCAGGCCGCAGTTGACTGGTGGGGTCGGTGCCGTAACCGGTCAAGCGCAGCACCTCGCCCAACCTGACATTCAGCGGCCGTTCTGGCGTTCGGGTGACTGCAGGGCCGTTGACGCGCACGACTTGACCGGTGGCTGTCAGATCGAATTTGACATCAAGCCCGGGCATTGGCTTGACGAGGATGACCGGGCGCCCGCCGCCCAGGCTAAGCGCGCTTTCGACGACGCGCACCACGTTGTTGAACCCCGCATCGGTCACAATCAGGGGGAAGAGGCCAGTCAGACCTTGATGTTCCCGCCGCACCAATTGGTAGTACCAGAGCGGCATCATTTCGTCGCGATCATTGCTGACCAAAATGGCGTTCGCTGGGATTGGTTGGCTGAAAATCTGCTCCCAAAACGCCGCGGCGGTGTTGTGCTGACTCAGATCATACATCGGAAAACGCCAGAGCAACCATACGAGCGGCCAAATGAGCAGGGCGGCCGGGATAAGCAGGGAAAGATTCCAATCCCGGCCGCGCGCCAGCCGGTCGCCGACCTGCACCAGCGCGGCCAGGCCGGTCGCCAACCACAGCCCCAGCAGCATATAGACTGGGATGTACATGACGGCAATGTCGCCAATGCCATAAAAGAGATTGAAGCCGAGCAAGGCCAGCAGCGCTGCGCCGGTCAGGGTCAACATACCGCGGCGTTGGCGTAGAAGCAGGTGCAGTGCGCCCAGGGCCGCTAACGCCAGGCCTACGACGCCGAACTGCAGCCTGGCCCAGGTCAGCGCCTGCGGCGCCTGCGCCAGCGCAGCCTGCACGCTGCGCAGCGAACCGGCGAAACGCACGCCGGTGGCCCATTGCACAAAACCGCTAACCCCGCCTTCGTAGAGCTGCAGCACATTGCCCTCGCTTAGTTCCAATCGGGCGTAGGGGGTGTGCAGCGCACGCCAGGGAATCGTCAGATACAGAAGCAGCGGCAGCCCCGCGCACACGAGGAGGATCAGCAGGCGACGCAGCTGCAGGGCCAGGCCGGGTTGCACACGCAGGATGAAGAGAACGAAGGCTGGGACCAACAGCACTGTGGTTTGATGATGCGTCAGGCTGAAGCCGAACATGACGGCCGCGGCGTTTAGCCAGCGCCCGGCGCCTGTCTCGGCGGCTCGATGGGCCGCGGCCCATCGCAGCAGCAGGTAAAAGACGGCCAGCATGAGCGCGGCATTGAGTGTGTAGACTTCGGCAATGGTTGCCTGCGACCACCAGGTGGGTGAAACCGCCAGCAGCAGCGCAGCCATCAGGCCGCAGACCTGACGGCTCATATCACTCTGCTTGGGGAGGACCCGCACCAAGAGATGCTGCGTCACCAGGAAGAAGAAGCCAAGCGCGATGCCGCCCCACAGCACAGAAAAGGCGTTGACCCGCGTCGCGGGTTCAGGCCACCAAAAGGTCGCCTGCGTCCACAGCCAGCCCAGGAGGCCATACAGCGGATACCCTGTCGGATGAATGAGGCCGCCGATGGGCAGGGCAAACTGCAGTTCACCGGAATCGCCAAAAAGCAGCCCTGGCGCCATCGTTGCCCCGTACAGAACCCAGCCGCCGACCATCAGCGCCAGCGCCAGCGCCATCTGCGCTGAGAGCCTGGGCTTCAGCTTCTGTCGGTTGTTCGCCGCCGTTTCCACAATCAGGTCAGCCTTTCTTCTTTCCTCGTCCCTCTGGCTTCACGGGTGCATTTCAAACTGGGGGCATGTTGGGCGATTGAGGCTTCGTCGTGAGCTCAGCCGAACGATCGCTGCAACCACTACCAAGCCTAACCTGCGTGGGCTGCACCGCGAAACTGAAATGCGCCCGCTATAAGATGCGAGCCTTTCCCAGGCTGTCAGGCCCGATAGGGCCTTGCACCTCGTAGCCCGATCCGTTCACGGTCGGGCGGCGTTGGTTGCGCGCACGCCATCCAGTGCAACCCCGCCGGAGGCCAAAGGCCATCCGGCTACGAGGTGCAAGCCCCTGCGGGGCTACGCCCCCAATTTGAAATGCACTCTGGCTTCACTCGACGCGCACCCAATCCACGGCCAGGGCCAGGGGCCGGGCATCGCCGCCTACTCTGAGATACGCGTCGCTCGGGGCAATCGCCTGCGCGGCCGCGCCATTCCCCGCGCCTTGCACGCCAACTGCGGCGAAACTAGAGCCTGCCGCCAGATTGGTTGCCAAGCCCAGGCGTTCCAAGGCCGTGCGCGCGCCGGCCGTCAAATGCTGCGTGGCATCCCCTTTGGTGGCGACCACAATCACGCGGCCGGCCGGCGCCTGCGCCAGGTAAGCGGCCAGCGCCTCAGCCTCAAATTCGTTGGCGGCCGTGTCGAAGCCGCGCGTATCGAGCAGCGCGCCTGTTTTTTCGTCTAGGATCGCCAGGTTGACCCCGCGGCGGCCAGCCGAGGCATCCACGCGCTGTCCCTTCGCGGTGGTGAGGGTGATGAACGCCTCGCTGAAAGCATGCACCTCGATAATGACTGGCGCGCGTACGCCGGTCGCGCCGATCAAGGCCGTTTCCGGCTGCGCATCGCGCGGGGCCTGCGTCCAGCCGCTGCGCAGGCTGATGGTGTTAGGGCCGCGGCGCACCGCGGCCGCGGGCGCTTCGAAGGTGATTTCCTGCCAGCCAGGGCTTAACTCATGCTGCCCCAGGGAATAGCCGTTCCAGTCCACGGCCAGCGTTTGCGCAGGGCCGCCAGGGTAACTGTAGGGCGTGACGCGCAGCGTCAGTTTGAAGTTCTGACCGGGCTGCGGCTGCACCGGCAGGAAGAGCTCGGTCTGGCGGCCGGTCATCCACACGGCGCTGGCGCCCGCCAGATCGGCTTCATCCACATCCCAGTGATCGCCGCGGTAGGGCAGGGTGTCCTGGCGGCCAAAATCGAGTACAAAAGGCAGCGGCGGAGGCGGCGCCTGCACCCTGTAAACCTGCACGCCGTCGGCCTCGAACAGGGGTTGGGGGTCAACCGGAAGCACTTGCAGAGCATAGTCACGCGTCGTCTGCCAGGTGTCTGCATACGGATAGCGCCCTGCCACGGGCGGGTTGACCACCAGGTAACGCACATCGAGCAGGGTCATCAAGGCCGCGGCCTGGCTGCGGGCAGCCTGATCCAGTGCGGGTGCAGGCGCTTGATACATCTCCAGGCCGGTCAACGCCTGGAAGAGCGGCAGGCGCTCGAAATAGTCGAACTTGAAGGGCGGATTGCGCACCGCGTTGCCGCCGATGATCGGTTGACCGTGGACATGCTGATACCACTGCACGCGCGTATCTTCGGAGCCAAAGACGCGAAAGCCGTTGCGCCAACCCAGCGGCAGCGAGAGCACCGCGTATGGGCCTGGCTCCTGCGCCAGTTGGCTGTATACGGTCGGCGGCCGCGCGTCGGTCAAGGGCAGGGGCCAGGCCAGGTGTTCAAAGAGCACCGCGGCCGCCAGCAGCCCACTCAGACCGACGGTCAGAGCCTGGCCTGACCGCCAGCCAGCGATGCGCGCGCGCAGCTGCTGACTGCCCACAGCCGCCAGCACGGCCAGCGCCAGCATGAGCGGGATGCTGAAGCGGTTGGGCGTGCGGTTGGCGTTGATGAACGGCAGGTAGTGCAGCAGGGCGAATGGCAGCGGGAAGGTGACGCCCTCCGGCAGCAGGTTGTCCAGGGCAAAGCGCCACTGGCCGTTGATTTGCAGCAGCGGGCCTAGTGAGAGCAGCGCGCTGAGTGCGGCCAACGCCGTCCAGGCGCGGCCTTCGACAAACTCAGGCCCCGTGCCTTCGACAAGCTCAGGCCCCGTGCCTTCGACAAACTCAGGCCCCGTGCGGTGAGCCTGTCGAACCGCAGTCGAGCCGTCGCGTCCCCCTCGCCACGCGGTCAGCGCAGCCACGAGCGCCAACGCCAGGGTGACAAATCCCACGAAGCCGGTGTTGACGTCGCTGAAGCGTGCGCTGCCGGTTTCGGCCGCGCGCAGCGCAAGCGGCCAATCCTGCCCCAGCAGGGGATGCAGCGCCACGGGCGTGACGAAGCTCGCCAGGTCGTTGGAGAGCTTGAGCGCATCGCCCCAGCCTTCCAGGCCGTAGCGGCCGCCGGCCATCTCGCGCACGGTGGGTACGAGCAGGTAGCCGCTGACCAGCGCAGCGACCGCGCCAGCCACGGCCAGCCGCGCCATCTGCTGCCCCAGGCGGGCGACGCGTGCGGCCGGCGCCCCGTTTGGCCGCGGTTGAAGCGGCAGCAGGGTCAGCAGCGCCAGCGCCAGGAAGACCGCAAAGGTCATGTCGGTGAGCAGGAGGAAACCGGTAAAGAGGCCGGCCAGCGCGGCTGGGCGCCAGGCTGCGCGCCCGTTGGCCCGACCCGCCTTGAGAAAATAGAGCAGGGCAAACGGCAGCCACTGCACGCTGGCGATGTTGTAATGACCGAGGGCCTGGTAAATGGCGCGATTGGCGCCAAACGCGTAAATCAGCCCGGCCAGCAGCGCGGGGAATAGCGGCGCGAGCTCGCGTTTGCCGGCGGGCCGCAGCAGCCAGCGCGTCAAAAGGAAGGCGCCGTAGCCGCTCATGATGGTGGCAAACCAAAGCATCAGGTTGCTGGCAAAAGGTACGTTGACCGCCAACTGCAAGGGCAGGCCCAGCACGGCATGAAACAAGTTGTAGGTGTAGAGGATCAAATCCAGGCCAAGCGGATAAAAGAGCAGGTTGGTGTGCAGCGGGCTGCTGTGCAGATTCAGCGCCGCGGTTTTGAACCACCAGGCGCTCCACAAGAAGGTGTATTCATCGAAAGCCCAGGTAGCGCTGCCCGGCGCATGCGTCGTCAAATGCGTGACCAGGGGATAGGTCAGGGCCAGGGTAAGCATGGAGAATAACGCCAGGGCCGCCACATGTGGCCGACGCCGGATGGACGAAAACAAACGCATAGCTGCCTCGCGCAACGAGATAGGGTGATGTTACCACAGGCGCAACCGAATGACAAAGCAGAAATGACAAGACAAAAACACGCCTCTTGACAGGTTTCTCGGTTTTTGATATGCTATCACCACAAACCCCTTGAATGGTAAGAACCTCGCCTGTTCTATCCACTCCTGTGGTCAGTCAACCTGATTCCAACCCACCAGAAGGAGGTTACTCCACGTCATGCCAGCTCAATTCCACACACCGTACCAGTCTACACCGTAATCCGACCTAACCGTCTTTCGATTGCGCTACAGCCGACGTCATTCCCCCGTAGACAACAGAATAGATTCAGAGGTGACCTATGAAAAAGAGCCCGATTTCTGGCTGCCTGTGTGTACTGCTCATGCTCATGCTTGCGCCTGGCCGCGTGCAGGCGCACCCCATGAGCGACGAATCGGTAACGACAAGTCCACCCGGCGGCTGGGTTTGTTGGAGCGCCGCCGAGGCAAACCCGTGTCATATCCCCATGCTGGATGTTGATATGGTTTCGGCAAATGAAGCGTGGGCTGTTGGCGACCTGGGCGCTATCCTCCACTGGATTAACGGACAGTGGGTGGAGGCTAACAGCCCAACCACGAAGCGACTTTACGCTGTGACTATGGTATCTGCAAGGAGCGGATGGGCCGTAGGCGAAGCTGGAACGATTGTGCATTGGGACGGCAACAGTTGGGATTCGGTCCGCAGCCCAACGAGCGTGACGCTGTATTCGATTGCGATGTTTGGCGCTGCGCTGGGATGGGCGGTCGGCGAGGATGGCGTGATGTTGCGCTGGAACAATGCTCAGTGGGTAAAAATCAACGGCCCAACAACAAACACCCTGCTCTCGATCGTCCTGACATCGCCGAGTGACGGATGGACGGTAGGGGTAGCGGGCGACATCTTGCGCTGGAATGGAACGCTTTGGAGTGTCATGCCGAGTCCAACGATGAATTCTCTCAACGACATCGCGATGGCATCCGCCAACGACGGATGGATTGTGGGAGATCAAGGCATCATGCTGCGATGGAACGGGGCATCCTGGCAAAGCGCGCCCTTGCCGGGATCACTGGACAACCTGACGTCCATCTTCATGGTATCTGCCAATGACGGCTGGGCAGGCAGTCAGGGTGGTGAACTGCTTCATTGGGATGGAACCACGTGGACTGCGAAGACAAACCCCTACCCGGCCGGGATCCATGCGATCAACATGGAATCGGCGAGTCATGGTTTTGCTGTCGGCGAGCTTGGCGTCATCCTCCGCTGGAACGGCGAGGTGTGGACGTGGATCAATGGGGAGTCCATACGCGCTTTGAATGCCGTCAAGATGGTATCATCGCACGATGCGTGGGCCATTGGAAACGCGGGGTTGATCATGCGTTGGAATGGCGGCGAATGGACACCGGTATCTACACCAACAACGGCAAACATGAAAGCGCTGGCCATGATTTCGGCGAACGATGGCTGGGCAGTGGGGACCAAATACTCTGCCGGGCATATGGATGCGATCACCTGGCATTGGAATGGGACAGCGTGGACCCAAGCGCCAAACCCGGCTGCAGGTGAGCTTTCTGACGTGGACATGATTGCTTCCAACGATGGGGTGGCCGTGGGCGAGAACGGCATTATCTTGCGTTGGAATGGATCGGCCTGGCAGACCATGACCAGTCCAACGACGGCGTGGCTGGCTGCGGTGGATATGACCTCGGCAACCGATGGCTGGATTGGCGGCAGTGGAGGGCTTCTTCTGCACTGGAATGGGAGTGCCTGGACATCGGTTGCCAGTCCCACCACAGACGGCATTTATGATATTGATATGGTATCGCCTTCCCTCGGCTGGGCCGTCGGCGGCTATCCCACAAGCACAATCCTGCGCTGGAATGGGAATTCGTGGACGATTGTCTTTACGTCTACGGGGTATTTAGGTAAGATTCGTATGCTATCGCCCACCGATGGGTGGGCCTTGGGCAGCACAGCATTTCATTGGAATGGAAGCCAATGGCAAGAGAAGCCTGGCTTGATTGACCAATTCAACGCGTTCGATTTCATAGCACCCGACGATGGTTGGGCTGTTGTGTCGGGAGACGCCATGGCTCATTGGAATGGAAGCAGCTGGGAAATGGTCGCTACAAACCAACTTCCGCTTATCTCGTTCGAGTCGGTCAAGCTCCTCTCTGCCACCAATGGTTGGGCAGTGGCGCAAGACAGCGTGATTGCTCATTGGGATGGTGCGACATGGACACTGTTAGATCGCCCGCATTGGGGCTCGCCTGATCTGTACATGATTGACATGCTGTCGGCCAACGACGGTTGGATTGTGGGAGAAGATGGCACAATCCTACGTTGGAATGGGCAGAAGTGGCTCCCTGTGTCCAGCCCAACCAATACCACCTTGTATTCCGTTTCAATTGTGTCGGCTACGAATGCCTGGGCCGTTGGCTACGATGGCACTGTTCTTCACTGGGACGGCAACGCGTGGACAGCCCTATCACGCATTTCCGATTCTGCCTTGAACTCCGTAGATATGTTGTCAGCCGATGACGGATGGGTTGTCGGCGATGAAGGCACGGTGTATCACTGGTATGGGAATTCATGGCATTACGTCGCAGTTCCAACCCGCCAGCACCTCAAGGGGGTGGCTGCACTCTCGGCTACCAACGTGTGGATCGTTGGCAACTATGGCACCATTTTGCACTGGGCTGGCGGAGCATGGGAGATCGTAAACAGTTCAACGTTCAACAATCTCAATGCGATCGTGATGATGTCAGCGAACGAAGGTTGGGCCGTCGGCGGCTATCGAGGCCCTGGCACGATCCTCTACTGGAATGGGCGTACCTGGGATCCGCTGCCCAGTATTGTCAACAAGCAGTTGTTCTCGGTAGCTGCGGCTGGCGGCGCGGCGTGGGCCGTCGGTACGTACGGCGAATTCGTACGCTATACCCCCTTGCCCAATCACGGCTTCATTCCGTACGCCAGGAGGTGAACACGATTCTACCCGCGCCCAACCGTATGCCCAATCGAAACAACTCATGGCCCAACCGCCAGCGTTGCCAGTACGACATGATCGCCCGCCGGCTGCCCGGCTTGATTCAGGACGAACAGGCGCTGCCCTGTGGGCGCATGGTATAACCCGGCAATGAGGGTGACTGGCCCGGCCGGCGCATTGGGTGGTACGGTCAGTGTGTAGACTTCCAGGCTGCCTTCGCCCGGCCGCCACAGGGATGTCGGGTACTGGCCGCCGGTCGGCTGATGGTCGTCCTGCGCCAGGATGGCGCCATCCGCGGCGAGGAGGTGAACGAACGCGGTCAGATTGAGCAGCGGCGGTGCGTTGGCAACCCAGGCCAGGGTGACGGTCAGCGGTCGGCCGGGCGTGATCTGAGAGGGCAGGCCGGCCGCGGTCAGGGTCATGCCCCGGTCGAAGGCGGCCGCTGCGTTGAGCGCCAGCCCGGCGGTTGCGGCCGGGTCAATGGGCGCGGCCAGGTCAGATGGGGCGATGGGTACGCCCGGCTGCAGGCGCGCCTGCACGCCGCGCTGCGCTGCGCCGCGCACCGGCAGCCAGGCGTCGTCGCCCGCGCCAAATGCGCGCACCTGCACCGTCACGTCATAACGGCTGGGGCGCACGCCGTCGGCCGGCGGGTTGAGGGTGATGACTTCCTGGAGAGTATCGCCCGCGCGCCAGCGGTCGGTCGGCCAGCGGCCGTGGGTCGGCGCGTTGGTGTGATCGGCCAGCAGCGCGCCGTCATCCGGGTGACGCAGGGCCACGGTGACGCGCCAGTCCTGCGTTGGCCGCTGGACAGCCTGCCAGGTCAGTGTGACCGTGACGGGCTGCCCAGGCGCGTGGCGCGTGGCATCCACCTGGGCGTCGAGCAGCGCCAGTTCCTCGCCGAAGAGGATCGGCGCGGCGTCCGGGCGCGCCGCGGCCAGCGGCGGCCGGCCGTAGGCTGGACGCACAAAGCCCAGGGCCGCGGTCAAGGCGAGCAGCAGGGTGGCCGCGGGTAGGAGCGCCCACGCGGCCCGCGGCGTGGACCCCAGGCGGCGCGCCAGCTCTTGCAGCCCGGCCACGAAGCCAATCGCGAGCGGGCCGATCACGGGCCACAGCAGCCGCGCCTGGTCGGTGCCCAGGGCAAGGCCCGTGTACTGCACCAGCGTGAGGAGCGACAAGGCCACGCTGAGCGCCAGTAGGAGAACGGGGACACGGTTGAGTAATGCTGCCTTCAACAGCAGTCCGGCCAGGGCGGCCAGGCTGAGCAGCAGCAGCGCCATGTACAGCCACGCGGGGTACTCGATCTGCCCGGCCGCGCCAAATTTACCCCAGAAGGTCTTGAAAAGGCCGTTTGCCAGCCAAACGAGCACGGAGAAGTCCACCGACCCCTGGCGCACATCCACCGTGGCGCGCACCAGCGGCCAGCCCAGCAGATCATGGTACAGGATCCAGTTGCGCAGCAGCCAGGGCGCGGCGATGACGCCGGCCGGCGCCAGGCTGAGCAGGGTCGCGCCGGTCCTGGCCTGCCATGACCATGCGCGCGCGGCTGCCGACTCCCCACCACGCGGCGCCGACTGCGCCATGAAAACGGCCAGCGCGGCCACCGGCCACAGCGCCAGGACGCTGACCTTGCTCAGCAGGCCGAGGCCAAGCAGGACGCCCAGCGTCAGCCCGCGGCGGTTCGTCCAGCCCCCGCGGTAGATGCGCAGCGCCAGCAGCAGGATGAGCGTACCCAGGGCCGCCGCCAGGTTGTCGTTGCTCACCGCGCCGCTGCTGAAGAGGAATCCGGGTAAGAAACCGGCAAAGCCGGCCGCGGCCAGCGCCAGCCCCGCTCGCGCCGGGGCAGCGGCACGAGCCAGGGCGTAAATGCCCCATACGGTGACGGTGCTGAGCAGCACGGAAAAGAGGCGCAGGAGGTGCATGGCGAGCGCGCCGCCGCGCCAGGGAAAGTCCTCCAGCCGGGTGTGGATGAAATGGTTCGGGTAGATCGCATCTGGGCCATGCTGAGCGTCCGGGTTGGCGCGTAAGAAATTGAAATCGAGACCTGTCCACGCGGTTAGCAGCGCGCCCAGCCCGTGGTAAAGCGGGGGATGCTTGCCCTGCGTCACCGCCGGCCCCACGGGGAGGCTGCCGTGCGTGCCGATGTAGACCACGTACGCATAATGGTCGGCCTCGTCCGGCGCTTCCCCCAGCGGCGCGCTGAGACTGAAGAGCGTCGCCAGCGCCAGGTGCGCAGCGAGTAGAAGCAAGAGCGGTGAGCGCCACCGTGAGCGGTGCTGAGTGATTGGCATCAGCGCACCGTCAGCCGGCCCAGGGAGACATCTTGATCTGTGGGCAGCAAGCCGCGGACTTCGGCGAGCTCAGTCGAGTCGCCAGGCGTCACCGGCAGATTGCGCAGCGGTTGCAACCGGTACATCCCGGCGCGCAGCTCGTGAGCGCCGGGCGTTAGGTCGGCTGGCAGCGTGATGAGATGGCGATCAAGGATCAATTCATTGGGCTGCCAGCGCGTCGTGGGGGTGAAGCCGCCGACCGGCTCGCCGTCGTGCTGGGCGCGCACCGCACCGCTTGCGTCACTCAAATGGACAAACACCTGGTAGTTTTGATCAGTGTCATGCAGGTTGAACCAGTAGAGCGTGACGGCCACCCGCTCGCCAGGCCGGGCGTTGGCCGGCAGATCGGCGCCGATAAGGAGGGCTTGATCGCCCACGCGGCTGGATAGACGCTGCGGCTGCCAGCGGGCGGTCAGCGCGCTGCTCAGCCACAGCAGGCCAGGCAAGAGGACGAGGATTGTGGCAATCAGCAGACTGCGCCGCCGCAAAGGCCACGCGGCTCGACTGAGCGTTCGACTGAGCGCTCGCGCCGAAGGCTCGCCGAAGTCGCCGCCCACCAGCAGCCAGAGCAACCCGCCCCACCAGGTCAAGACAGTCAGCACGCCGGCCACCTGGCGCGGCAGGGTGGCTTCGAAGATCATTTCCACAACATGGCGGCCCGCGGGAATCTGCGCCGTGACCAGCCCCAGGTCGCCGCTGGCGCCGGTCAGCACGCGTTGGCCGTCCACACGCACCTGCCAGCCAGGAAAATAGAAGGCGTGCAGGCGGATCGTCTGCGCCTGCGGGCTGTCCAGCAGCAGGCGGTACGCCAGGGGGCCGCGTGGCAGCAAGACGATGTCAGGGATGGCCGCGGGCGCCGGGCCAGCCTGCGGCTGCGTGGGTGCACGCCCCAGCGCCCAGCGCTGTTCGGTCACCGCCACCGGCAGAAATTCGGCCGTCCAGGTTGCGCCGACCTGGCCGTTGGCGGCATCCTCGGCCCACATCTGCTCCGGCGTTACGTCGGCTGGCCCGCGCGGCAGCGCGGTGTAGGGCAGCACCGCGAGGCCGCTGAAGAGAAGCAGCGCCAGGACCGGCAACAAGACCGCGACCTGCGCGCGCGGCCGGCGCGTGATCAGCCCAGGCAGGGCGCCGATTACCAGCGCGCTGGCGAACGCGGTCAGGCTCAGCCAACGCCAGGGGTATTGCAGGCGGGCCAGGAGCGGCTCCGCCAGTTGCCAGAACGGCAGCGCTGGTGTGGTCAACAGGGCGACAGACAGCAGGCAGGCGACAACCGCAAAAATGAAGAGGCGGGCGCGAGAAGGCGCCGGGGATGAAGCGGCTGGTGCGGCGGGGCGCCAGAGGGCCAATAGGGCGCGGCTGCTGGCGGCTCGACTGAGCTCGCCGAAGCCCGCGGCCACGGTCAGCAGCAGGAGCAGCGCCATCAGCAGGCTGAGGCGGTGCTGCAGTGGCTGGCCGGCTGCCAGCCGGTAGACATAAGTAAGTGAACGGCTAACCAGGTTGCCCAGCGGCAGGAGATGCTGGCGGTAGCCGGTGGAGATGGGATCAGCGCCCAGCTTGACCGCGCTGGCTTCGGCGATGACCGGCAGCCAGTAGAAGGCGGTGAGGCCGAGGGCCACGACAAAGGCCAGTCCGGCGTTGAGGACCTGGCGCCCACGATGCGACGGCCCACTGAGGAAAATGACGGCGATCGCCCAGACGGGCGCCAGCATCAGCGCAGTCAGATGATGGGTCAGAATCAAACCGCTCCAAGTCAGGGCATGGAGCGTCCAACGCCAGGCCTGGCGTTGGGGCGCGGACGCGGCATGTTCAGTCGGCAGCAGGCTCAAGAAAATGAGCGGCGGCCACAGAAACGCGACATGTTCAGCTAAGGCCCCGCGCAGGAGGCCATCGGCTAGATGATACGGAAAATACGTGTAAACGGCCGCCGCCAGTACGGCGCCGGTCGCGCCCCACACGCGCCGCGCGAGGGCGGCCATTGCCAGGGCAGGTAGGACGAAGCCAAGCGCGACCACGATCTTGACGGCGGCGATGGGGCCAAAGGGTAGGAAAGGCACGGCCAGGTAATAGCTCAACGGGCTGTAGAAATGCAGCACCGGCTGGCCATAACCGAAACCGAAGTCGGGAAACCAGCGCGGGTAGATCACGCCCTGGCGGAGCGCATCGGCCAACGCAGCCACGCGGTAGAGGTGAAAGAGGCCATCATCCGAGGCAAAGAAGCCAGGCTGCAGGAGCGGCACGCACGCAGGCAGGCTGACGAGCAGCGCCAGCAGCCACAGCGTCGGCCGCTGTCGCGCAGCCGCTGACAGCGCTGGCCGGGGCAGCAGGCGGCCTCCTTCCTGCATGGTAGGAGTGGGCGGATTTGGTGAGGCCAACGATGAGAGTGTGAATGGCATGGGACCGGCGTGTTTTCCTCAGTGGGGCAGCGCGCTGATGAGCAGCCCGGCTTCGACCAGAGACGCGATCAGCGCAGTCAGGCTCAACAGCGAAAGCTGCCAACGGGTTAGCGCCAGCTGGAAGCGGCTGCGGCGGTAGCCCAGGATGAGCAGCCACAGGATCACCGCCCAGGCGGCGAACGGCTCTTGCGGCCAATAATGGCCTGTGCGCTGCGCCTGCAGCCAGAAGTTGAGCGCCAAGGCGGCGGTCAAGCCAAGCAGGCTGATGCCGCTCAGACGCCAGGCGCGCCGTGCCGGCCCAGATAAGCCTTCACCGAAGGGGCGGCGTATGGCTAACAGCTCGAGCAGTTGGCTGAGGATTCCAACGAGCGTCGCTGCGGCCACCATCGCCCAGACCGCCCATTGAACGAGGGTCATGAACGCGCTCATGCGCCTGCGCTCACAGCGCCCGCATCCTGGGCCAGGTCTGAAGTTGGCTGGCCGCGCTCGGCCGTCATCCCGGCCAGTGCATCCTGGAGGGCGGCCAACTCGGCGCGTGTCCACGGGCCGCTGCCCAGCAAGGCGAGGGTGACGATCGTCTCGTCCGCACGGCCAACGAGCCAGGCCCAGGCGCGTGTGGGCGACTTCGCCTGGGCCATCAGCAGCCCGCACAGCGTCAGCAGCCCGCCGGCCAGGGCAAACGGCAGTCCTGGATCGAATACGGCATCGAGTTGAACGAAGCGTACGCCCTTCAAATGGAAGGCGTCCTGTGTGGCAGGATCGTTGACGGTGGTTTGTCCATTCTCTTCCAAAAATGCGCTGAAAATGGGCGCGTCCTCGCCTAACGCAAACGCCTGGGCCAGGAAGACTGGCCCTGTGTAGCCTTGTTCAGGCAGGTTGGGGTAGTAGACCACGCGCAAGACCTGGCTGCGTAAGGGCAGCGCCAGGCTCTGCTCAATCTGAGGCCGATCGAACAACACGGATTGCTGGACAGACTGGCTGCCGCCGGTCAGGGGGCGGAGGGTGAGCGCACGCCCGTTGCTGTCATTCACGCTGACCTGCAGGGCAGGGCCGCTGCCCGCGGGGATGAGGCGCGCCCCGCCCGGCGCGGCTGCGGCTCGCGGCCCGATGCTGACCACGGCCGTTTGTGCGCCGAGACTGACGGTAATCTGGGACGCGCTGCCGATGTCGCCTGCGGTCAGGCTGAAGCCAGGATGAAACCGACTCTGCCAGGTTTCGCCGGGCGCCAGTTGGATATGGTCTTCGCTCCAGCCGGCCTGTTCGCTGATGAACAACGCCAGGATGATCAACACAGGGCCCAGGTAGCTCAGGATGTTGCCCACAGCCCCCCAGGCGCCGCGCGTCGCATGAATGGCGATTCGTTGATCCTCGCCACCGTCAACCGGCGGCGCCGCTCCGCTGATGACTTGACGAAAGCGTGAGCGCAGTTCAGTCAGGATCAGGTCGGCGGCAGCGGCGGCTGTGGTGGGCACGCGCACCTCGCTGACGGCAAGCCCACTGGGCGGCAGCGGCGAATCCAGGGTTGGCCGCCGCAAATGAATCCAGAGCAGGCATTGATCGGCCAGGCGCACCAGATTGTGGACGGCGAGCGCAGCCAAGACGAGGCGCAGCCAAGCCGCCTGGCCGATGGCGAAAAAGCCGAGCGTTAGCCAGACCGAGCCGAGCGCGCCGTAGGCGGCGGCGAGCTGCTGCAGCGAACGTTGGTAGGCGGCAGTGTCAGGCGCGGCCAATGGCTGGGGCGATTGCGGCAGAAAAACAGCCGCGGCTAACCCCAGAATCAAGGGGATGACCAAAATGAGGAACGTACGCCGCGCGCCCGCCAGGCGCCACAGCCGTGTCAACCAGTCGAGCGCCGCAGTTTTCGGTTGCATCAACGGATCAGTCAAGTTTGGGCCAGAGCCAACCACAACAACTCCCGCAACGAATCATGAGCGCATGATACCTTCATTCGGATGGGTAGTCAAGCCAACCATCCCTTAACTTGACAGCTTCTACATCCTCATTATAATGTGCCTGTCCACGGCGCATTCGTCTAGAGGCCTAGGACGCCGCCCTCTCAAGGCGGTGACAGGGGTTCGAATCCCCTATGCGCTACCAGAACGCCCTCACGCTAAATCGTGAGGGCGTTTTTTTGTTTCCTCTCCACGTGTGCTCTATCCAACCTGAAGAAAATGTCAGCAAGTTCAAAAGTCATCCCAAACTCGCCCTGTCAAGGACTAGACAAAATCAAAATACCCTGTATAATTGACTTGTGGGTAAAAGTGGGGCAAAAATCCTGAAATTAGTTCGTTTTTTGGCCTGAGTGGGGAATTAGAACAAATGTTCATCGGTCGCGCTGAGCACGTACTCGACAGCAAGGGGCGCTTGACGATTCCGTCCAAATACCGGGCTGCGCTGGCTCCAGGTGGAGTGGTGACGCGCGGCATGGGCGATTATCTGATCGTACTGCCGATGAACGAATGGCTCAGCCTGGCGCACCGCCTGGATGATAAGCCAATGCTGACCGATTTGGCCGTGGGTGAACTACGCCGCTGGCTATATGCGGAAGCCGCCGATCTGGAGTTGGACGCGCAAGGCCGGTTCATTCTCCCACCGGAGCTGCGCGAATTTGCCAGTATCACCAGCAACGTCATCGTGGCCGGCGTTGGCACCCACCTGGAACTATGGACGCCGGAGTTCTGGCAGACGCGACGCGCACACCTGATGCAGGACAACGAGATGACGTCTCTGTTCCGGGCGTTGAGCGTCTAGGTATGGCTGCGCAAACCACGGTGACCGCTGTGGCTGAAGGTCACGTGCCTGTGCTACTGGCGGAAACCCTCGAAGCCTTGGCCCTGCAGTCCGGCGCCGATGTGATTGATGGGACGTTGGGCGGCGCGGGGCACGCCGAGGCGATCTTGCAGGCCACCGCTCCCACTGGCCGCCTCCTGGGGTTGGATGCGGACCCGGCTGCCGTGGCGCGCGCGCGCATCCGCCTGGCGCCGTTCGGCGAGCGCGTGGTGCTGGCGCAGGCCAATTTCGATCAGATGCGCATCGTCGCCGGCGCCTACCGCATGACCCCCGCGGCCATTGTGCTCGATCTCGGCCTGTCATCGTATCAGTTGTCTGCTGACGGCCGCGGCTTTAGCTTCTTGGGCGACGACCGCCTGGACATGCGTTTCAACCCGGCTGTGGGGCGCTCAGCCGCTGACTTGGTGAACACGCTGGAAGAGACTGAACTGGCTGATTTGATTTTTCGCTACGGCGAAGAGCGCCTCTCGCGGCGCATTGCGCGTGCCCTGGTGGCCGCCCGCCCCGTGGTCGAAGCCCGCGCCGCGGCCGAGGTGATCGCCCGGGCCGTGGGAGGGCGCCATGAACACATTCACCCAGCCACGCGCACCTTCCAGGCGCTGCGGATTGCGGTGAACGATGAACTAGGCGCGCTGGAAAGGGTGCTGCCCCAGGCGCTGGACTTGCTGCAGCTCGGCGGGCGCCTGGCTGTCATCAGTTTTCATTCCCTGGAGGATCGCGCAGTCAAGCAGTTCATGCAGCGCGAAGCCAGCGATTGCATTTGTCCCCCCCGTCTGCCAGTCTGTGTGTGCGGACATCATGCTCGCCTGCGCCTCATCACGAAGAAGCCTATCATGGCTGGCGAGGCCGAGATCCGTCGCAACTCCCGCAGTCGCAGCGCACGACTGCGGGCTGCCGAGAAAATCGCCTGAAAACCTAGCCTACGACTATCAGGGCGCGCTGGAGGTGACCCCTATGCTATTTCCGATACCGAGAACGTTGTGGCGGCCGCTAACCATCTTCAATCGCCGCCGTCGCAGTATGACAGCGGGTGAGCAGACAGGACTTTACCTGGCGGTGCTGTTTGTCGTGTGCCTGGCTTTTTTTGCCCTGCTCTTGCCCAACGGCGAGATGGCCGCAGCGCAGCATGAGATTTTTGTGGCCCAGGCGCGCTACCAGGAAATGCGTATCGCCAATGCTGAACTGCGTGTCCAGATCAGCCAGTACACGAGCATGAGTGCGCTGGAAGCACGCGCGAAAGCGGCTGGTTTTATCGCGGCCGATCGCCGCGTGTACGTGACGGTGCCCGAGCTGCCCGTTGCCGCCGGCGCACCTGGAAGCCTTGTTCATCGCTAGGGGCTATCGCGCATGGAGTCTCTCACACAGCGTTCTTTGCCACGCGTACGGGCCGTATTTGCCGCCATTGTAATTGTCCTCGTTGCGATCGGCCTACAGCTGGTGCGCCTGCAGGTGCTCAAGGCTGCGGCCGCGCCTGCGGCTCAAGGTCAAAACCAGTATGGCAACTCCTTGCCCCCGCATCGCGGCAGTATTGTGGATCGCGCGGGCAATCTGTTGGCGACGGATGCGGTGCGGTATCAGATTTCAGCCGTCGGTGCGATCACTGAAACCGCGATTATTTCGTTGACGCAGCGCCTCGCGCCGTGGCTGCAGATGCCGCCCGTTGAGTTGGAAAAACGCCTGCGCAACCATCGCGGCGGCGTGACCGTGCTCAAATTCTACGCCAGCCAGGCCGCCGCCGCCGAGATCGAGCGCTGGAAAACCGGCTCGCTGCGCGTGGAACGCTTGCCGCGGCGCTTCTATCCAGAAGATACGAACGGCGCCTTTGTGCTCGGTTTTGCCACAGCCGACCAGATTGGTCGCTATGGGGTGGAGGCCAAATACGACGCTTTTCTGCGCGAGAATGGCGACATGGCCGTCACGAACCTGGAGAATCACGTGCGTCCCTTGTCCCCGGACTTTAGCCTGGATATTCCGTCGGCTGTTGGTCGTGATTTGGTCTTGACGATTGATCGCCGCATCCAGGCCGCAGTCGAAGATGAGCTGAAGTTCGCTGTAGACTATTATGGCGCGACCGGCGGCACGATTATCGTCATGGACCCGAAGACCGGCGAGATATTGGGCATGGCTTCCGCGCCCGGCTACTCGCCGAACACGTTCTATGAAGTGCAGGCCGCGCCTGATCAGCATGACCCATTTGCCGACCCGGCGCTCGGACTGCTCTATGAACCAGGTTCGGTCTTCAAGATTGTCACCATGGCCTCTGGCCTTGATTCGGGCAAAGTGACGCTCGATCAGAAGTTCGAAGATGTCGGCGTTCTGGAGGTGGGCGAACGGCAGATTCGCAACTCGGACCGCCAGGCGCACGGCAAGGTCGCCATTCCGACGATTTTGCAGAATTCCTTGAACATCGGTTCGGCGCAGGTGGCCCTGGCGATGGGCGCCGACACGTTCTATTCCTACGTCGAGCGTTTTGGCTTCGGCAATGTCACCGGCGTTGACCTGGCCGGTGAGGTGCGCGGCATTGTCAAAAAGCCCAAATCCAGTACGGAATGGAGCCCGTCCGACCTGGCGACCAATGCCTTTGGTCAAGGCATCAGCGTCACGCCCATGCAGATGATCTGCGCCGTGTCGGCTGTGGCCAACAACGGCGTGATGATGCGGCCCCATGTCGTCAAGGCCATCGTAGATCATGGGCGCTGGTACGAGATTGAACCGTCGCCCGCGCGCATCGCGATTTCGCCGCAGACCGCGCGTTTGATGACGGACGTACTGGTGAGCGTGGTGGAAAAGGGCGGCACCAACCAAGCTGCGGTGCCTGGCTATCGCATTGCGGGCAAAACCGGCACGGCTGAGATTCCAGGCCGCACCGCGTACGATTCGGATTTGACCATTTCGACCTACGTCGGTTATGCGCCGGCCTCCGACCCGCGCTTTGCGGTGCTGGTCAAGCTGGACAAGACGCGCTTATCGGTGTGGGCGGGGCATACCAGTGCGCCGACCTTCCAGCGCCTGGCGCGACGACTCTTTGCCTTGATGAACATTCCCCCCAGTGATGAATAAACCGATGATGCAATCCAGTGACGGATAAACCGATGTTGCCATTGACCTTGTCACATTTGGTTGCTGTATTGACTCACCAACCGTCAACCGCGGCGATCTCTGATCTCCGGTTGCCGATCTCAACCGTGGTGGTTGATTCGCGGCAGGTTGAACCGGGCGCGGTGTTCGTGGCCCTACCTGGGGAACGCACCGACGGCCATTCCTTTGTGACCGACGCCTTGCGCCGAGGGGCCGTGGCGGCCATCGTGGAGCAGGACGTGGTTCCAGATGCTGAGTGTTGGCTCGTGGATACCCGAGCATTCACGCTCCAACACTCAGCTTCACCTCCGAACTGGCCGCCGACCGGCAAGCCGCTCATCTTGCGCGTGGAAAACTCACTGCGCGCGCTGCAAGCCTGGGCCGCGGCCTGGCGCGCCGACTGCGGCGCGGTGAGCGGTCTGCGGGTGGTTGGCATCACCGGCAGTGTGGGCAAAACGAGCACCAAAGAATCGGTGGCCTCCGTGCTGGCGCAGCGTTTTTCGACGCTGAAGAGCATGGGAAATCAGAACAATGAGATTGGCGTGCCGTTGACCCTGCTGCGCTTGACCACAAGCGTGCAGCGTGCGGTGCTTGAAATGGGCATGTACTACCCAGGCGACATTGCACTGCTCGCACGCCTGGCGCGGCCCAACATTGGCGTAATCACCAACGTCGGCCCCGTGCACCTGGAGCGCGCGGGCAGTATCGAGCGCATTGCCCAGGCCAAGGCTGAGTTGGTTGAGGCCTTGCCGGCCGCCGGGGTGGCTATTCTCAACCGCGATGATCCGCTCGTGATGGAGATGGCCGCACGCAGCGCGGCGCGTGTTTTCACCTATGGCCTCGACAGCCGCGCTGACCTCTGGGCGGATGAGGTGGTCAGCGAAGGGCAGGATGGCATCCGCTTTGTCCTTCACTATGCGGGCGAGCATTTGCATATCAAAGCGCCGATGTTGGGGCGCCACAGCGTGCACACAGCGCTGCGGGCCGCGGCGGTTGGCCTGATCGAAGGTTTGAACTGGCAAGAGATCGTCGAGGGCTTGCAAGACGTGCAGGGTCAGCTGCGCCTGGTGGTGGCGCCTGGCCTGCGCGGCATCACGATCATTGATGACACCTACAGCGCCAGCCCGGCTGCAACCCTGGCTGCGCTCAATTTGCTGGCCGATCTCCCGGTGGCTTCCGACGCGCGCCGCATTGCTGTCCTGGGCGACATGCTCGAATTGGGCGATCACACCGAGCTTGGGCACCGCAAGGTGGGCCAGCGCGCTGCCGATGTGGTGGCGAAGCTGGTGACGGTCGGCCCGCTGGCGCGTTTGATTGCCGATGAGGCGCTGAACGCCGGTATGACGCCAGGCAGCGTCGCGCAGGTGGATGACAATGCCGGGGCCGTGACCGTTTTGCGCGGCATGGTGCAGCGCGGGGACTTGGTTCTGGTGAAAGGCTCACGCGCCTTGCACTTGGAGGAGATTGTGGCCTCCCTTAGCCGGCTGGATGATGAGGCCGCATAGCCCATGGCCTATTCCTTAACGCTGGGCGCCATCGCCTTTTTTTTGGCCGTCATCTGGGGGCGGCCGCTCATTAGCTTGCTGATTCGGAATCGGATCGGCAAGCAGATTCGCATCGAAGGGCCGACCTCCCATCAAGTCAAAACAGGCACTCCCACGATGGGCGGCCTGATGATCTTGATTCCGGTCATCGTCATTACCAGCGCCCTGAACGTCGCCAATCTGCTGGGTTGGAACATCATCGGCCGTTCGGTCCTCGTGCCGATGACCGTGATGCTCTTGTTCGGCGCCTTGGGCGCGATTGACGACTTGGAAGGGGTGCGAGGACGCCGCGCCAAAGGCGAAGGCATCCTGGGCCGGTGGAAAGCGCTGGCGCAGGTCATTCTGGCGACGCTGGTCGTGCTCTTCTTGCACTTTGTGCTGGATCTGCGCAGCCTGGCCCTACCAGGACTGCGCGACAAAATTGACATTGGCCTGTGGTATATCCCGGTGGCGGCTTTCATTGTGGTGGCCTTTTCCAACGCCGTCAACCTGACTGACGGCCTCGATGGATTGGCGGGCAGCCTGGCCGCGATTGCCTTCACCTGCTATGGCATCATCGCTTTCTTGCAGCAGCAGGTGTGGCTGGTGGCCTTCTGCTTCACGCTGGTGGGCGCCATCATGGCCTTCTTGTGGTTCAACGCGCACCCGGCTGAACTGTTCATGGGCGACACTGGCTCCCTGGCGTTGGGGGCCACGCTCGCCGCGGTGGCCTTGATGACCGGTCAATGGCTTCTATTGCCCATCGTGGCTGGCGTCTACACCGCGGAGACAGTCTCGGTCACACTGCAGGTGCTCTGGTACAAACTCTCGCGGCGCCTGTATGGGCAGCCGCGGCGCCTGTTCAAAATGGCGCCGCTGCACCATCATTTTGAATTGGTCGGTTGGTCTGAAACACAAGTCACCCAACGTTTTTGGTTGGTCGGCATTTTGTGCGGCATGTTGGGCATTGCCCTCGCGCTGCTTTAATCAGGTAATCATGGCATCTATCGCGCTGCACATCAATACGACGCAGCCGTTGGCCGACACGGTTGGCCGGGCCATTGCCTGCGCCCTGCGCCCTGTGAGCCATGACATTCGGGCGGCCTTGGAGCAAGCGCAGCCAGAACTGGCCTGGCGCCTGGCTTCGACATCCCTGGCGCAGGCGACCGCGTCGCTGACGGCCAACGCCGGCAGCCGCGCGGACCTGCGCCTGCACCTGCTGGCGGTTGATATTGCCCTTAGCCCGTTGACCTGCCTGGCCGATGGCACGCTGCAAGAAGCGCTGGAGGTTTGGGTTGAGCATCGCGCCTGGCGCGTCAACCCGGCGGATGGCCGCCGCCTGGCTCACCTGGCGGCGCAGCGCTGGGGCGACTCGGTTGACGTGGTCTGGAGCCAGCGCGTAACGCCGCAGGGTCACTGGGAGGCCAGCGCGTGGTCGCTGCTGGCATGATGGATGGATGATGATGGATTCGTCGTGGTTTCGAGGCAAGCACATCGTGATTTTGGGTCTGGCCCGACAAGGCGCCGCGCTGGCGCGTTTCCTGTGCGCGGTGGGCGCGCGGGTTACGATCAGCGATGTGCAGGCGGCCGACGCGCCGGCCCTGGCCGCGTCCCTCGCGGCCGTCGCCGATCTGCCGGTCGCCCTGGCCCTGGGCAGTCACCCGCTGTCGCTGCTGGATGACGCGGATGTGCTGTGCCTGAGCGGCGGCGTGTCGCCCGACATACCGATTGTACAGGCCGCGCGTGCGCGCCGCATTCCACTCAGCAATGACTCCCTGTTGACCTTGCAGCAGTGCCCGGCCTTCAGCGTCGGCATCACCGGCTCGAGCGGCAAGACCACCACCACCACCCTGACCGGCGAGATGCTCAAAGCCAGCGGTCTGACAACCTGGGTTGGCGGCAACATCGGCGTCCCCCTCATTGACCGCCTGGACGCCATCGCCGCGGACGACCGGGTCGTGCTGGAGTTGTCTAGTTTCCAGCTCGAGCTCTTCGATTCGGCGTTGTGCCTGGGCGCGCCAGTCAGCACGCGTGTGGCTGGCATTCTCAACGTGACGCCCAACCATCTCGATCGCCATCCTTCCATGGCCGCCTACGCCGCGGCCAAGTACAACCTGGCGCGTCATCAGCGCCCCGGCGATGTGCTGGTGCTGGGCCTGGACAACGACATCTGCGGCGCGTGGTATGCCGAAGCCCTGGCGGCGCAACCAGCGGCGGGGGTGCACGTTTTGGGATTCAGTCTCGTTGCCGAGCCGCGGGCCGGCGCTTTTCTCCGCGGCGGCGAGTTGATCCTGCGCCTGCCTGGGCAGAGCGACCAGGTTGTCTGCCGCGCGGCAGACGTGCGCCTGCGCGGCATGCACAACATCGCCAATCTGCTGGCGGCCTTTTGCCTGAGCGGGTCGGCCGGCGCCAGCGTGGAGGCCATGGCGGCCGTGGCGAGCACCTTCACCGGCGTGGCCCATCGGCTGGAATTGGTGCGCATGCGTCAGGGCGTGGCCTGGTACAACGACTCGATTGCTACCGCGCCAGAACGCACGATCGCCGCGCTGCATTCGTTTGCTGAGCCAATTGTCTTGTTAGCGGGCGGGCGCGACAAACATCTGCCCTGGGAATCGTTGGCGTTGGCCGTGCGCGGACGGGTGCGCCATCTCATTACGTTTGGCGAAGCCGCCGGCCTCATCCAGCGCGCCCTGACCGATTTTGCGACGGCGCATCCCGAGGCGCCAGGCGCGCCGCCGGTTGTGCATCACACCGACAGCCTGACGGAGGCTGTGGCCCTGGCGGCCGCGTGCGCGCAGCCGGGAGAGGTTGTACTCCTGTCGCCGGGCGGCACCAGCTATGACGCCTATCGCGATTTTGCCGCCCGCGGTGAACATTTTCGGGCTTTGGTCCACGCGTTGCCGCCGATGGAGGGGAGCTCATGAAGGCAGCCAAAAACGTCGCCCTGCTCGATTACGGACTGCTGACGCTCACCGCAACCTTGATCGGCATCGGTTTCATCATGATCTTCAGCTCCAGCTATCAGCAGGCCGTCATGCGTTTCGACCTGTCGCCGACCTATTTTGCGCAGCGCCAACTGCAGTGGATTGTGGCTGGCGTCGTTGCCATGTTGGCCTGTGCGCTGCTGAATTACCGCCTGCTCGAACGCTATGCGACGCCGCTGCTCGGCCTCATCCTGGTTCTGTTGGTGGCCGTGCTCCTCTTTGGCGAGGAGATCTATGGCGCCAGACGCACCCTGGCCGGCGGCTCCATTCAGCCTGGTGAAGCGGCCAAGCTCATCATGGTGATCTACGCCTCGGCCTGGCTCACGAGCAAGGGCGAAAAAATCAAACTGATCTCCTATGGCCTGCTTCCATTTAGCGTTGTCTTGGGCATCGTGGCCGGATTGATCGTGCTGGAGCCAAATTTGAGCACCGCGATCCTGGTGACAGCCACCGCGATGACGATGTTCTTCATCGCGGGGGCAACGCCGCGGCAGGTGGCCGTTTGCGTGGCCGTCTTCCTGCTCACCTGCGGCCTGCTCTTCACCCGCTATCCGCATGCGCGGGATCGTATCGAGCAGATGATTACGGCCGGCGGCGATCCGAGCCAGGCGAACAATGAACAGGTTCAGCAGTTCGGCAATGCGTTCAAAAATGGCGGCCTGCTGGGGCGCGGCCTTGGCAATGGCGACCTCAAAACCAATATGCCTCTCCCCTGGACCGATGGCATCGTGTCAGTCATTGGCGAGGAATTCGGCTTGCCAGGAACCCTGTTTGTCGTGGCGCTCTACCTGGGGCTGACCTTCCGCGGACTGCGCATTGCCTCGCGGGCGACCGACGGCTTTGGCTTTCTGCTCGCTTTCGGCATTACCATTTGGCTCGTCTACCAGGCCATCGTTCACGTGGCCGCAGCCACAGGCTTGGGGCCGCTCACAGGTGTGACGCTGCCTTTTGTCAGTTATGGCGGTTCATCCCTCGTCATCAACATGGCGGCCATCGGGATGTTGATGTCCGTCGCGCACAGTACGGGGCGCTCACAAACAAACGGAGTACTAGCCAATGCGCGTTTTGATTTCTGGCGGGGGTACGGGCGGGCACGTCTATCCAGCCCTCGCCGTTTGCCAGGCGCTGCAAGCACGGCTCGGCGCCGCGCCGGCGGACGCCACATCCCGCGACCCAGCCCACGCGGCGCGGCCATCAGCAGCCGGTCTGCGCCCAGCCGGGGACGGGCGGCCCCTCGTCGCCAGCTTGCCAGCTCAACCCGCGCACGGTTCTTTGGACGCGGCCGCCGTCCTGTACGTCGGCAGTGAGGATGGCGTTGAGGTTGAATTGGCCGCGCGGGCGGGCCTGCCGTACCGGGCCATTGCCACCGGCCAACTGCGGGGGCGGGCGCCGTGGACGGCGGCGCGCAACTTGCTGCGCATGGCGCACGGCGTGCGGCAAAGCGCGGCGATCCTGCGCGAATTTCGACCGCAGGTTTGTTTTGTCACCGGCGGCTATGTGTGCTCGCCGGTTGTTTGGGCCGCCTACCGGATGGGGACGCCGATTTTGATCTATCTGCCGGACCTGACGCCGGGCCTGGCGATTCGAGTCCTGAGCCGCCTGGCTGACCGGGTGGCGGTGTCATTTCCAGAGGTCGCGTCGTGGTTTCCCGGCAAGGCTGTGGTTACAGGCTACCCGGTGCGCCAGGAACTGCACACCGCGGCGACGAATCGAGATGCGGCCCGCGCCCATTTTGGCCTCGATCCGGCGACGCCCACCCTGCTGGTTTTTGGGGGCAGCCGGGGCGCGCACAGCATCAACCAGGCGCTGCTGGCCGCGCTGCCTGCGCTCATCGCACACACGCAGGTCAT
Organism: Candidatus Amarolinea aalborgensis; assembly: GCF_900491745.1. NCBI lineage: Bacteria > Bacillati > Chloroflexota > Caldilineae > Caldilineales > Candidatus Amarolineaceae > Candidatus Amarolinea > Candidatus Amarolinea aalborgensis. The sequence continues at coordinate 332,189 of NZ_UETR01000005.1, read as the reverse complement.
TCACATCAGCGGCGCGCTCGATTGGCCGCTGGCCGCGGCCGGGGCGACGGCGCTGCCGGCCGATCGGCGTGGGCGCTATCACGCCTTTGCCTATTTGCACGATGATATGGCGCTGGCCTTAGCCGCCGCCGATTTGGTCGTGGCCCGCGCAGGCGCTTCGACGTTGGGCGAGTTCCCGCTGCTTGGGCTGCCGTCCATCCTGGCGCCTTACCCGTACGCCGGTCAGCATCAGGATGCCAACGCCGACTACCTGGTGCAGCGCGGCGCGGCGCTCAAGCTGCGCGACGACGAGTTGGGCGCCCGACTCGCACCATTGGCGCTCGATCTGCTGCGTGATCGTCAGCGCCTGAAGGGGATGGCGCAGCAGGCGGCCGCCCTGGCGCGACCGCAGGCCGCAGAGGCGATCGTGGATGAGCTGCTGAGCTTGGGAGCATCGTATGACTGACACTCAGGGCGTGCGGATTGCTTTGGTCACCGTCTTTTTAGTGGTCGTCGCCATGGCTGTCGGCTATCGCCGCGGCGCGGCCCGTGAAGGCGCGACTTTGCTCATCCTGGGCTTTTCTTCTTTGCTGATTTTCACAACGATTGGCAACGGCTTCATAGATGCACTCAATGTGGTCGGCCAGGAGCTGAGGCAGCTTTGGTCTCAGCTGCAGGTCGCTATCCTGAATAGGCCTGATCCTGGGATGAATGCGGAGAGCCTGGCAAACTGGCGCTTGGTTCCGCTGAAGCAGCAAGAAGCGGTGATCTTTATCATTTTTCTAATCGGCGTCTTCATTGCGTATCGAATTGGCGGGCTTTCTTTTTTCAAGGGTATTAGTCCCCCTTCGACCGGCGGCGCGGTCCTGGGACTTGTCAATGCCTATATCCTGGGCCTGGTGTTGTTGCCAAACCTGCCAAAAGCGGTGCCTGCGCCCCAGCAGATCGTCAACGGCCAGGAACTGACCCGACAGGCGGCCGAAACCTTTCGTGTGGTGGCGAGCAGCATTGGCGTGACGTTCACGTCGGACAACCTGATGACCGCCATCGTCCTGTTGGTGGCGTTCCTGATGTACTGGGCGGTGAATGAGCTGCGCTGAGGATAGCAATCAATGGGACCGATAGAAGTGCTGTGGGGCGTCGTGGTGATTATCTTCGTGATGATCAGCATGGCGCGCGGCTATCAGAAGGAGTTAGGTTCCACGGCGCTGATTCTGGCTGCGTTGGTGGCTCTCAAGCTGATGGAAAAGCCGCTTACAGTCGCGATCACGGCCGTTTTTCGCGGCGATAGCCAGAACGTGGTCCTGATGATCGCCTTTCAGTTTATCTTCATCATGATTGTGTACGCCGGCTATGCCGGTGAAACCCTGGTTTTCAAAGGCCAACCGCGGCGCGGCAGCTCAGGGCTGTTTTTCAATATCGTGTTCGGTCTGCTCAACGGCATCCTGGTGGCAGGGACCTTATGGTATTACATGGCGATCAACAAGTATCCACTGCCCCAGAGCCTGCTCGATGCCACGAAATTATCTGAGTTCGCTAAGGGGGCGCCTAAGTATCTACCGCCGACGCTGCCGGTCACGGCCCTGGTGGCGCTGCTTCTTTTTCTGATCATCATGCGCGTGCGTAAGTAGGGTGCGAATGCAAACGATTGACCGGCGCGCGTGGCGCGCATGGCTGGGACAACCGCCGCGCGGCTACCGTCCCCAGATTCACCTGGTGGGCATCGGAGGCAGCGGTCTTGCGGCCATTGCCCGCGTTCTTTTACAACGGGGATTTCGTGTGTCCGGTTCGGACCGGCAGGAGAGCGCGACCCTGGCCGAGCTGCGCAGCCTGGGCGCGGCGGCATTCGTGGGGCACGCCGCGGCGCAAGTGGCGGGCGCGGATCTGGTCTTGATCTCCTCGGCGGTGCCGGCCGATAATCCTGAGGTGACCGCGGCGCAGGCGGCCGGCGTCCCGGTCGTCAAGCGCCAGGACTTCCTAGGGCCACTGCTGTACGAGCAGACGCTGATCGCGGTCGCCGGTACGCACGGCAAAACCACCACCACCGGCATGGCGGCGACGATCCTGGACGGCGCAGGGATGCAGCCGGGTTTCATCGTCGGGGGATATGTGCGCAACTTGGGGGTCAACGCCGCGGCCGGCGCGGGGCAGATCTTTGTCATCGAGGCTGATGAGTATGACCGCATGTTTTGGGGCTTGCACCCAACCGTGGCGGTGGTCACCAATGTAGAATGGGATCACCCCGACTGTTATCCCACGGCGGCTCTTTTCGAGGAGGCCTTTGCTCGTTTTGCCGGTCAGGTGCGTCCAGGCGGTTGGCTGGTGGCCTGCGGTGATGATCCGGGGGCGCAGCGGCTGGCCGCGCGGCGGGAGGCAGACGGCGCGCAGGTGGCGTGTTATGGTTTGGCGTCAGACCTTTTACTACACGCAAAGCGAGTGGTGTTCACCGCGAACGGCGGCAGCCAGGCCGAGGTGTGGCAAGGGTCAGACCGCATCGGAACATTACGTTTGCAAGTTCCGGGCGTGCACAATGTGCGCAATGCCCTGGCCGCGTTGGCTGCCTGTCAGCGCGTCGGCGTGCAGCCTGATGTCGCCGTGGCTCAATTGGCCGCGTATCAGGGCGCAGGCCGTCGTTTCGAGGCCAAAGGCGAGATCGCAGGCATTCGCGTATTCGATGACTATGCTCATCACCCGACCGAAATTCGGGCTACTTTGGCGGCCGCGCGTGATTTGGCCGGCAGCGGCCGCGTGTGGGCTTTTTTTCAACCCCACACTTACAGCCGCACGCTGGCGTTGTGGGATGCATTTTGTCACGCGTTCGACGCCGCGGACCAGGTGCTCGTTGCCGATATTTTCGCAGCCAGGGAAACGGACACCCTCGGCGTGAGCGGCGCGGCGCTGGCGGCGGCCATCGAGCATCCGTCGGTGCGCTACGTCGCCAGCCTGGAAAGCGCAGCCGCCATCCTGGCAAACGAGCTACAGCCAGGAGATTTGCTTCTGACCCTGGGCGCCGGCGATGGATATCGGGTGGGAGACATAGTTTTGCGCATAGTCACAGAGGTTTCGACGCCGATATCCTCCGTAGCGCCGGCCATTTCCAGACAGGAATAAGTTGGCTTTTTTGCCATCTTGGTGTAAAATGATTTTTGAACTACAAGCAAAAAACGAAACCGACGCCAGGCGCCATTTTGTGGCTCAGGCCCAGGCGGCCGGCTTCGTCATCTCGTTTGATGTCCCGCTTGCCGGCTACACGACATTTAAGATCGGCGGGCCGACCGACCTTCTGGTTGTGGCGCAGCGGCTGAGCGACCTGACGCAGGTGATCAACCTGGCGCGTGAGGCTGGCATTGCAGTTTTCCTGCTCGGCGGCGGCAGCAACGTGCTGATCAGTGATGCCGGCGTGCGCGGCCTGGTGATTCTCAACCACTGCCGGCAGATTACCCTGACCGATGACGACCTGGTCACGGCGGAAAGCGGCGCCTCGTTAGCTGGTTTGGCCCGGCGCGCCATTCATCATGGATTGGCCGGACTGGAGTGGGCGGTCAGCGTACCGGGAACGGTTGGCGGGGCGGTGGTTGGTAATGCGGGCGCACATGGCGGCTGCATTGCCGACAACTTGCTCTCAGCCCAGGTGCTTGATGGCGAGGGCGTGTTGGCGGCGTGGCCCGCTTCCGACTTTGCCTATGCCTATCGCTTCAGCCGACTCAAGCGGCCGACCGACAACCAAACCCGGGGCGCGGTGGTCTTGTCAGCCACGTTCCGTTTGCAGGCGGCCAACCGCGACGAGTTGGAAGCTCGTGCCGCCCGCTTTCTCGCCCATCGGCGGGCCACGCAGCCCATCGAGGCCAGCGCCGGCTCCATCTTTCAGAATCCGCCGGGAGACTATGCGGGACGCTTGATCGAGGCGGTTGGCCTGAAGGGTGTGACGGTAGGCAGTGTTCAGTTCAGCCCGGTTCATGCCAATTTCATTGTTAATTTGGGCGCAGGGCAGGCGACCGATGTGAAAGCTGCGATCGAGTTGGCCCGCCAACGCGTACAAGCACAGTTTGGAGTGACCCTGCAGCCGGAGATTTTGTTCGTGGGTGAGTTTGGCGACGCTGCCGTGGCGGTCCGGTGATAGGCGCGGCTGCAGGAATCGGGGCGCGAAGCCGTCATGCGTAGGGATGAACGCGAGGGTTTGCCTGGTGAGGAGTCATGAGTAAGCACAAGCTGCGGATTGGGGTGTTATTTGGCGGTAAATCAAGCGAGCACGATGTCTCGCTTGTTTCGGCGCGTTCGGTGATGGCTGCCATTGACCAATCTCGCTTCGATGTGGTGCCGATCGGCATTGACCGGGATGGGCATTGGCTGCTGGGCGGCGACCCGATGCTGCAATTGACCGCCGGCGAATACGCCAGCCCGCTGTCGCCCGAGCAGTTGACGCTTAGCGACGCAGCGCAGCGTGTGGACTTCGCCTTCTTGGCGGGCGAAACCGCGCTGGAGTTGGCCGCTGGCGCGCCCTCGCCGATTGCGCCGCAGGTTGATATTATTTTCCCGGTGCTGCACGGGCCGATGGGCGAAGACGGCACGGTGCAAGGCCTGCTTGATCTGGTGAACATCCCCTACGTGGGCTGCGGCGTGCTGGCCTCAGCGGTGGGGATGGACAAACTGATGTGCAAAGCCGTGCTGGCTGCTCACAATCTGCCGCAGGCGCCTTACGTTGGCCTTCTGCGCCAGCGCTGGGAGCGAGAACCAGAGGCCGTGCTCGCCTGGTTGGAAGCGCAACTGCCCTATCCGATGTTCGTCAAACCGGCGAACATGGGTTCCAGCGTGGGTATTAGCAAGGTGCATGACCGCGCTGGCCTGGCAGAGGGATTGACCATCGCCGCGCGTTATGACCGCAAACTGGTGGTCGAGCAGGGCCTGGACGCGCGTGAGATTGAATTGAGTGTGCTCGGCAACGACGATCCCGTGGTCAGCATGCCAGGCGAGGTGGTGCCGGGCAATGAGTTCTATGACTATGCGGCCAAGTACTTGCTCGATAACTCGCAGCTGCTCATTCCCGCGCCGATGCCGCCAGCCCTGCAGCAAGAGGCGCAGGACCTGGCGCGCGCGGCTTACCTGGCGTTGGACGGCGCTGGCCTGGCACGCGTCGACTTGCTCTTGGAGCGCGGCACTAACCGCCTGTTCATTAACGAACTCAACACCATGCCTGGATTCACCAGCATCAGCATGTACCCCAAGCTGTGGGAAGCCAGTGGATTGACCTACCGTGAGTTGATTGAGCGTCTGCTTGAGCTGGCGCTCGCGCGCCACGCTGACAGGCAGCGCAATGTGACAACCCGCTAGGGGATTTTGGCTGAGGAATCATGCCTGGCAACAAAACTTCCCGACGCCGTCAATCCGCGGCGCCCGCAGCTCGTACACGCCGCCGACGCAGCTATCGCGCGAGCGTTGGCGTTGGCCCGGTGCGGGTGCAGCGAGAGGTCTTACGCGGCACCGGTTGGCATTTGCAAAAATGGCCGGCTTTCCTGCTTGTCGGGGTGTTGGTGGGGCTGCTGTACATGGCGATGAGCCTTGACACTTTTTATGTGTATGGCGCGGATATCCAGGGCACGTCGCTGCTCAACCCAGATGAAATCTACGCCGCGGCTGGCGTCGAAGGCTTCAATGTTTTTTGGCTCGATGAGCAGGCGATTGCGGCTCGGGTGCTGCACCAGATGCCCTACGTGACGGACGCTCGTGTCCGGCTGCAGCTGCCCAACCAGGTGCATCTCGCGATCACGGAGCGACGCCCGCGCATTGCCTGGGAGACAAGCCAGGGGCGAGCCTGGGTGGACGATCAGGGGATTGCGCTGCCGCCGCTGCCCAAGTCGCCGTCTGAGGCGTTGGTTCACCTGGTGGACTTGCAGCAGGCCGCGATGGTGGCGCAACCCAACGATCAACCGCCGCCCATTGGCCCGGGTGGGGTGCCTGTCGTGAAGATGCAGCCGGCCGTGGTGCAGGCGCTGTTGAGCCTGGGGACGCTTTTGCCGGGGACACAGACCTTTAATTATGATGCACAAAGCGGCCTGAATTTTCGCACCGTGGATGGCGTCAGCGTCATTTTCGGGATGAAGGGCGATCTTGATCGCAAGGTGGCTGTCTTGCAGGCCATTCAACGTCAATGGAAAGATTTCGGGCGCACGCCAACGCTCATTGATCTACGCGTGGCTGAGCGGCCCTTTGTGCGCTGAGCACCCGTTTGATAAGGAGTTTTGTTGAGCAATTTGATTGCCGGCATTGATGTCGGCACGACCAAAGTCTGCGTTTTGATCGGCGAACTGACTAGCGACGATGCGATTCATATTGTCGCCGTGGGTCAGGCGCCGTCGCGTGGATTGCGCCGCGGCGTTGTTGTCAATATCAGCGAGGCCACCGCGGCGATCGGTCAAGCTGTGGAGCAGGCCGAAGCTGCCGCGGGACACTCCATCGGCAGCGCATTTGTCAGCGTTGCTGGCAGCCATATTGCGTCACTGAGCAGCCGGGGCGTGGCGCCTGTCAGTCGAGGGCAACGCGGCATCGGTCAGGAGGATATCAGCCGCGCGCTGGACGCCGCGCGGGCCGTGCCCATTCCGCACAATCGCGAAATCATCCACACCCTGGCCCGTTCGTGGACGGTGGATGAGCAGCAGGGCATTCGCGACCCGATCGGAATGCATGGATTTCGCTTGGAGGTGGACGCCCATCTGATTACAGGCGCCGCCTCGTCCATTGCCAACCTGGTCAGCTGCGTCACCGCGCACGACATCGAAGTGGATGAACTCGTTCTAGGCCCGTTGGCGGCTGGCGAAGCGGTGCTGACGGCCGCCGAGCGTGACATGGGTGTGGTGGTGGCCGATATCGGGGGCGGTACGACCGATGTGGCCTTGTTCTTGGAAAATGCGCTTTATCACACTGTAGTATTGGACGTGGGCGGCAACAACCTGACACAGGACGTGGCGGTGATGCTGCATGCGCCGTTCAAGATTGCAGAGGCGCTGAAGGTTCGCCACGGGCACCTACAGCCTGCATCGCTGCGGCCAGATGACATTGTGCAGGTCAGCCCGTTTGGCGACCAAGGGCAGACCAGCGTGCCGCGGGCGTTTCTGGCCGAAGTGCTCGAGGCGCGCGCCGAGGAGATTCTAGAGTCACTGCTGCGTGAGGTGAAGCGCAGTGGTTATGATGGGCTGCTGCCAGCCGGTATTGTGCTGACCGGCGGCACTGCGCAGTTGCCCGGCTGGATGGAAATCAGCCGTCAGTACTTGCAGTTGCCGGTGCGCATCGGCAGCCCGCGCAGCAACATCAGCGGCTTACGCGAGGAGCTGCGCAGTCCAATGTACGCGACCAGCGTGGGTTTGCTGTTGTGGGGAGCGAAGCAGCACGGCGGCAGTCGTCCCCGCACCGCCGCGTTGCCCTGGTTAGAACGCGTATGGCAGTGGTTGCGCAACTTGATGCCTGGGTAGTCAAGCGGCCGCGTTGTCGTATTGGGATTAGCCCGGCTGTCGCGGTGGGTACATCGCAGATGGCCGGCGCCCGGATCGTTGAGCTAGGCTCATGGGTAACAAAAAGAAAAACCAACTTCTCGTCAGGAGGCAGTTCGATGTCTACTTCAGTTGCACGTAAGACACAGCCGCAAGGTTATGTTGAAAATGTGGCCCAGATCAAGGTGCTGGGCATTGGCGGCGGCGGCTCAAATGCCGTCAATCGGATGATTGACGCGGGAATTCAAGGGGTTGAATTCATTGCCGTCAACACGGACGCCCAGGCGCTGATGCTTTCCCAGGCGCCGCAGCGTCTACGCATCGGTGATAAGCTCACCAAAGGACTTGGTTCGGGCGGCAACCCTGAAATTGGGATGAAGGCCGCGGAGGAGTCAACCGAAGACATTCAGGCCCTCGTCAAAGGTGCGGACATGGTGTTTGTCACCGCCGGCATCGGCGGCGGCACTGGCACCGGCGCGGCGCCGGTCATTGCCCGTGTGGCGCGTGACATGGGCGCGTTGACGATTGGCGTTGTGACCAAGCCCTTCTCGTTCGAAGGTTCGCGGCGTATGCGCTCGGCCGACGAGGGAATTGCGCGCCTGAAGGAGCACGTGGATACCCTGATTGTGATCCCCAATGATCGGCTGCTGCAGGTAGTAGACAAGAAAGCCTCCATCGAGACCGCATTTCGCACGGCGGATGATGTGTTGCGTCAAGGCATCCAGGGCATCTCTGAGTTGATCACCGTGCCGGGGCTGATCAATCTTGACTTTGCTGATGTACGTACGATCATGAGCGAAGGTGGTTCCGCGTTGATGGCGATTGGCCGCGCGAAGGGTGAGAACCGGGCCAAGGAGGCTGCGGAGCAGGCGATTCACAGCGCACTGCTCGATGTTTCCATTGACGGCGCCCAGGGCATTCTGTTCAACGTGACGGGCGGCCCTGACCTGACCCTGTTCGAGGTCAATGAAGCGGCGGAGATCGTGCGCGCGGGGGTTCACCCGGAGGCCAACATCATCTTCGGCGCCGTGATTGATCCGACCATGACGGACGAGATTCGCATTACGGTCATTGCCACTGGATTCGAGGCGGCCCATGCGATGCGCCGGCCCGCAAACACCGCCCAAGTCCTGCGCGCCGATGCTCGCCAGGCCCAGCCTGCGACCTCGAGCAGCACAACCCAGGCGATTCCTTTTCCTTCGCGCACGTTCAGCCGTGACAAGCTGGATGAAGTGCCGGCCTTCATTCGCCGTCGCGCCGCGGACGGCAAGTAGAACAGGGGCGTATGTCCCACAAAAGCCAACCGCCAGCAGTTTGACGCTGCTGGCGGTTGGTTGAGTTCTACAATAGACCCGATGGCTGATCAGGCGTCGGCCTGTTGGCTCGTGAATTTCCCTTGACGCGTCAAGCGTTCATATTCGTGCTTGAACCGCTGCACCACACGCAGGACATCCTGCGCCAAATCACTTTGTGGGTCCAATTCAACGGCGCGGCGCGCGCAGTGAAGCGCTTCCTGGAACTGGAAGGCCCGCGTATAAACGAGCGCCAAATCGGTCAGCGTGACCATGTTGGAACGATTGGCCTGCAACGCCTCTTGCAGCAGGGCGCGACCTTGTGTTTCATCGCCTGAATTGAAGACAGCCCAGCCTACCGCGCGCAGGTATTCATCATCCTCCGGCGATAGCTCGAGTGCATGCCACAGCGCGTTGATAGCATCTTTCCAGTGCATGCCGGCCGAGTAGATGATGCCCAGGAGGTAGTGATATTCGGCCGCGGCGCTGTTGTGCTCGATCGCATGCTTGAGGTTGGCTTCGGCGCGGTCCAGTTCATGCAGGGAAAGGTAGATGTCACCCAAGTACGCGCTGATGACCTCGCAGCCCTTGTCGCCGAGCGGATGACGGGCCAATGTTTCTTCCAGCAGGTCAGCAGCCCGCCCGAGCTGTCCTCGTTGCACGAGGTGATCTGTTCGTCTGAGTAATTTTTCCAAACGGTTCATTGAGCCCTCCACATCAGGTGGTCGCAGGCGCAATCGTGACTACCAGGGGCAACCCATGTTGTACGTTCTAAACTCATCAACCTGTAACTCAGAACTCCGAACACGGCCGTCAAATGGCGAGAACAAAGTGCGCATGGGGCAATCCATCTGCGCTTGTCCGGTCGGCTCATTGAAAAGATACGAATCCAGCAACGATCAGCTGCTAGTCTCATTGTAACACAAGCTTGATGGTTGCGCAATCAAGGACGGGGCTGCGCCCAGTCAGGAGCAAAATCAACATGATGCGACGTCTTCTCTTTTCTGTGGTGATCGTCACTCTGCTCGGCATACCTGCCACGTCGTTTGCAGGGCAACACTCTATTCCTCCTGATCCTGGCCTGCCTGGGCCTTTTGCCACCGATCAGTTCAATTTCACCCTCCAGGGCAACGGCGCAACGGTATTTTATCCTGGCGCGAATGGCGTCGTGGCCGCAGGCGGCCCTTTTTCGGGATTGGTATTGGGACACGGCTTCGCGCGCAGCCGCAGTAATCACAGCGCCAACGGCGCATTCCTGGCCTCGCACGGTTTTATCGTGGTGACCGTGGATTTCCCCAACCCGTCTGCCCCTGATTTTGATGTGTGGGCGGCGAAGATCAGCGCCGCGCTCACGTGGATGGAGACGGAGAATGCAACCCCTGCTTCCCGTTTCTGGGGTCACATCGCGACCGACCGTTTTGGTGTGTTAGGCCATTCTGCTGGCGGCATGGCCGCATGGGTGGCGGCTGGCCGCGACAGCCGTATCAAAGCCATCATGCCCTTGGATCCGGTGCCAGGCTCAGGCGCGGACTTGAGCGCGCTGGGAGCTGGGCTGACGATGCCCTCGGCGTGGGCCGCCGCGCCGCCAAGCAGCTGTAATTCCAGCGCCGCCTATACGCAGGTCTATCCGCTGACGGCCGCCGCGCAGCGTGCACAGTACGTGGTGAGCAGCGCGACCCACTGCGATTTCGAAGACCCGACCGATGTCCTCTGTACACTTTTCTGCGGCAGCGCCAGCGCCACGCGACGCCAGATCATCCGCCGCTATGCCGTCGCCTGGCTGCAATACTATCTCGTGGGTGATACAGATTATTATTATTATATACATGGCAATGGGCTGGCTGCGGATCTGGCCGCAGGTCGGCTGACCAATGTAACCGCGCGCAACACGCAGCCCCAAGGATCACAGGCGCAGGCGGCGACTGACGGGGGAGCCGTCGAGTTGACATGGCAGCCCTACCCGGTGCAGCCGCTGGCTGGATACACGGTTTACCGTCGGCGGCTGCCTGATCCAACTCCCACACGGGTGGCGACGTTGGGCCTGGTGGGAACCTACCTGGATGCCGGCCTGCCGGCCGGTGATTTTGAGTACAGCCTGGCCACGCGCGACACCGCCGACCAGGAGCATCAGCGGGTCATCCTGGCGCCGCTTACCGTGGCGTGCTACCATTTCGATGTCGCGCCGACCGCATGCGATGGCGCGGTCAACTTGACCGATGTGCAAGCCGTGGCCGCAGCCTGGCCAAGCGTCAGCGGTCAGCCCGGCTACAGCGCGCGCCTGGATGTGGATGGCGATCAAGTGATCAGTATCGTGGATGTGCAGCAGGTGGCGGCAGCGTGGGGCTGGCCCAATTCCTGAAGCGCCTCCGTTGTACATTGCCTATTCAAACATTTGACAAACTTGAAACAGCGGTGTATAATGCCTCCATCAAGCAGAGAACAAGAAGTCAAGGATTTTGAATTCTGTTTCACAACTTCAGGCGCTTACAGGAGGGCACCGTGGCGAAGAGTGGTAATCAGCAAGACATAACTCAATTGAGTGATGAAACTTTGGTTCAGTTGTTTGTCAGTGAGCCGCTGCGCTATGCACAGGCTTTCGAGATTTTGGTGGAACGCTATCAGGGTAAAGTGTTTGGTTTGTCATTGCGAATGATGGGAAATCGAGAAGAAGCCGAAGATCAGGCGCAAGAAGTATTTGTCAAGGTGTATCGCTCGCTGGCCCGCTTCGAAGGCCGGTCGCGTTTCAGCACATGGCTCTATCGCATTGCAGTCAATGCGTGCCTGGACGCCATCGAGAAACGCCGCCGTCGCCCGCAGGCTGCTGATGTGGAGTGGAGCGACCTGGCCGAGACTGAACCGGTGGATACGGAACTGCTGCGCTGGCATGCGCCAACGCCTGAGCAGGCTTATCTACACAAAGAACAGTCGAGCGTCGTTTACAGCGCGCTGAGCAAATTGGACGAGTCGCATCGGCAGGCCATTGTGCAGCGCGAATTGGAAGGCTTGAGCTATCAAGACATGGCTTCTCATACGCGCATTGGGCTGAGTGCGATGAAGATGCGCGTTCACCGCGCGCGCAAGGCGCTGGCCTCTGTTTTGCAGCAGCAGGTTCAGATGGGAATGGCCTAGGCCCATCAGCCCAATGCGGGCCGCAAGCGACTCCTGCGGATAATACTGACCGGCGTTGTTTGCTTGAAGGGAAATAGATGGACGAGAAAATCCTACAGTGGGTGGTGTGTCCGCAGTGTGCGGAGCGCGAATGGCAAATCGAACGCGGCGCGGTTCGTTGTCAAGCCTGCGGCCGACGTTACCTCGTGCAGAATGAGGTGCTCAACCTGCTGCCGAACGGCCCGCATTTCTTGACCGCGGCCCAGCGCACCAATTTCACCCTGCCGGTGGCGTGGGGTTATGAAGACCTGTGGCGGCGTCGTTCGTTGAGCCTTTTGAGCGGCCAACCTTTGGGTCTCGACCGCGAACTGGCTTTGTTCGATGACTGGATGGCCGACGCTGGATCTGGCGTTTTTCTGGACCTGGCTTGTTCGCACGGCCTGTATGCACGTTCGCTAGCGCGCGGCGCGGCGCTGCGACGACTCGACCGCGAAGTGATTGCGCTTGACAGCTCTCCGCTCATGCTGCAGCAGGCAGCGACCAAGATTCGCCATGCCAACCTGACGACGGTTCATCTGCTGTGCGCAGAAGGAGAAGCGCTTCCTTTGGCGGCTGGCGCGTTGGACGGCGTCGTTTGCGGCGGCTCTCTGAACGAGTTCAAGGTGGCCGATTTGGTTGTGGCTGAGGCTGCGCGTGTGCTCAAACCGGGCGCGCCCTTCTTCTCCATGCACCTCTTAGCCAGCGAGTCTCCGTGGCCGCGCCGCCTGCAAGGCCTGGCTCGCCAGGGGGGAATTGAGTTTTGGGACTCAGCCGGTGTACAGGCATTGTTTGCCCGCCATGGGCTGCGCCTTGCGCGCGAAGATCAGTTTGGGATCGTGGGGTTTGCGCTGTTCAGGAAAGAGGCTCGTTGATGAAACTAGATCGGGTGGAAGTCCGGGACTTGCTTTTGCGCTGTATTATTGGCATCAACCCTGAAGAACGCGTCAACCCGCAGGATGTTCTCATCAATCTGACCCTGTTTGCCGATATTTCCAGGGCCGGACACAGCGACGATATCGCGGATGCCATCAACTACAAGACGGCCACCAAGCGCGTGATTGCCCTGGTCGAACAATCGAAATTCTTTTTGGTTGAAAAAATGGCGACGGAGATCGCGCATCTGATTCTTTCGGAGTTCGATGTCGAACGCATTGTGGTGCGCCTTGAGAAACCGGGCGCGCTGCGTTTTGCGCGTTCGGTCGGCGTCGAAATCGAGCGGACGCGCGCTGATTTTGACCTGCCGCCGCTTTCTGCGCATGCATGAACACTGTTTTTCTCAGCCTCGGCTCCAACATTCAGCCTGAGCTTTATCTCCCGGCCGCGGTAGAACGTCTCGCGGCCCTGGGTGAAGTGGCGGCTGTTTCATCCATTTATGAGACGCTTGCCGTGGGCGACCCAACACAGCCGAATTTTCTGAATGCCGCAGCCATCTTGATCACCCCGCTGTCGCCAGACCAGCTCAAGCAGCAGTTGAGCGCCATCGAGCGGTCGCTGGGACGGCAGCGCAGCGCCAATCCGAACGCAGCGCGCACCATTGATCTCGATATCGCCTTCTTCAACCACGATATTCTCCTGGTAGGCAAACGCCACATTCCTGATCCCGATATTCTTGCGCAGCCCTACCTGGCGCGGCCATTGGCTGAGGTGGCGCCAGATTTCATTCACCCAGAGACAGGCCAGCTCCTCAGCGCCATCGCGGCGCAATTTCGCTATCGAACAGACATCTGGCGCCGTGACGATGTGCACCTGCCTGCGGTCAAATCAAAGCAGTTCACCTTCTAGAAAGCGAGCAAAAATAACGTGAATCCAATGAAAGTAAATGTAGACGACTTCGACGCCTTTCGCAATGAGTTGGTTGAGGATGAGCCGGAGTGGGCAGACACCGACATTCAGGGCGCGGTGCGCAGTATCCTGACGGCGATAGGCGAGAATCCTGAACGGCATGGGCTGGTCAAAACCCCGCTGCGTGTGGCGAAAATGTACGAAGAGTTGACCGCTGGGTACCATGTAGACCCGGTGACGCTGATCAACGACGCCATTTTCGATGTGCACTACGATGAGATGGTAGTGGTGAAGAGCATTGACTACTACAGCCTGTGCGAGCATCATATGCTGCCGTTCATGGGCAAAGCGCACGTCGCCTACATTCCACGCGGTAAGGTGTTGGGCCTGAGCAAGATTCCGCGCATTGTCGAGATGTTCGCGCGGCGCCTGCAAGTGCAGGAGCGGATGACCACACAGATCGCCGATTTCATCGAAGAAGTGCTGCATCCCTTGGGCGTCGCGGTTGTCTGCGAAGGAGTGCACCTGTGCGCGGCGATGCGCGGCGTGAAGAAAGCCAATGCGCGCATGGTGACCAGCGCCATGCGCGGCGCTTTCCGCAACAGCCCACAAACGCGCAATGAATTCCTCAAGCTGCTCAATCACACGGATTCCGATTGAACGCATGCGGATAAGCGGGAGGTGCACGAGTGACTTACGCTGGTTTTTTGCTGCTGTTTGTAATTGCGCCCACGGTGCTGTGCGGTCTGGTGCTCTGGCGACGGCGCACCTGGCCCGACCCGCGCCATCTGGCCGTGATTGCACTGCTGGCCGTCGTCTACACCACGCCGTGGGATAATGCGATCGTCAGACAGGGCGTCTGGTCCTATGATGTCAACAAGATCTGGGGCATTGTGCTGGGCGTCGTTCCATTGGAAGAATACTTGTTCTTTGTGCTGCAAGTCATTTTTACTGGTTTCGTGCTAACCATCCTGCGCCGTTGGCTTTGGCAGCCTGAGGAGTAGTCATGTTTGGACAGTGGACGTATCTTATCTTTTTGTTGGTGTGGGCTTTGCCAATCATTCTGCTGCAACTTTGGTTTGGTTGGCCTATCTTGCGTCGCCAATGGCGTCTTTACCTGGCCGGGGTCGTTGTCCCCTGGCTGTGGTTGAGCCTGGCGGATCGCTTGGCGATTGGCGCGGGTGTGTGGGCTATTTCGCCTGACCGGAGTGTGCCGCTGCTTGTTTTTGGCCTACCACTGGAAGAGCTGCTGTTTTTCCTTATCACCAATATCTTGATCGTTCAGGGCTTGCTTCTCTTGGGCAGCAAGCAATCCTGGCAGCGGTTCTACGCCCTGCGCCGCCGTGTCGGCCTATAGGCCGCAGGCCGCGCCAGACATCGGGCTGACGGCTTCATGTCGCTAACACCCCGCTGCGGCAGGGTTGCCAACCGCCAACGAACCAGGTGAGCGACATCGGATCGGTGACTCTCCATTGCGTCGCTGCGTCTTAGGAAAGTGGAAGCATTGTGTAGTCAGAAATCAATAAAACTTGAATGGGATGTGGGAGGCACGAGCATGGAGACGACGCCACAAGGAATTGCACAGAGTGGAACGCAGCGGCGGGTTTTGGTCATTGGCGGTGGATTGGCCGGTTTAGCGGCGGCAAAGCGATTGGTTGAAGCCGGTCATGACGTGACCGTGATTGAGAAGCGCGATGTGCTGGGCGGCAAATGGTCATCGTGGCAGGATGCTGACGGCGATTGGATCGAGACTGGTCTGCACGTCTTCTTTGGCGCTTACGAAGAAATCTTCGACCTTATGCGCGACATCGGCACCTATGACCGCATCTTGTGGAAAGAGCACGTGCTCACGTACACCCTTGATCAGGGCGAGCGCTTCGAGTTCCGTACCATGCCGCTGCCGTCGCCGCTGCACTTGCTGCCGGCCGTTTTCCAAAATAGATATTTCAGCCTGGGCGAAAAGGCCACCCTGGCCAAGGCCCTGGTGCCCATTCTTTTCGGCGGCGAGAAATACTACGCAGCCCAGGATCGCCTGACATACCAACAATGGCACCGCGAGGTAGGCATTGCTGATCGCATGTTGAGCAAGATGTTCCTACCGATGACCCTGGCCCTCAAATTCCTCAAGCCAGAAGACATCAGTGCGCGCGTCGTGCTCGATGTTAGCGGCCTTTTCCTGCGCCAGAACGACGCCAGCCACATGGGCTTTCTCAAGGGCGCGCCAGAAAAGCACCTGACCGGCCCGTTGGTCGAGTATATTCAGGCTCGCGGCGGCCGCGTGCTGACTGGCGCCAAGGTGACGGGCATCCAGACCCAGCCGGACGGCACGATCAGCGGCGTGGACGTCGCGTGGGATGAGCCGCGCGCAGCTGCAGCCGCCGGCGAAACCACGTTGAATCCTACAGCTTCGCGCTTCGAGGCCGATTACTATATCACGGCGCTGCCCATTCATAACTTGAAGAAGCTGATGCCGGAAACCTGGCAGCGGTATGATTACTTCAAAGGGCTGGCCCAGTTGGAAGGCGTACCGGTCATGACCGTGCACCTGTGGGCCGACCGCCAGATCAGCAACATTGACAATGTCATCTTCTCGCCTGATGGCATTATTCCGGTCTACGCAGATATGGCCAACACTACACCCGAGTATTATCACGAGGGTAAATCGCGTTTTCAGTTTGTGGTGGCGCCAGCGCACGATCTCATGGCGCTCAGCGACGCGGAGGTGGTGCGCTTGGTGTGGGAAGATATCAAGGCGCTCTTTCCGTCCAGCGCGGCCGGCGCACAGATCGAGAAGTCGAAGGTGGTGCGCGTGCCGCAGTCGGTATACTGGCCCAAGCCGGGCACCGATCACCTGCGCCCTAGCCAGCAATCCCCCATCCAAAACCTTGCGGTCGCTGGCGGCTACACGTTCCAGCGTTTTTACGACTCGATGGAAGGCGCAGTGCGCAGTGGGCATCGCGCAGCCGATGCCACGCTGGCGCGTATCGAGGGCAAGCCCTTTACACCGCGCGCGTAAGCGCCGAATCATGACAACAATCGTGGGCTGGACAGGCAGGATGCCGGACATCACCGCTGCAGCCCACGACAACGACCCAGTTTGCGGAGGCACCGATGACAGCCCAGTCCCATTCTTTTCTGACGAATGAGACACGCATGTTGAGCGAGCCGTCTCTCCACGACAGTCGCGTGACCCTGGATCAGGCCTATGCCGTCAGCAGGCAGATTACGAAGGATTACTCGAAGAGTTTCTATCTCAGCTCGCTGCTGCTGCCGCCTCAAAAGCGCCAGGCGATTCATGCGCTGTACGGCTTTTGTCGAGTCAGTGATAACATCGTGGACAGCGGCGGTCCGAACGCCCACGACGAGCTGACGCGCTGGCGGCACGCGGCCTTTCGGCCAGTGCACGAGCAGCAGGACCCTGTTTTGATGGCCTGGGCTGACACGTGCGAGCGCCATCATGTGCCGCGACGTTTTGCTGAGGAATTGCTGGATGGCATGGCGATGGACTTGACGGTGCGCACGTACCAAACGTGGGAAGAATTGTCTCACTACTGTTATTGCGTGGCTTCCACCGTTGGGCTGATGTCCATGCACATCACCGGTTTCAGGACCCACGAGGCCTTTGACTATGCCGTCAAGCTCGGCATCGCCCTGCAGTTGACCAATATCTTGCGCGATGTGGGTGAAGACGCCAGTCGCGGCCGCGTCTACCTTCCGCTGGAAGACATCGAACGGTTTGGCCTGACCTATGCCCACTTCTGTCATGGTCAAGTAGACGAACGGTTTGTGCGTCTGCTCGATTTCGAGATTGCGCGGGCCGAACGCCTGTACGATGAAGCGTGGCCTGGTATTGGTTTGCTGAATCGCGACAGCCGCCTTTCGGTGGCGGCGGCGGCGGCTATCTATCGCGGGATTCTCAAGAAGATTCGTCAGAATCGCTACGATGTGTTCAACCAGCGCGCCCATGTCGGCCTGGGCGCTAAACTGGTGCATTTGCCACGCACCTGGTGGCGGGTGCGGCAGATTCCATGAGAAGCATACGGCTCATTGAGACGCGACCAGTCAACCCACGCACGGCCGCGCCGCGCAACCGCGGATGGCTGCTGGTTGACATTGTGCTCGGGTTCATGGCGGCGGGGCCGATCTTGGCGCCGCTCTTTCGCGCCAGCGGCCTGCCTCTCTTTGTCCCGGTCGGCGAGGGCATCACCGCGTTGGGCTTCTGGATTTGTCCGCAGCCTGAGATGGCCTTTCAGTTAGCCGGCTATCCGTGGGCAGTTTGCTCGCGCTGCTACACGGCGTTGATTGGCATCATTGCCGTACGCGTGGCCTATGGCCGCCGTGGGGATGCGTTTGTGTTCATGGAAAAACGCTCCTGGGTGCTGCGCCTGACCCTGGCCGCAGTCACGTTTGGTCTCTGGCAGTTGGATGTGCATGCCATGCACCGCGGCTGGTGGGACGGCGGTCAACCCACGATGATTCTAACGGGGCTGTGGCTGGGGCTGGGCGTCGGGATGGCGCTGCTCGCTGGACTCCATTGGTTGATTGAACCACGTTCGGCTGCGCCGGCGACCGCAACCTGAGTTGGCCCGACCTTGCTTTCCCAGGCGCTCTGCGCTACAATCTAACTCGTGACGACCTTACTTCACAATCGCATGATATTACCAACGATTACCTCAGATCTACCCGGCATAGGCGGCGCGCTCAAGCAGGCGCCTGAGCATTTTGTCGTCGAAGAGATTCCCTTGTACGAACCGAGCGGCGAGGGCGATCATCTCTACGTCAATCTCACGCGGCGCGGTTGGAACACGCGCGATGTGGTTACGGCCCTGGCGCGCGTGTTTGGCCTGGCCGCCGATGACATCGGTTTTGCCGGCTTGAAGGACCGTCAGGCGTTGACCACGCAGACGTTTTCCCTTCTGCGCGTGCCGGCCGAAGACGCCGCCGTGCGCATCAGCGGCGAGCTGCCTTTTCAGGTCAACTGGGTCAGCCGTCATCGCAACAAGCTGCGCACCGGGCACCTGTTGGGCAATCGTTTTGCCATCTTCGTGGCTGAGGTCACGCCAGATGCCATGCCGCGAGCTACGGCTGTGGCCGCCGCGCTGCGCGCGCGCGGCATCCCCAATTTCTTCGGCGCGCAGCGCTTTGGTCAGGATGGCGACAATGCGGCGCGCGGCCGCGAAGTGCTTTTGGGTCGCGGCCCCCGCCAGCGGTGGCTGCGCCGCTTCTTGATCTCAGCATTTCAATCAGAGCTTTTCAATCGCTATCTGGTGCAGCGCATCAACCTGGGCGCGTTCGATCACCTGCTGGCTGGCGATGTCGCCAAGAAACACGGCACGGGCGGCCTCTTTGTGGTGGAAGACCTGGATCGGGAACAGCCGCGCTTTGCGGCTGGTGAAATCAGTTTTACCGGCCCCCTTTTTGGAGCCAAGATGAAGGCCGCCGCCGAGGAGTCTGCGGCGCTTGAGGCGCAGATCCTGGCGCAAGCTGATTTGCCCGTACAGGCCTTCAAGAAGGCGGATGTGGATGGCGGCCGGCGCTTCGGCCGCCTGCTTCTTGACCACATCGAACTCGACGCCTCCGAACTAGAGACTGATCACGGCGGATTGTGGCTGCGTTTTACCTTGCCCAAGGGCGCCTACGCCACGGTCGTCTTGCGCGAATTCATGAAGGATGAGGTCATCCTCGGGGAAGAAGACGAGGGCGATGACTGATCCCTGCTCCAATCGAGCGCCTTGCCTCGCGCAGAATGTTTTGCTTTGTCACACACGAAGGAGTTGATGCCATGCGTCTATCTTTGTTTCCACTGAATGTGGTGATGTTTCCGGGCATGGTGATGCCCCTGCATATTTTTGAAGATCGCTACAAATTGATGGTGCGCCGCTGCTTGCGCGAAGGCAAGCCGTTTGGCATCGTGTTGATCCAACAAGGCTCGGAGGTCGGCGGTGAGGCAACGCCGCACCCCGTTGGCACCATGGCGTATATCACAGACGTAGAACCGTTAGCCGAAGGCCGCATGAATATCACGGCCACTGGCTCAGGCCGTTTTCGCATTCAGGAGATTGTCAACGATCAGCCCTATCTGGAGGCAGAAGTCGAAGCCTTTCCTCTGCTCGCCGCCAACGAAGCCGAGGTCAAGCCGCTCATCGAATACCTGCAGCCGCGCATCGCATCCTACCTAGAGATGCTCAACCAGGACGAGAAGGTCAAATTCGCCACCAGCGATATGCCGGATGACCCCGTGGATCTGGCTTATCTGATTGCGATTGCGCTGCAGCTGCCGCTTCATGACAAGCAGGCCCTTCTGCAGACGCACAGTGCGGCTGATTTGCTGGCGGTTGAGCGCCGAGTGCTTGCGCGGGAGCAGCTTCTGCTGCGCTTCATGCTGCAGACGGCCGATGCGCAGCGGCAGTTGATTGCAGGACCGACAGGGCATCTCTTTCTCAATTGACCTGCCGACCATACTTGCGACGCGATGTAAAGCAGTGTAAAATCAACCCAGATTTTGCACAGGGAAGCCAAAGGAGCCGTCAAAGGGGTGGTTGAGCCATTCGGCCTGCGTCACAGCCTGCTGCTGCAGGGATTAGCGCCCGACACCGAACGCCTCGACATGGTGCACGCGTTGACGCGTCCGCGCAGTCCGTTGGCGGTTGCCATGATGGCGCCATTTCCCTGGCGCGGCATTGGGATTGCCACGTATGTGTTGCACGAAGAGAGTGCGCAGGGGCCGCTGCGCGGTTTTGCTCAGGTGCTCAAGCGCACTGATCGCCCGGAAAGCGACATGCTGGCGCTTGCCCCCGCCTTGACCAGCGAACGGCCGGGGGCGGAAGAAATCTGGACACGCCTGCTGACTCGCATGGTGCAGGACGGCGGCCAGCATGGTGTACAGCGGATCTTCGCCAGCGTGCCGGCTGACGGCCGCGAAGCCGATGTGTTTCGCCAGGTTGGTTTTGTGCCCTACACACAAGAGACGATTTTTCGCCTGGATGGAACGACGGCGACGCCGAGTCAGCCTGCTGCCGGCATCCGCCCTCAGCAAGACTCGGATGCCTGGGCCTTTCAACGACTCTACCAGGCTGTGACGCCGCCGGTAGTGCAACAGGCCGAAGGCGCAGCCGAGAGCGAGAGCAGCGGCTTCTTGCCAGCGTGGTGGGAATCAGGCTTACAGGCCCAGGGGTACGTGGCAAGCAGCGTGGACGGCCTGGCCGCAGCCGTGCAAATGCTGTCGGGGCCGGCCGGGCACTGGCTGCGCTTGTGGAGCGCGGATAGCGATCGGCAGGTCGCGGAGCGTCTGTTGGATTGGTGCCTGGCGGCGCTGCGCCCCGCACGCAAGGCGCAGCCCGTCTACCTGGCGCTGCGCGATTACCAAAGTGGATTGCGGACGATGCTGCAAGACCGCAACTTCCGTCCTTACCTGCGCCGTACGCGGCTGGTCAAACACCTGGTGGTGCGGGTCAAGGAGACGGAACCGGCGCTGATGCCCCTGCCGCGGCTGGTCAGCGGCGTCTTTTGATTGCCCATTTGATCAAACCAGGATTCGCATTAAACGGATGACTCATTACAAAATAACAGATGATTTGAATGCGCTGCTGGCCGTGCTGCCAGTGCGTATCCAGAATGCCCTCCATGAGCAGAATCGGAGCGACGAACTGCTGGAGGTGGTTCTTGATTTGGGGCGCTTGCCCGAAGCGCGTTTCATTGATTTTGAAGTTGTCCTGAGTGAGCAAGAAATCACCCTCGCTGACCTGCAAGACGTCGTTGCGCGTATCGGTGAGTTTACAGAGGACAACCGCGCCGGCATCGAGCGCACGTTGCATCGCATCTCCTGCCTGCGCAACCGTCAGGGCCACATCATCGGCATGACCTGTCGCGTCGGCCGCGCGGTGTATGGCACGATTGACATCATCGAAGACATTGTTCGGTCGGACAAGAGTATCCTGCTGTTGGGCCGCCCCGGCGTAGGCAAGACGACCCTCCTGCGTGAGTCCGCGCGCGTGTTGGCGGACAAGAAGCGCGTGGTGATTGTAGATACGTCGAATGAAATCGGCGGCGATGGGGACATTCCGCATCCTTCGATCGGCCGCGCGCGACGTATGCAAGTGCCCACGCCTTCTTTGCAGCATGAAGTGATGATCGAAGCAGTGGAAAACCACATGCCTGAAGTGATCATCATTGACGAGATTGGCCGCGAGCAAGAGGCCGTCGCCGCGCGCACCATTGCTGAACGCGGCGTTCAACTCATCGGCACTGCGCACGGCGGCACACTGGAAAACCTGCTGCTCAACCCGACGTTGTCGGACCTGGTGGGCGGCATCGAAAGCGTGACCCTGAGCGACGAAGAGGCGCGGCGTCGCGGCACGCAGAAATCAGTGCTCGAACGCCGCGCGCCGCCCACTTTCGACATCCTGGTCGAGATTCAAGATCGGCAGCGGTTGCTTATTCACCATGACGTGGCCGCGGCTGTGGATGCGCTGCTGCGCGCGCGCGCGTTGCCCGCCGAGCTGCGTTGGCGCGATGCCGACGGCACGGTGCGCATTGAAAAGACGCAAACCAGCGCCACCAGCAGTTCCCTCGTTCGCCAAGCGCAGTGGTCGTCCAGCGGCCGCCATCAGGACGACGATGACGACGATGTGACAGCCTTTGGCAAACCGGTGCTGGCGCCCATGTCCCCGCCGCGCGCGGCCGAAAATGGCGCCAATCTACGCACGCGACGCGTCTACGCCTATGGGGTAGGTCAACAGCGCCTGCGGCAAGCTGCGCAGAATCTGCACGTACCGGTGCAAATTGTCGAGGATCTGCGTGATGCGGACATGGTCATCACTTTGAAGAACTACTACCGCAAGCAGCCGCAGCCCATTGCTGAGGCTGAGCGCCGGGGCATTGCAGTCTACGTCCTGCGCTCCAACACGGTGACGCAGATGGAGACCTGTCTGGCCGATGTGTTCGGCCTGCCGACGACGCCGGTGGATTCCTTCTCGGTCGCGATCGAGGAGACGCGCCAGGCCATTCAGCACGTTCTGGGCGGCGCGGCGTCGGCTGATCTTTCGCCGCAGGCGTCGTTCGTACGCCGCCAGCAGCATCAGATGGCCCGCGAGGCCAATCTTGTTTCGCACAGCTATGGCCGTGAGCCGCAGCGGCGCGTGCGCATCTACCGAGAATGAGATGTGAGCTTGTTTATCACCTTTGAAGGCCCTGAAGGCAGCGGCAAGACCACGCAAATTCAACGGCTGGCCGCCTGGCTGCGAGAACAGGGTCAGACGGTGTTGGCCACACGGGAGCCGGGCGGCACAGCCATTGGCGATCGTGTCCGCGCTATCCTGCTCGATAGCGATCACCGGGAGATGCAGCCGCAGACAGAGATACTGCTGTTTTCCGCCGCGCGTGCACAGATCGTGGGGCAGATCATCCGGCCGCACCTGGCCCGCGGCGGCGTGGTCCTGTGCGATCGTTTTGCGGATTCGACCCTGGCCTACCAAGGCTATGGTCGTCAGCTCGACCTGGCGACGCTGCGCTTGATTACAGCATTCGCCACCGGCGGCCTCCAGCCTGATCTCACCTTCTGTTTGGACTTGCCCGTGGATGTGGGCTTGCAGCGTAAGGCGGCCGGCGCGGGCGAAGAGTGGAATCGCATGGAGCAAGAAACGTTGGCCTTCCACGCCCGTGTTCGTCGCGGCTACCTGACCTTAGCCCAGGCTGAGCCGGCGCGTTGGCGTGTGCTGGACGCCACCCAGCCCGTGCAGGCGCTGCAGGCCGCCATGCGCGCAGAGGTCGCCGCGCGACTGGGCTTGCTTGCAGAACCGGGTCAGGCGCAGTCTACCTAGAAATGGGCGGTGCAAAACGTTACGCCCGATGGGGTGGATCCGGTGGTTTTTTCCGTTGGAGGCACGGTTTATGAAACTGTTACTGGCGATTGTGCAGAGCGACGATGCACGGAGTTTGGTAGATCGCCTGGTGAGCCGTAGTTTCAGCGCCACGGTCATCAGCACCACGGGCGGCTTCTTGCGCGAGGGCAACTCGACGATCATCCTGGGGGTCAACGACGATCGCCTGGACGAAGCGCTGGGGCTGATTCGGGAAGGCTCTCACACGCGCAAACAGTATGTCAACCCGCTGCCGCCTGTGATGGAGCCGGGCGAGCTGCATATTCCGATTCCGGTCGAGGTGGCGGTCGGGGGCGCAACCGTGTTCGTATGTAACGTGGAGCGCTTCGAGAAGTTCTAAGCCATTGCCTGCCCGCCCCAGGCAGCGGTTGCTGGGTTGGAAGTCTGACCTGGCCGGCTTGTTCCAACTCAGTCCATGACGCCAAAATCATCGCCCCCGCCTGCGCCGGCCAGGTCGGGCATGGTTTTTTCGATCTCTTCTGGATCTTCGCCGGCTTCCAGGCGGTCAACCACCTCCCGGAACTCGTCGCCCAGGTCTTCGCCCATCTCCCCGCTCATCTTGCGCATCCAACGCGCCAGGGATTTGGGATCATTTTCATCCACGTCGCCCAGGCTGCTGGGATCGGCCAGGTTGTCCAGGCGGCTTTCCTCGGAACGGACCACAGCCACTTTGGAAATCAGGCGGCTCAGCTGGGTGCTGCCGCAGCGTGGACAGACTGGCTGGCCCTCGACGGCGGCTGACATAGTGCGCCACAACAGGCTGACGCGGCGATGGCATTGATGGCATTGGTATTCGTAAATCGGCATGATCGTCTCGTTTGGGTCAGGTTTCGAACGCTGAGATTATAATCGCAACTGGCAAGCTGTCAACCCCTGTTGATCCCACTTGTTGGCGCGCAAGAGGCCTGCGACCCCTGACATTTTTTGCAAATTGAAAAGACAGCAAAGGAAACCTATGGTAAGCGACGAACTGGTCGAATGGTATCATAATTTGCAGCGGCCGCGGCCGATGCTGGTCATCATCAGTGGGCCATCTGGCGTAGGCAAGGATGCAACCCTCGATGCCATGAAGCGCATGGGCGCGCCGTTCTACTTCGTCGTGACGGCGACGACGCGGCCACGGCGTGAAAACGAAATTGACGGCGTAGACTACCATTTCATCTCGATGACCGATTTCGCCACGATGGTGGACAACGATGAACTCCTCGAATACGCCATGGTGTACGGCGACTACAAGGGTATTCCCAAACAACACGTGCGCGACGCGCTCGCCAGCGGCCGCGATGTGATCATGCGGATTGACGTGCAGGGCGCGGCCACGATTCGGCGCGTGGTTTCAGGCGCAGTCACCGTGTTCATGACAGCCCCGTCCGAAGAAGAGCTGGTGATGCGCCTGCAGCGCCGTAAGACCGAATCGGAAGATCAGCTCCGGCTGCGCATTGCCACGGCGCGCAAAGAGCTGCAGCGCGTCAACGAATTTGACTACGTCGTGGTCAACCAGGAAGATCACCTGGATGACACCGCGCGCCGTATCATGGCGATTATCACCGCAGAAAAATGTCGTGTGGATTGGAAACCGGTTGAGCTGTAAGAATGACCCAAGATTTTTTTGAGACAGCGACGCCAGCGCCATCAGATGCTGAGCCTGGCGCGGGCGTGATGGAGATTTCGCTGCCGACCCACAAGCCGCTCTGGAGCTACGTGCTCATTGGCGTGATTGTCGCGGTCTGGCTGCTCCTCGAACTCATCGGCTGGGTGGTGTTCGACGTGCGCAACGCCACCCAAAATGGGCAGTTCATGCTGCTGTTTGGCGCCAAATACAACGCGCTCAT
Source organism: Candidatus Amarolinea aalborgensis (assembly GCF_900491745.1). Lineage (NCBI taxonomy): Bacteria > Bacillati > Chloroflexota > Caldilineae > Caldilineales > Candidatus Amarolineaceae > Candidatus Amarolinea > Candidatus Amarolinea aalborgensis. Next base: position 306,798 of record NZ_UETR01000005.1, on the reverse strand, counting down.
CACCGCCGGCGAATGGTGGCGCCTCCTGACCGCGGCCTTTCTCCATTTTGGCCTTTTTCATCTATTGATGAACAGCTTTTCGCTGTCTCAACTCGGCCCGCAGGTTGAGCGGTTTTTTGGACGCAACCGATTCTTGATCATTTACCTGTTGGCTGGCCTCTACGGCAATCTCCTCAGCTACCTCTTCTCGCCATCGCTCTCGGCCGGCGCTTCAGGCGCTATTTTTGGTTTGCTTGGCGCGTTCATTGCCTATCTGCGGCGCTACCGCAAGCTCTTTGGCGCAGCGGGTCAGCAGATGCTGCGCAGCATGTTGATGGTTGTCGGATTCAATTTGGTCTATGGATTTACGAGCGGCGTCGTAGACAACTACGCGCACATTGGCGGCCTCGTGGCTGGCTTCATCTTGGGCGAACTGCTGCGGCCGGAATACGCGCCGCCGCGGCCGGTTAGCGGTCCGCAGGTGCTGGCCGATGTGCGCGATGCGGCGCACACACGCCTCGTGGCCGGGCTTGGGCTGTTGGGCGTCGTGCTTGGCGCTGGCCTGGGCACCCTGCTGGGACGCTAAGCGGCGGGTAGCATGTCCAAGAACCAGAAGACGCTGGCGATGCGCGTGCTGGAAGGGCACAACATCCCCTACACCGCGTTCTACTACGACGCACCCGAGCATCTGTCCGCGGCTGAAGTGGCGGCGGTGATTGGTCTGCCGCCAGAGCAGACCTTCAAGACGTTGGTGGTCCTACCGGAGCGCCCGGCGGCCAAGCCGATCCTGGCTCTGCTGCCTGGCGACAGCCAGCTCGATCTGAAGAAGCTGGCCGCGGCCGCGGGCGAGAAGAAGATGCAGATGGCGCCGCACAAAGAGGCAGAACGCATCACCGGCCTGGAGAAAGGCGGCATCTCCCCCCTGGCCCTGCTCGATCGGCATTACGAGGTGTTCATAGATGAAACCGCCATTCTCTTCGACCAGATCGAGATCAGCGCGGGCAAGAAGGGCGCTGGCGTCCTGGCGCCGGTTGAGCCGCTGCTCAGGCTGTTGAACGCAAGGCTGGTGGACCTGGCCATGACCGGCTGAGGTGCTTGAGGAGCTGCGCATGATCATTCAGGAGCTGCGTCTGATGACGAATCGGTTGCAGGAGCAGAGAGACTTCTATCACCAGATGCTCGGCTTCCGCCTGCTGACTGCAGACGCGGACGAGGTTGCGCTGCAGGTCGGCTCATCAAGGCTGGTCTTTTCCGCCGCGGCAGCGCCTATACCTGCGCCGTATCACTTCGCCTTCAACCTGCCTGAGGGGCAGTTTGCCGAGGCCAAAGCCTGGCTGGCGGCGCGCGCGCCGCTCCTTGCCGACGCCAGCGGCGCGGACGAATTCGACTTCCGCGCCTGGAATGCCCATGCTATCTACTTTGCCGACCGTGATGGCAACATTGGCGAGTTCATCGCCCGCCATGACCTGCCCAGTCCGCCGACACGGCCGTTCAGCGCGGCCAGTCTGCTCAGCATTAGCGAGATCGGCCTGGCGGTGGATGATGTGCTGCACTTTGTAGAGAGATTACAGACAAGCCTTCACCTTCCGGTGTATCGTCAACATCCTACCCCAACATTCACGCCCATGGGTGATGACCACGGTCTCCTGATCGTGGTAAGAGATGGGCGGCGCTGGTTCCCCGAAGAACGCGTGGCGGCTCATGCGGCTCCTCTCACGGTGGTCATTTCCAGCTCGACAGTCGGGCAACACACCATCCAGGGCCCGCCTTACCAGATCGCATAAGTTCAGGCAAACGTCAGACAACCAAAGGAGAATACCATGAAGATTGTTCTGCTGCTGATGGCGCTTTTGGGCGCCCTGTTTGGCTGGCATGATTCGCCGCGCCGCACGGCGGTCGGTACACCGGCTGCGACCTTCACAGTCAACAGTCTGAACGATGCGGTGGACCTGGTGGCCGGTGATGGCCAATGTGATTCGAGTGCACAGCCGAACAACCAGTGCACCTTGCGTGCGGCAATTCAGGAAACCAACGCCCTCACCGGAGCGGACACCATCATGCTCCCCGCGGGCGTCTACACGCTCACGATTCCAGGCATTGGTGAGGACCTGGCGGCGATGGGCGACCTTGACCTTCGCGACAATCTGACGCTGATTGGCGCCGGCGCCCCCACGACGATCATTGACGGCGGCGCGCTGGATCGGGTCTTTCATCTGGTGACCAGCGGCAGCGTCGTGCAGATCAGCGGCGTCACGATACGTCACGGCAATGCCATGTTATCCGGGGCGGGCGGCGGCCTGATGCTGCAGGCCAACACTCGCCTGCTGCTGGCGGACAGCGTGGTGCGCGACAGCGTAAGCCCGGCCGGGGGCGGTATTTTTGGCCTGAATGCCTCGCACCTCACGGTCAGCGGCAGCTCGATTGAAGTCAACACATCCGATTCGAGCAACGGCGGCGGTATTGATGCTTCGGGCACAGTGACCATCACGGCCAGCGCCATCATAAGCAACACCGCTGTCAACAGCGCGTCCGGCGGCGGCATCAACATCGGCGCTGGCGGTCAAATGCTGGTGCAGAACAGTACGTTCAGTGGTAATCAGGCCACCAATGCCGGCGGTGCGATCTTCATGGCGGGCAATGTGACACTGAGCAATGTCACGATCACGGCCAACCTGGGAAATTCGGATTCTAGCGGCGGAACCGGATCTGGAGGCGTCCATGTGTCTACCGGCATCTTGACCTTGCAGAACAGCGTGCTGGCCGGCAACCACCAAGGCGCGACGGAACTGTCTCCTGACTGCAGCGGTTCGCCAACATCGCTTGGTTATAACCTGATTGGCAACAATCGCGGCTGCGCGTTGACCGCGGCCACTGGCGACCAGATTGGAACACAGGCCAACCCGATCAATGCCAGATTGGGGCCGCTGGGCAATCACGGCGGCGCCACGCTGACCCATGCCCCGCTCGCCGGCAGCCGGTTGATTGACCGGGGGAATCCGGCCGCACCTGGCAGCGGCGGCGCAGCCTGCGAAACGGCCGATCAAACCGGCTTGACCCGCCCACGCGATGGTAATGGCGACGGGGCCGCGCGATGTGACAGCGGCGCCGTGGAGAGTCTGTGTCTCCTGAGAAGCGATTTCAATCATGATTTGGCGGTGACGGTGGCCGACATTCAGGCCAGCGCGCTGAGCTGGCTGAGTAACGATCCGGTCTATGATCTGGACAACAACGGCCTGGTCAATGTTGTGGACATTAGCCTGGTAACAGCGGATTTTGGGTACACCTGTCCACTTCCCGGCATGGTTAGTAAATGAACGGGATCAACTTGCGCACACGCGCCCGGTAGTCGTCATAGCCGGGCAATGCCTGCCGCAGCCAAAACTCTTCACGCCGTGATTTGAGATCGAAGAAGATGAACAGCGCCAGCGCGTAGAGTACGCCCAGGCTGCTGCGGTTCAGCACGCCCCAGCCCAGCGCCGCCAGGATGATTCCCGCGTAAATGGGATGGCGCACCAACCGATACGGGCCTGAGGCGACGAGACTGGCGCCCGCTACCGGGTGAGGCAGCGCGCTGAGGTTGGGGCCGAGGCGAAGTAAGGCGGTCGCCAGCAGCAGGCCCCCAACGACTGCGAGCGCCAGGCCTGCCACGGTGGCGCTGATCGTCGGGCCGCCCGTCCAGCGCGGCAGGCCTGGCAATGATTTTGGCCCGACGATGACCAGGATCAGAAGTATCCCTTGCACGATCACATACCACTCGCCGCGTCGGTTCTTCCACCACGATTCTGTTGGTTTGATATCACCCTCCGTTTGCCCTGCGCCTGGTTCATCGCTGCCGACGGCCGCAGTCGGCGCGACTGCCTGAGCCGCCGCCGCAAATTGTAGCACAAGAGGCCTGTAACAGCCACCCAGGAATAGGCGTCAGTTTCATTGCTGAGGCCAGCTTGAGACGTTGAACCGCGACGAGCTCGCTTTTCACCCACTGAGTTGATGACTCCCTCCTCCCGCTGCCGGTTTCCCCTCTGATGCTCTTGGCGCCAACCGACCTTGCGTTCTTTTTTTGTGGTGTTGAACACAGGAGGTTAGAATGTCCAGATCTAGCCGTCGCCTCTATCTCGTTCTGACATGGCTCGTGATTCTCGTCTTGACCATGACGCCGCTGGCGCAGGCTGACCGCGTCGCACGCAGTGCGCCTGCTGAACCGACGGCGCCGCAGCTTTTGCCTCCGCCTGGCCGCAATGGCCTGGGCATGGGACAAAAGGAGAACGGCAACCCGGCCGACGCGCCGGTCCATTTGATTGACGGGGTCAATGTCACGAACGGCAATTTGATCGCCAGTGACACGCACTTCCAGTTCAACGGCGTCGGCCCCACCTTTGGCCTGCAGACTGTCTACAACAGCCAGGCCCAATCCACCTTGACGCCGATCGGCCGCAAATGGACGCACAGCCTGAATGTCTACCTGGAGCAGACGAGCAGCGGCCTGCGCCTGCACAAGGGCGACGGTGAGATCATTGACTATCCGCTGAGCTGCCGCCAGGATGTCAATCGCAGCGCCACGCCCATTGATGTGCTCGATGTGCAGCTGGATGCAGAGCATTGGGGCGCGCAATTTCCCGATTCCTTTTTCGACGTTTTCTTCGATGTGCATCTGCCGGCCGATAACCGCACCGACGTGGTGGATGTGCAGACCGTGGCCGCTGCATTCGGACTGCCGTGCAGCGCCGTGGAGCCGGCCTATCAACTGTGGACAGGCTATCAGGCCGACGGTGTATTCAGCGAAATCACCAGCGAACCGACCGGCCCGCAAATGCGTACACGCGATGGCCTGATTTACCGCTTTCGTCTCCTGACCGATCCCGTGGCGCCCGGCTATCTGTCCAGTGTGCTCGACCGCAGCGGCAATGGCTATACGCTGACGTACGCGCCGAGCAGCGGGCGCCTGGCGCAGGCAGAGAGCACCTCGGGGATGGCGCTGCAGTTTGTCTATAACACCAACGGCACCTTGCAGCGCGTGACCGATCACACGGGGCGGCAGGTCACCTATGCCTATAACGGCGCGGGCGATTTGACTGGCGTGAATCGCTACGGTGTGACCTGGCGCACGTATGGCTATGGCGCCAGCGACCTTCTGCAGAGCGATACCAACGCCCGCGGCGATATCACCCAGTATCAGTATGACGGCCTCGCGCGTTTGACTTCGCTGCAGCGGCCAGGCGCCTCTCTGCCGCAGACTTACAGCTACGGCGTTGGCCAGACCGATGTGACAGACCCGTTGGGACGCGTCACCACGGTGCAATTTGCGCTCACCAGTGGACGGGTCAGCCAGGTGAGCAACAGCGCCACTGGCATGACCATTCTGTACGAGTGGGACAGCCGGGGCAATCTGCTGCATCTCGGCGGCGGCGACGGCAATCACTACGAGTATGACAGCCGCGGCAACCTGCTGCGCATCCAATCTGCGCACCCCGACCCCGCCGCGACCGAACGGCTGGAAACCCGCTTTACCTATGACCTGTGCAACAATCAGACGATGGTCAGGGATGCACAGGGCGCGGTGACCAGCAGCACCTACAGCCCAACAACCTGCCAGCTGCTCAGCTCCACGGACCCCCTGGGGCATACGACGCAGTTTGCTAACAACAGCCGCGGCCAGCCTCTGCAAATCACCGACGCGTTGGGCCGAGTCACGCAGAATATCTATGACAGCAACGGCAACCTGGCGCAGGCCGTGGACGCGGGCGGCAACGCTACCACGTTCACCTATGACAGCCTCAACCGCCGCGTGAGTGAAACCAAGCCGGGCGGCGGCACGACAACGTTCCAGTACGATCCGTTTGATCGCCAAACGCGCGTCACCTCGCCGCAGAGCGCCGTCACCCAGATGGTGTACGATACCGTGGGCAACTTGCTCTCGTCCACTGACCCTGACAGCCGCGCCACCGAGTATACGTACGACGGTCGCGGCAACAAGGTGACGGTGAAGGACGCCGCCGGTTACATCACCCAGTATCTGTACGATGCGGGTAACCGCATGGTGCGCATGACCGACCCGGCCGGCCAGATGACCCAAGTCACCTACGATGCTCAGGACCGCCCACTCCAGGTCGTGGGGCCGCTGGGCCAGACCACGACCCTGACCTATGATGACGCCAACCGTACGCGCACGATCACCAACGCGGTGGGGCAGACGACGACGTTTCGCATTGACCGCATCGGCCGCGTGACTCAGGTGACGAACGCGGACGGCAAATCGAACGTCTACGATTACGACCTGGCGGGCAACATCATTCAGGTGACCGATCCGCTCAGCCGGACCGAAACCTTTGCTTATGATGCCGCGGGACGCAAGACCAGCGAAACGGACGCGCTCGGTCAAACGACCACCTACAGCTATGACGCTGCCGGCAACGTGGTCGCTTTGACCAATGCCCGCAGTCAAACGACGACCTTTGGCTATGACTATGCCAACCGCATGACGCAGGTCAACGATCCCTTGGGCGGTGTGACGCAGATGCAATATGATGCGCTGGGCCATACCACCGGGGTCATCAATACCGTCGGTCAGACAACGCAGTTCGTTTATGACAGCGATGGCCGTTTGACAGCGGCCACGCGCGTCACGGGCGGCCCACCCGAGACGACTCAGATTCAGTACAGCCCGGCGGGCCGGCAAACGGGGATGATTGCGCCGCTGGGCAACAGCATCCAGGCCACGCTCGACGCGCTGGGCCGTGTCGCCCAGCAATCCGAGGGCGGGTATACGACCCTCTACCAGTATGACAGCCGCGGCCGCCGCACGCAGATGACCGACGCCAATGGGGGAGTGTGGACTTACGCGTATGACGACCTCGGGCGCTTGACCAGCAGCAAAGATCCGCTGAACCGCATGACAAGCTATCAGTACGATCTGCTGGGCAACATGATTGATAAGATTGCGCCGGATGGCGGCGTGACGCACTACACCTATGATAACCAGAACCGCATCACGCGCACCGATTACAGCGATGGCAGCCATGATGATCAGACGTACGATGCCGTGGGCAACACGACTGCGGCCAGGCACTACAACGACAGCGGCGTGTTGGCTACGCAGACCACGTTCGTCTATGACGCACGCAACCGCGTTGTGCAAACCACGCAGGTCGTCTCGCCCACGCTGACGGCCACGATTGGCTATGAGTATGATGCCGTGGGCAACCCGACGCGCAAGACCTATCAACTGCCCGGGTTGGCGACGCCAGCCCAGGTGGACATGACCTGGGATGCCAAGAATCGCCTGACCCAGATGGTGCGCAGCGACAACGGCGGCACGTTGACGACGACAGAGAGCAAGACGTACGATCTGGAAGGCCGTGTGATCCAGTCCGTCTATCGCAAGAATGGTGTGGCGGCCGGCTACAGCTTCTACACGTACAACGGCGCCGGCCGCTTGAGCCAGGTGCGCAACTGCCAGGACGCAGGTTGCACCGCGCCGATCTCGCGCCTGAACTACACGTATGATGCCAACGGCAATCGGCTGCAGGAGACGGTGGAGCAGGGCAGCCAGACGACGCAGATGCAATACACCTACGATTCAGCGACTCAGAGCCGTCTGACGCGCGAAACGCGCGTGCAGACGATTCCGCCTGGGCCGACGGCCTACGACACCCGGTACACCTACGACAACGTAGGCAACCGGGTGCGCCGCGAGGAGGTCAGCGGCGGCTGCGATCCTGGCGTCACCTGTGCACGCACGGATGCGACCTATGACGCGGCGCATCAGATTGCCCAGACGATCCGCTTCGAGGCAGGCGGGGGGCCGCCGACGCAAATCATTCAGCATCAATACGATGTGCGCGGCAACTTGCAGACGCGCCAGGCGGTGGTGGGATCGGCCGTGATGGAGCAGTTCGCCTACGATCCCGGCGGCCGCCAACAGAGCTACAACAACCTGGTTGCCAATCAGGCGCGCACCTACGCCTATGATGCCCTGGGCAACAAGGTGTTGGACTGCGACGGCGCTGGGAACAACTGCACGGGCTATCTGTACGATGGGCCTAATGTCGTGGCCGAGTACAGCAACGCGACCAGCGCGCCGACCCTGAGCGCCAGTTACCTGTTCGGGCAGCAGATTGACGAGCAGGTTGCGCGCATCGTGCCGGGCAGCGCCACGGTGCATTTCTTCCTGCGAGACGCGCTTGGCTCCACACGTGAAATCATTGACCAGGTTGGCGCGGTGGTCAAACGCTACGAATACAAGGCGTTCGGCGAACTCTACAGCGAGACCGGTTCGGTGGGAGCGCCGCCGAACAACCTCTTGTTCACCGGCCGGCCGCTCGACCGCACGAGCAGCCTGTATGATTTCCGCACACGCACCTACAATCCGGCCGAGGGACGCTTCCTGCAAACCGACCCCATCTATGAGGGCTTGATCCTATCGCAGTGCCCATCGTGCTGGCAGCATCCGCTGGAACTGCTTTCGGTGATGCCGTTGTACACCTACGTGGGCAACAACCCGGCCACGTACAACGACCCGACCGGCGAGCAGTGGTGGTTCTGGTATCCCTGGTGGTGGGGCGCCGGCGCCTGGTTCTACCAGCCTTATGGCTGGTGGGGCTGGTGGTATGGCCCGTGGGGTTGGTTTGGGCTGCGCTGGTGGTGGTGGCGCTGGTGGTGGCCGGCCAATCCCTGGTGGGGCGGCTGGTGGTGGTGGCAATGGCGCTGGTGGTGGTCCGGCTGGTGGTGGGGCTGGTGGGGTAACTTCGCCTGGCCCTGGTGGTGGTGGGGCAACTGGTGGTGGTGGCCCTGGACATTTGGCTGGGGCTGGTGGTGGTGGCCCTGGTGGTGGGGCGGCTGGTGGTGGCCCTGGTGGTGGACTAACTGGGGCGGCTGGGGCTTGCCCTGGTGGCTCGGCTGGGGTTGGTGGTGGTGGCCCTCATGGTGGGGCGGCTTCTGGTGGCCGTGGTGGTTCGGCTGGGGCTGGTGGCCCTGGTGGGGCGGCCGCTTCTGGTGGCCCTGGTGGTGGGGCTGGCGTCCCTGGTGGTGGGGCACCTGGTGGTGGGGCCCCTGGTACTGGTGGGGCGGCTGGTATTGGTGGCCCTGGACGTGGGGCTGGCACTGGTGGCCTTATTGGTCGTGGTGCTGGTGGTCGCTGCGGCCCTGGTGGTGGGGGCTGAATTGGATCTGGTGGGGCTGGTGGCGCCCGTGGTGGTGGTGGCACTGGTGGGGCGCGTGGTGGTGGTGGCCCTCCCGTTGGTGGTGGTGGTTCCCCCTGACCGTGCCGCTCTACCGGGATGTAGGCGATGCGCCGGACTCCACCAATCACTATGGCGCCAGCATGGTGGCCTATACCGGCCCGCCGGTTGTGACCGCGGCGTTCCCCACGGTCTATGACCCTGGCCTGGGCGCGCCGTATGGCCCCATGCACCGCTATCCTCGCGCGGATGCCTGGCTGGGTGCGTGGGTCAGCCAAGAGAACGATGCAGATCTGATCCCTGACGAAGATGGCCCCGACTGGCCTAATCTCGATCCGGTCACGCCGCCCGGGCTCTCGAATCGGGATGAGTACGATGATGGCGTGACGCCAGCCAGCATCAGTCTGCCGCACTGCAGCCTGACCAGCTTTACCTACACCGTCACGGTGGCGGGCGGTTGGCGCACGCGCTACGTCAACGTCTGGTTCGATTGGAACCGCGATGGCGCGTGGGACGACACGCTCAACTGCGGAGGGACCAATACAGCGCCGGAGTGGGCCGTGCAGAACCTGGCCTTGACCCAGGGCCCGGGCACGTACACACTGACGACGCCGGCCTTCCGGGCCTGGAAACCGGAGCCGCGGGCGCAGTGGATGCGTATCACGCTGAGCGATACGCCCTTTGCACTCAACAGTGTGGGCGACGGGCCAGCCAGCGGCTTCCGCTACGGCGAGACCGAGGATTACGTGGTGCCGTAGATGAACAAAAAGGGCGAGATGATCCGGCTATTCGGCATCTTGCCCTTCCTCCTCTGGGATCAGCCGCCTAGGCGCTGCCCGCAAAAAGCAAGTTCCCGTGTTCGTTGCGAACACGGGAACTTTTCGTTCCTCAATCTTTAGGCGCTGGTTCGATTCGGGTTGGCCGTTGTCACCGCCGCCGGCGCGATGCTTGCGTGGGCTACTTGCCGCCGCTTGAGCGTCGCGTCGTCACGTCGAAGATCACCGCCACGACGAGCACCAGGCCGCGGACGACGTACTGGAGCGAAGCATCGGTGTTCATCAGGTTCATGCCGCTGGTCAGAGACATATAGACCAGGGCGCCGATGAGCGACCCCATGATCGTGCCGACGCCGCCAGCCGGCGACGCGCCGCCGATGAAGGCCGAGGCGATCGCGTCCAACTCAAAGCCGTTGCCTGCCGTAGGCGTCGCGGACCGCAGCCGAGCCGCGAACAAGACGCCCGCCAGCGCGGACAGGAAACCCATCGAGGCGAAAACAAACAGGGTAATGCGCTTGACGTTGATGCCGCTTAACTGCGCGGCTTCCGGGTTACCGCCGATCGCGTAGATGTGCCGGCCCAGGACTGTCTGCGTTGTCATAAACTGGTAGACGGCGACGACGATCAGCATGATGACGGACGTCCAGGAGAGGCCATTGTAGCCCGCGAGCACCCAGGTGATGGCTCCGAGCACAATGGCGATAAAGACCAACTTCAAGGTGTTCAAACTCGCCGGCAGAACCTCGAAGCCGTAGGCTTGCTTCTTGCGGCGGCTGTTGATATCGCTCACAATGAACAAGATGATGGCCGCCAGGCCGAGGATGAGCGTTAGTTTGTGCACCCCTGGCAAAAATGCGCTGTTGGCAGGAAACAGGTCGGGAATGTAACCATTGCCGAGCGCGTTGAAGCTTTCATCAGGGATGATGACGGTGCCTGAGCCGGCCAGTGTCAGCGACAGTAGCCCCCGGTAGACCAACCAGCCGCCGAGCGTGGCGACAAAAGCGGGAATGCCCACCCACGCCACCAGAAGGGCCGTGACTGCTCCTGCTACGACGCCCATCGCCAAGGCGATCAGGATGACGAGGTACCAGGGCAGGTGGAGGGACACCATGCCGATGGTCGCAATGGCAGCGAGGAAGCCTGACAGAAAACCGACCGATAGATCAATATGCCGAATGACAATGACGAGCGTCATTCCGGTTGCCAGAACGGCAATATAGCCCATCTGGTTCAACAGGTTGGCGATATTCCTGGGCGAGATGAAGAGGCCATTCGTCCGCCAGGTGAAGAACGCGACGATCACGACCAGGGCGATATACATGCCGTAGTCACGGGCGTTCGTCCGGGCCATTTTTCCCAGACTTTGCAAGAACGGCGTCTTGGTTTGGACTTGATCAGCTTGACGAGAAGTCATCCTAAGCCTCCTGGTGTCATGAACCCTGCAGGCAGGGATTCCGATAGTGCAATGCGGCGAGATGGCATGTGACAGCGCATCTCATGAGTCACAAGGTGAGACAAACATAGGCGGGTTCCTGATTAGCTCGTAGCCATTTGCATGATCTTCTCTTGAGTTGCCTCCTCGATCGGCAACTCGCCGGTGATCCTGCCTGCCGAGACGACGTACACCCGATCGCTCATGCCGAGAACCTCGGGCAGCTCGGACGAGATCATGATGATGCTCATGCCCTCCTGCACCAGTCGGGCCATAATCGTATAGATTTCGTACTTGGCGCCGACGTCAATGCCGCGCGTAGGCTCGTCCAGGATCAGCAGGTCGGGCTTGACAAACAGCCACTTGGCGATACAGACCTTCTGCTGGTTGCCGCCGCTGAGGTTTCCCACCTTCTGCTCGACGCTCGGCGTCTTGATGTTGAGCGAACGCCGGTATTCCTCCGCGATCTTGATCTCAGCGTTGCTGTCAACGACGCCGCGCCGGGCGATTTCCTGCAGGTTCGCCAGCGTTGTGTTCTGCTTGACGTCCTGGATCAGAATGAGACCGGCCGCCTTGCGGTCTTCGGTTGCATACGCCATGCCCGCCTCAATCGCGTCGTGCGGATGGTTGAAATGCTGCTGCTTGCCGCCGACCCACAGTTCTCCCTCGGTCCGGTACCCTTTCGGGTTGCCGAACAGGCTCAGGGCCAGCTCGGTGCGGCCAGAGCCCATCAAACCCGCAACGCCGACGATCTCGCCCTTGCGGACCTTGAAGTTCACGTCGTAGAGGATGTCCCGGCCCAACGCCGGATCGAAGGCGTTCCAGTTCTTGATCTCGAGCACGACTTCGCCGCCGCCTTGCGGGCAGATGATGAGAACTTTGATGCCCTTCTTCACCAGCGCTTCGACGTTCGCCTTCTCTTTGGCGGCATCGCCCTGGCTGAACAGGATTTCGACATTGTAGCCGGCGGCGCGGAAGGCATCCTGGAAGCGTTTTTGATCCTGGATCCAGCGCGGTTCATCCTGAGTTGGGAGGACGATCCCGACGACGGGGTTGCCCGCTGGCGCAGGCGCCTGTGAAACTTTGCCCGCCGCCGCGCCTCCGTAGTAGCCGGAGTCAATCAAGATCGCCTTGACATTGGCCTTGTCAACCGGGATTACCGGAGACTGGAGCGCCGGGACAGCGATTGCCCCGTTGTTGTAACTCCCGTTAGCTGCGGGGGTCTGGCCTTTGAGCAGCGCCACGGCCGCGTCAACTGCAGTCTGCACCAGGGCGCGCACATCTTTGAAGACCGTCATGGACTGCTTGCCGTCCAGGATATACTTGGTTGACGCTTCCTCGGCATCCATGCCGGTGATCAGGCAGCTCTTGACATCCTTATCGGCCGTGAACACATCGGCAATCGCGCGTGCGGTATTGTCGTTGGGGGCAAGAACAAAGACGTTACCTTTGTCGGCCGCGCTGGCCAGGGCAAGATTGGATTGCGCCATGTTCCTGGCCGTGCGGGGGTCCCAGTTGGTCGCGATCTGGCGAATGATCGCGCTCTGCTGCTCGCGCGTCAGAACGGCATTCCCCTGCAAGCTGGCGGCCTGGCTTGAATTCTTGATGACGAAAGTGCCGTCGGCGACCTTGGGCTGGAGAACACCCCACGCGCCCTGCAAGAGGAAGAAGGCGTTGCTGTCAGTTGCGGCGCCGGCATACAGATATAGCGGATTGCCTTTGCCCTGCGCATGGTCAACCAGGTATTGCGCCTGCTGCGCCCCAACAGCGGGGCTGTCGAAGGTCACATAGTAGTCCACCGCCGTGGTGTCGGAGATCAGCCGGTCATACGAGATGACCTTCACGCCGGCTGCTTTCGCCTCCTCGACGACGGCGGCCGTGGACCGGAACAGGTTACGTTGGCGCTGCGGATAGATATTGTTGATTTCGCGGCCGACCATGTGCTTAATCAGGACCGGTTCGGAGACTTCGCCCTTGTGCGCATCCAGGGTGGTGATCGTCTGGCCGTCGCGCAGGACTGTGACTGTGTCCGCAATGGCGATAACTTCTTTCAGCTTGTGCGAAATCATCACGCAGGAGACGCCGTGCTGTTTCAGCTCACGGATCAAGTTCAACAGGTTTTCGCTGTCATCCTCATTCAGGGCGGCGGTCGGTTCGTCCAGGATAAGTAGTTTTACATCCTTGCTCAGCGCCTTGGCAATCTCGATCAATTGCTGCTTGCCCACGCCCAAATCTTTGACCTTCGTCCCCGGGTTGACGTTCAGTCTGACGCGCTTGAGCGCTTCGGTGGCCCGCTTGATGGTTTCATTCCAATCAACGATGAAGCCACGCTTGATTTCATTGCCGAGGAAGATGTTCTCATAGACCGTCATTTCGGGGACGAGCGCCAACTCCTGATAGATGATCGCGATGCCGACCTTCTCGCTGTCGGCGATGCCGGAGAATTTCTGCACCTGCCCGTTGAAAAGGATGTCTCCTTCGTACGTGCCGTATGGATACACCCCGCTGAGGACCTTCATGAGGGTGGACTTGCCCGCGCCATTTTCGCCCACGAGGCAGTGAATCTCGCCCGCGGCAACCTGAAAGCTGACGTTGCTCAGCGCTTTCACGCCGGGGAAAGTCTTGGTAATATTCTTCATCTCTAGGATGGGAGGTTGATTAGGCATGGCGCTAACTCCTGACGAAGTGAAGCATGAGAGGACCAGTTCTGTCCCGATTCTCTGCGGCTGAGTCGCGTAAGCGGCCCAGCCACAGAGCGGTGGGTGCACTAACCCGTCTGGTCGGGGCAATTTCCCCCGCTTCCGGCCTTCGCTGTGAGAAGAATCGCGGAAGCGGGAGAAGGACGAGAGTTATTGCAGGTTCTGGAAGTCGCCGGCCTGGTAGTAGCCGGAGTCAATCAAGGCGGCCTTGACGTTGTCCTTGGTGACGGTGACGATGGCGGACGGCTTGGCCGGCACATCGAGCTTGCCGTTGTTGTAGGTCGTCGTCTTCTCGGGGGGGGTGCCGGCGAGGAAGGCGTTGGCGGCGGCGACGGCGTCGGCTGCCAGGGTGCGAACGTCCTTGAAGACGGTCATGGACTGCTTGCCGTCAATGATGTACTGGACAGAAGCCTTCTCAGCGTCCTGGCCGGTGACAAAGTACTTCTTGACATCCTTGTCGGCGGCGAAGGCATCGGCGATGGCGCGTGCGGTGCCGTCGTTGGGGGCGAGGATGTAGACGGTGCCCTTGTCGGCCGTGGTGGCCTTGGTCAGATTGGCTTCGGCCAGGCTCTTGGCGGTGTTGAAGTCCCAGTTGGTGGTGGTCTGGCCGATGATCTTGGACTCTTCGTCGCGGGTCAGCGTGGCCTTGCCTTGCAGGGCGATGGCTTCGGCGGAGTTCTTGATGACGAAGGTGCCGTCGGCGATCTTGGGCTGAATCTTTTCCCAGGCGCCTTCGAAGAAGATGAAGGCGTTGTTGTCGGTGGCGGCGCCCGTGTAGATGTACAGCGGGTTGCCCTTGGTGTCGCCGGCCTGCTTGATCAGGTATTCGCTCCAGGCAGCGCCTACAGCCATACTGTCGAAGGTGACATAGTAGTCAACCGCATCGGTGTCGCGGATCAGGCGGTCATAGGAAATGACCTTGACGCCGGCGGCCTTGGCCGCAGCCGCAGCCGCAGCGGCAGCCGTCGCGTCCTGCGGGCAGATGATCAGGACTTTGATGCCCTGGCTGATCAAGGCCTCAACATTGGCCTTTTCCTTCGCACTGTCGCCCTGGCTGAACAAGGGGGTCCAGCCAGCCTTCACGAAAACGGCCTGGTCTTGCAGCCAGCGCGGCTCATCCTTGGTCGGCAGCACCACGCCCACCAATCCCTTGTCCGCCGGGGCAGCAGGCGGCGCCGAGGCGTCCAGGTTCTGGAAGTCGCTGGTCTGATAGTAGCCGGAGTCAATCAAGGCGGCCTTGACGTTGTCCTTGGTGACGGTGACGATGGCGGACGGCTTGGCCGGCACATCGAGCTTGCCGTTGTTGTAGGTCGTCGTCTTCTCGGGGGGGGTGCCGGCGAGGAAGGCGTTGGCGGCGGCGACGGCGTCGGCTGCCAGGGTGCGAACGTCCTTGAAGACGGTCATGGACTGCTTGCCGTCAATGATGTACTGGACAGAAGCCTTCTCAGCGTCCTGGCCGGTGACAAAGTACTTCTTGACATCCTTGTCGGCGGCGAAGGCATCGGCGATGGCGCGTGCGGTGCCGTCGTTGGGGGCGAGGATGTAGACGGTGCCCTTGTCGGCCGTGGTGGCCTTGGTCAGATTGGCTTCGGCCAGGCTCTTGGCGGTGTTGAAGTCCCAGTTGGTGGTGGTCTGGCCGATGATCTTGGACTCTTCGTCGCGGGTCAGCGTGGCCTTGCCTTGCAGGGCGATGGCTTCGGCGGAGTTCTTGATGACGAAGGTGCCGTCGGCGATCTTGGGCTGAATCTTTTCCCAGGCGCCTTCGAAGAAGATGAAGGCGTTGTTGTCGGTGGCGGCGCCCGTGTAGATGTACAGCGGGTTGCCCTTGGTGTCGCCGGCCTGCTTGATCAGGTATTCGCTCCAGGCAGCGCCTACAGCCATACTGTCGAAGGTGACATAGTAGTCAACCGCATCGGTGTCGCGGATCAGGCGGTCATAGGAAATGACCTTGACGCCGGCGGCCTTGGCCGCAGCCGCAGCCGCAGCGGCAGCCGTCGCGTCCTGCGGGCAGATGATCAGGACTTTGATGCCCTGGCTGATCAAGGCCTCAACATTGGCCTTTTCCTTCGCACTGTCGCCCTGGCTGAACAAGGGGGTCCAGCCGGCTTTCACGAAAACGGCCTGGTCTTGCAACCAACGCGGCTCATCCTTGGTCGGCAGCACCACGCCTACCAAGCTCTTGTCCCCTCCCGTTGGGGCAGTCGTTGGGGCGGACGGGGCAGTCGTTGGCGCCACGGTAGCAGCGCTACCACAAGCTGACAGCAGGGTTGCTGCCAGGATCAACAGAGTGATGATCAAAAAAAGTGGATTCTTCTTAGACACTGATTCTTCTCCTTTGAAAGAAACCTGTACCTTGGGAACTGAATTTATGCGGGGGATGTTTTCAACGACCAATTGGGCAGTCTGACTTGTTGTACACCTCCTTCGCGACGTCCTCGGCACGTCGCAGGCAAATTGCACAAACACCCTATACATTTTAACAGGAATTGCCTTTGGCGACAAATTTGTCGTGAATTAAAATAGATAACTTTCTTGCCGGATTGGGCCTGTGCCTGGGTTTTCTGACGCATTGCGTTATGATTCTGCACTTTTCTGTGGTATACTCTGGCATAGGAAACGTCGAATTGGCAGGGGTGATTTTCCAGCGTCGCTGTTTGTGAGCTGCCAATCGCAGAGGCATGAAGGGAGGACGTTTGCATGCGCAAAATTGCCATTGCTCTTTCCAAGGGCGGCGTGGGCAAGACCACGACCGCAGTCAACCTGGCGACCGGCCTGGCGTTGGCAGGCAAGCGCGTCTTGCTGGTGGATGTGGATACGCAAGGCCAGGTGACGAAAGCCCTGGGCCTCCAGGCGGGGTTGGGCCTGGCCGACCTGGTGACGGCCGAAACGTCATCACCCGAAGCGCTCATTCCTGCGCGTGAAGGCCTCTCGGTGCTGGCGGGGGGGCGCGCCCTGGCCGGCCTCAAGCGCCAGATTACGCGGCGCGATTTTGGCGGCGAACAGGTGCTCAGCGAGGCGTTGGCGCCCTTCGAAGATCAGTTCGACTACACGATTCTGGACACGGCGCCCGGTTGGGATGCGCTGACTGTCAATGTGCTTTTCTATGCACACCAGGTAGTGGCGCCGGTCTCCCTCGAAGTGTTGACGCTTCAGGGTCTGATTGAATTCGAGCAGAGCCTGACCGCCATCCAGAAATACCATCCGGCGCTGAATCTGGCCTACATCCTGCCCACTTTTTTTGATCGCCGCGTGCGCAAGTCCGCGGAAATCCTGGAACAACTGCACAGCCATTATGGCGCACGCGTCTGTGCGCCGGTGCGTTACAACGTGCGTCTGTCGGAGGCGCCAGGCTATGGACAGAGCATCTTTGAGTATGCACCTCATTCCCCAGGCGCGGAAGACTATCAGGCGTTGGTAGAAAGGATCATGCGTGATGACCGAACGTAAACAAACACCCGATCTCCTGGGTGAGCTTCTGGGCGGCGGCGCGCCAGAGCCGGACTTCGGCGAGCTCAGTCGAGCCGCGTCCGCCGCGCCGCCCGTGCGTGACGCCAGCGCGCCGCGACCGGTGAGCAAACCGGCTGCCAGGCCGGCCGCAGCGCCGGTGAGCGAGCGTCAACCCGCGGCCAAGGCGCCTCCCGCGCGCGTGCATTGGCAATACCTGGTTGTCTCCTTCCAGGAATACAAGGGTTGGCGGCCGCGCTTCCGCAACGGCGAAAAAATCGTCAATTGGGAGGATCAACCGCTGCTGCACGACTACCTGAATCAGTTGGGCGCCGAAGGCTGGGAAATGAGCGGGGCCAGCGCCGGCCGTGCGCTCTACGGCAGTCGCGACGAGTATCAGGTCATTTTCAAGCGGCCGTCTTCCCCGGCTTCGTGAGACGACCGTCAGGGGTGCATTTCAATTTTGGGGCGTAGCCCCAGAGGGGCTTGCACCTCGTAGCCGGATGGCCTTTGGCCTCCGGCGGGGTTGCTGGCCCGATAGCGTGCGCGCAACCAACGCCGCCCGACCGTGAACGGATCGGGCTACAAGGTGGAAGGCCCTGTCGGGCCTGACGGCGCGCAAGGGGTTTGTATTTCGTGGCGGGCGCATTTCAGTTCCGCTGCGTAGCCGGCTTCGGTTGGGCTTGGAGGTGGTTGCAGCGGCCTTCGACAAGCTCAGGCCCCGTGCGGTGAGCCTGCCGAACCGTGCGGTGAGCCTGCCGAACCGTGCGGTGAGCCTGTCGAACCGTGCGGTGAGCCTGCCGAACCGTGCGGTGAGCCTGTCGAACCGTGCGGTGAGCCTGTCGAACGCTCGGTCGAGCCGCTCACGACGAAGCCTCAATCGCTCGACGTCGGACCCGCCCCCAAACTGAAATGCACCCACCGTCAGACGAAAATTGACACCTTTCTCGTTCTGCGCTAAAATTTTGCCAACTTGACCGGAGGTTTGAACCATGCGTATCCTGATCCATAGCCGCAAATTTGTGGTATGCAGCGCATGGGGTCAGATTCTGGCGTAACGATTTAATTCTGCTTTGTCTTTGAGAACCGTGGGCGCGCTGTATGCCCACGGTTTTTTGTTCCGGGCAGCAGGTCAACCAACCTTTGCCCGAACGCGAGCCAGCAACTGTGTGCTGTTCTCATAGTCAACGCGCCGTGGGCATTCATCCACCCACACGAGGGGGATTGCTATGCTTCAAGTCAGTAATATCCATAAATCCTTTGCCGGCGACGTGATTCTCGATGGGGTTTCCTTCACGATCAACCGCGGCGAGCGCGCCGGGCTGATCGGCCCCAACGGCTGCGGCAAAACCACGCTGCTGCGCATCATCCTGGGCCAGGAATCGCCGGATCGCGGCAGTGTGCGCCTGGGGCCAGGCGATGTGCGCGTGGGCTACCTGGCGCAGGCGCTGGACTATGCGCCTGACGCGACCGTGGGCGCGGTGGTCAAGCAGGCCATCGCCGCGCTGGGCGCGGCGGAACAGCGCGTGCAGAGCCTGGCCGCGGCGATGGGCCAGGCGGCCGGCGCAGAACTCGACGCGATTCTGGCCGATTACGATGTGACCCTGGCCGATTTCGAGCGCCTGGGCGGCTACGGCATCGAGGCGCGCATCCATGCCATCCTGGATGGCCTGGGCCTGCGGGCGCTCGATCAAACCACGCCCGTGCACATCCTCAGCGGCGGGCAGAAGACGCGCCTGGGCCTGGCGCGCCTCCTGCTGACTTACCCCGATTTGCTGCTGTTGGACGAGCCGACCAATCATCTCGACATGAGCGCGCTGCAATGGCTGGAGCAGTTCGTGCGCGGCTATGACGGCGCCGTGATCATCGTCTCGCACGACCGCGCCTTTCTCGACAACACGGTGAGCACGGTCCTGGAGATTGATGAGCAGACGCATCGCCTGACCGTCTACCCCGGCGGTTATTCGGACTATGCGGAGGCGAAAGAGAGCGCCCAGGCCAGGCGCCTGGCGGCGTATAAAGAACAGCAGGAGTTCATTCAGCGCATGACGGCCACGATTGCCGACAAGGAATCGTACGCGCGTAACATCGAACACGGAACGATTGATTTTGCCACGCGCAAGGTGGCAATGGGGATTGCCCGCCGCATGACGGTGCAGCGCAAACGACTGGAGCGTTTGCTGGCTTCGGAGGAGCGGATTGACAAGCCATCGTTGACCTGGCAGATGAAGCTCGATTTTGGCGCGCCGCCGGAGAGCGGTCGCGAGGCGTTGGTGCTGGAGAATCTGGCGCAGCGCTTTGGCCCGCTCGAGCTTTTTCGTGAGGTGAATCTGACCCTGCGCGCCGGCGAGCGCGTGGCTCTGATCGGCCCGAACGGCAGCGGCAAGACCACCCTGGCGCGCATCATCGCCGGCCAATTGACGCCCAGCGCGGGACGCGTGCGCCTGGGCGCCGGAGTGCGCCTGGGTTACTTTGCCCAGGAACAGGAATTGCTCGATCTAGCCAGCACGCCGCTGGAAACGGTGCGCGGCGTGGCCGCGATGAACGAGACCGAAGTGCGCAGTTTTCTGCACTACTTCCTCTTTGCGGGCGATGCAGTCTTCACGCCGGTCGGCATGCTGAGTTTTGGCGAGCGCGCGCGCCTGGCGCTGGCCCGCCTGGTCGCCGTGGGGTGCAACTTCCTGCTCCTGGACGAGCCGATCAATCACCTGGACATTCCGTCGCGCACTCGTTTCGAGCAGGCGCTGACCGCGTTCACCGGCACGGTGCTGGCGATCGTGCATGACCGCTACTTCATCGAGCAGTTCGCGACGCAGATTTGGAGCCTGGAGGGTGGCACGGTGCGCACCTATGCTGAATTGGCCGACGTACCGATGGGTTGAGACCGGGCGTAGGCTCACAAGAATTCAACCTCCATCCATTGCTCATGCGCCGTCGCCAGCAGACCGCCGCCAAAACGCCCCTGCGGCGTAACAACGGCGTATTGGTTGTCCAGCCAGATGACCAGGCCGAGCGGGCCGGCCGGCGAGGCAGTCGTATGCAGCACCTCGTCGCCATCAACCAGGAAACGGGTCTGATGGACGCCCCATGCGATCGTATAGAGGCGCCAGTCCGTCATGCGGACCGGCGCCTCTGCTTCCTGCACCCCCAACGCACGTTGACCGAGCGGCCACAGCGCGCGGTACAGGCGCGGGAAGCGCATCAAGGCGAAACCGATCGGCGCGGCCGGCGCCAACGCGTAGAACAAGGGCCGCTGCGCGTCCATGACGGCGGCTTTCCAACCGTGGCCGGGCATCCCCTGCGCCAGGGCCATGTTCGACGGTGTCGAGGCAAAGAAGAACCAGGCTGCGCGCGGCAGCGCGGGGAGGCGCCGACCCGCGCCAGGATAAGGGCTGTTCCAAAAGCCAAAGCCGGCCGTGTGTTTTTGGCAAATGAAACCTGGGCCACTTGGCAATGAAAAACAGGGCCAGCAAGGTCACCCCGTTTTCAGCTTGGCAATCAAAATCAGGGCCGTTTGGCAATGAAAATCAAGGCCATTTGGCAATGTAAAACAGGGCCACCCGTGATTTTGGAAACCCAAAAAGCGGGGAGGGTGGGATGACAACAGGCGTAGGGCTGGCCCTGCTTCCTTCGTCCGTCGCCATCGCAGCTTCAGGATTAGCGCCGTTCCTGGCTACCCCGTCAATGGCCGGTTTGGGAATCCGGCCTGCTGTTGGCCGGATTCCCAAACCGGTTCATCTCGACCATTGACGGGGTGGCGGACGGTGCTAGACTGGGGGCTAGATGGCGACGGCGAGCAGGAGGCAGCCCTGCTTTCTGAGTCCTGAGCCAGAGCGACAAGGGGGTGAAAAGTGAATGAAGTTGTTGTGTCAAACCTCCTGATGGATCTGTATGGCGAGAGAATCATGGTTGGGACGGTGATACAGAGCTGGTGACATGCTGCATGCGCTGACGAAAGCGATATGACTCACCAAGAAATTCCAGGATGTGGGCCCGATGGGTGAGCCGATCGAGGAGTGCGCTGGTCAGTCGTTCATTGCCGAAGACCTGTGTCCAGTCGGCAAAGTGCAGGTTGGTGGTGACAATGAGCGCCACTTTTTCATGCAAGGCGGAACAGAATTGGAAAATCAACTGGGCGCCGATGTCAGAAAAGGGAATGAAGCCTAACTCGTCCAGGACGATCAGGTGGCATTTCTTGGCTGCGGTTAGGAACTTGGCCAAGCGATGCTGATCCTGAGCTTCAATCAGTTCATTAACCAGGCCGGCGGCGTTGTAGAAGCGAACCTTGTATCCCTGGCGACATGCGGTGAGCGCAAGTGCCGAGGCAACGTGTGTCTTCCCTAAGCCCGGATTGCCCACGAGCAGAATGGGTTCGGCCTGGCGGATGTAGTGTCCCTGAGCTAAGGCGAGCACCTGCTGCTTGTTCAGTTGGGGGACGCAACTGAAATCGAAATCGGCCAGTTCTTTCAGCACAGGAAAGCGTGCTTCCTTGATGCGCATGATTTCACGTTTACGTTCGCGTTCGTTCACTTCCTGTTCGGCCAGGGCGAGGAGGAAGCGATCGTAACTGAGGTTGTTACGGGCGCCATCCTCAGCAAATGGGCGATAATTGCGCACGAAGGTGGGGAGATGCAACTGTTTGAGGTAGCTTTCCAAAAGCAAGAGCGATTCCATCACTTCCCTCCGGACAGCAACTGGTTGTAATGTTGCAAGTTCACGGGTTGGGTGCCGATCTCCCGTAAGCCGGACTGCTCGGTCAATTCGAGCGTGGGGGGTGGCGTATCTGGATGCAGTATCTGGTGCAGGCATAACTTCACTCCCTCGACATGGACACAGTTGTGGAGCAAGGCCTGGCTTACCGCCTGTTCGATCAGGTCGGCCGGATGATCCCGATGCAGTTGCAGGATCTGAACAAATTCGCGTATCCCGCGACCCTCGGGCCACTGCTGTTGCATCTTGTTCAACAGTTGCTCGTACGCCGCCGGCCATGTCGCCCGCCACTGGCGTAAGGGTTTGGCGTGCTCGAAGGCGCCGGGACGTTGCACCAGCAGGGGCAGATAGTGCAGGGGGTCGAAAATGTCCTGCTCGCGTGCGTAAGAGCGGGCATGGTTGGCGATCACTTTGTCGTGATGCATGATCTCGATCCGAAATGGATACGCTCTGACCACCAGTTTGCGCTGTGCCTGGTCCACGGGCACCGAGTAGCGATTGGTTTCGAAGATCACCTGGCTGTACGGGGTCAGTGTCACCGGCGCCGTCACACAGCACGCATAGTCTCGCACGGGCAGTGGGCGCAGATGGGTTCGCTCCTGCTCCCATGCCTCGCCGATCGTGGTTGGCTCGCCTTTCACCTGGCGCAGGTCGTTGGTGCGGCACTTGTCCAGCAAATAGGCGTTCAGTTCGCTGAACGAGGCCACGTGGGGGATGGGAACCAGAAAGTTGCGCCGACTAAACCCGACGTTATGTTCGACACCTCCCTTTTCGTGGCCCTGCGCAGGGGTGCAGAAGTGACTCTCGAAGAGATAATGGCTGCGAAACGCCACAAACGTACGCTGCTCGATGCGACGATGCCCTTGCAGAATCTCAAACACGGCCGTTTTGAGATTGTCGTAGCTGACTCGGTGCGGTACGCCGCCAAAGAATCGGAAAGCCTGCACATGACCGTCCAAGAAACTCTCTTGCTTTTGCGTCGGATAAGCGCACACGAACAGCCGGTGGGAAAAGTTGAGCCACATCAGGAACAACTGTACGACCATCCGTACGCCAGCCATGATGACCGTCGCATCTCCCCAGTCCACTTGAGCTTCGCGACCCGGATCGAACGCCAGCGGCAGGTAAACCGCCGGCTTCCGCTGTGCCTCACGGCATTGCGCTACGTAGTGACGCACGCCCGAATCGCTCCCCCGGTAGCCTTGCTCGTGGACCATTTCATAAATCTTCTGCCCCGTGTACCGCTGCTTACGCGGCAGTCCTTCATTCTCGGCCAGAAGTTCGTCAATCTTTGCCTTGTAAGGCCCCAGCACCGGATCCGCTCGTTGAACTGCCCGCTGGTACGGCTCCGGCTCGGCCAGGTCCAGCGCTTTCGCAATGGTGTCGCGCCCGTGTTTCAGTTCGCGAGCAATCTCACGAATGCTCTTGTGTTGATTGAAATAGGCATCCCGAATCTGGGCATAATCTTCCACCGTCTTCATCCTTCCCTCCGCTACCATGGTCTCGTCGGCTTTTCGCCTCCCCCTTATGATAGCGGAATTTCTCTGGTGGCCCAGATTTCGACTGCCATTTCTCAGCCAGGTGGCCTTACTTTATATTACCAAAAACAGCCGTGCCGCGCAGCTCGGTCGCGTCATGCGAAAAGCGCGCGCGTACTGTCAGCGTCACGGGCGGGCGCCAGGGGAAGGCGCGCCGCGGCCGTCCCTGGTAGTCATCGAGCTGCGCGTTGCTGTAGATTTTGCTGGTGGTTGATGGCAGTCGCAGCCGCCAACCCGCGTCCCAGGCTTCGACGCCGCCGCCGCCTGCTACGCACGGTACAACCGGCGCAGTTACGTCCTTTCCTATATTGACCACAATGACCAGCTTGACCTGTTCACAGTCCAGTTGCTACATGGCCCTCCCCAGTTCGAACCTTGGCATCCTTGCGGAATAGGTGTTATTGTTGGGCTTCCGGGAGGAGCAGATGAAGAACTTCCGCTTCCGGCGCAGTCACTGCTCTGGCCTGTCCCCCATACAGTTTGGTTGGGTGTGCAGATGCCTTCGTATGGTCCTCCACGACAGGCCACCGCTTGACCATATGCATTACAACAGGTTTTGTAAGTAGAAGTTCCTATAGCACACCCATCAGAGGTACATTTTCCCGGCCGTAAACCTGTTTCACTATTCATACAGCTATCTGTAGCAGGACATTGCCGTTGTTCCCAGATATATTGGCAAGTAGGTAAATACATATTTGGTAGATATACTCTACAAACAGCATCGTGTAAATACGTCCAGGTCGGTAAACCTGAACAGGCCGAGGCATTTAATCCTGCCACACAGCATACATTTGCAGGCGTGTTTCCGGAGCACAAATCAGTAGGGCAACCGCTCCCAACAACATTGCAGTCCGGATCTGTCATTTCGCGTGGTAAAGTTGCCACCTGTTCGCGGGCATAGAGCGCCAGTGATTCGCGAGCATAGGGAGCCATGTGTTCGCAAGGATACGGAGCTATGCGTTCGCGAGCATATGGAGCCACCGATTCGCGGCCAATGACGCCGGTCGTTCGCGTGATGCGGCGCCACTAAGGCGAATCGAGAACTTGGTTTCTCCTTCTGAGACGGTGATAATTCCTTCTGTTTGCAAGCAGCTATTGCGGAACAGAAAGGAATGACGATGAGTGGAAGGAGAACGAACGTGTTAGATGTACGCGAAATCTTGCGTCGGCTGCGCGCTGGCGAAAGCGATCGTGCCACGGCCAAGGCGCTATCAGTTGGCCGGCATACGGTCAAGAAATATCGCGAATGGGCCGATAAGGCGGGATTGTTGGCGGGAGATCTTCCCCCGACAGACGAGATACACGCTCTTTTACAATCAACCATGCCAGACACCGGAACCTCTACAGTGGCTTCGACCATTGTTCCCTTTCAGGAAGTCATTCGGGAATGGCGAACACGGGGTTTGGAAATCCAAGTGATCTTCCAACGGCTGCAGGAACAGCACCAGTATCGTGGCACCTATTCGAGCGTCTGGCGCTTCGTGCGCCGTATGGAACCGGCGACGCCCGACGTGACGATCCGCATCGAAACGAAGCCAGGCGAAGAGGCCCAGGTCGACTTTGGCTATGCTGGGTTGATCCGCGACCCGCAAAGCGGGGAGATGCGCAAGGCCTGGGTGTTCGTCATGACGCTTTCTTGGAGCCGACACCAGTACGCCGAACTGGTCTTCGACCAGACCGTCGAGACCTGGCTGAAGCTGCACATCAATGCGTTTACCTACTTTGACGGCACGCCCCGCCGAGTCGTGTTGGACAATCTCAAGGCCGGGATTGTGCGAGCTTCTTTGGAAGATCCCGTCGTGCAGCGCAGCTACCGAGACCTTGCCGAACACTATGAGTTCCTGATTGCACCCAATCGGCCCCGGACGCCCCAGCATAAGGGCAAAGTGGAGAGCGGCGTTCACTACGTGAAGCGCAACTTCCTCGCCGGTCAAACCTTCACCGATCTGACCGAGGCCAATGTCAAGGCGCTGGCCTGGGTCGAGAAGATAGCCAGTCAACGGATTCATGGCACGACGAAAGCCAAACCGACGGACCGTTTCGAGGGGATCGAGAAGATGGCGTTGCAACCTCTACCTGCCACCCGCTACGATCTGGCGGTTTGGAAGCAAGTCCTGGTGCACCGCGACTGCTACGTCGTATTCGAAAAAGCCTACTATTCGGCGCCGTTTCGCTTGGTCGGCCAACAGGTCTGGGTGCGTGGCGGTCTGCAGTCCGTGCAGATCTTCAGCGAATACACCCTCGTGGCCACGCATCAACCGGCCAAGGCGCCAGGCGAACGGCTCACGAACCCGGACCATCTGCCGACTCACAAGGCCGCCGGTCTGCTCAACACCCGTGAAGCCTGCCAAAAACGCGCCGACGAGATCGGCATCCACACCGCCGATGTGGTCGCACGGCTGCTGGCCGAGCGTCCGCTTGACCGCTTGCGCATGGTGTGGCGCATCTTGCGCCTGGCCGAGGAGTTCGGCGCACCCCGGCTGGAACGAGCCTGTATGCGGGCGCTGCACTTCGAGGATTGCACGACTCGCACCATCCGCCAGATCCTGGAAAAGCGCCTGGACTTGGCTGCACTCCCCCCATTGGTTGTTGAACTGACGCCGCGGCGCTTCGGTCGCTCGGCCCACGAGCTCTTGCCCGGCCTGGGAGACATGTCATGGAACTAACGCACCAACTCAATACCCATCTCAAGCGGTTACGGTTGTCAGGCATCCTTGACACGCTGGAACTGCGCAACCAGCAGGCCATCCAGGACAAGCTCTCCTACGTCGAATTCCTGAACCGGCTCATTCAGGACGAAGTGGAGCGGCGGACCCAGAAGCAGCTCCAGTTGCGACTGCGCCGCGCCGCATTCCATAGCGACAGGACGCTGGAGGCCTTTGACTTTGGCTTCAACCCGACGATCAACCGTCAGCAGGTGCTTGACCTCGCCACCTGTGCCTACATCCAGCGACACCGCAACACCCTGATCTGTGGGCCGACCGGGGTAGGTAAAAGTCATCTGGCTCAAGCGTTGGGGCACGAAGCGTGTCGCCGCGGCCACGACGTTCTGTTCGTCAGCGCCCACAAGATGCTCGCTCATCTCAACGCCGGCCGCGCTGATGGAACCTACGACCGGCGTCTGCAGACCTATCTGCGGCCTGCGCTCTTGATTATCGACGATTTCGGCCTCAAGCCCATGCGTCCCCCAGCGCCGGAGGACATGTTTGACGTCATCCTCGAACGGTACGAACGGGGCTCGATCCTGATAACCAGCAATCGCGCACCGAGTGAATGGCCTGAGATCTTTCAAGACCCTTTGATCGCCTCGGCCGCCCTCGATCGCCTCGTGGACAACGCCCAGATCATGATCATCACGGGCGCCAGCTATCGCGCACGTGACCGCCACTTCCTGGCGGCGCACAAGGAGTGATACATGCTTTATTCAGCCAGGCCCAGGGCGCCGCCGGTGACACTGGTTCAGAGTGGCCCATCCAACTGGACACCTATCAGGCCAAAGATAACGAAAAGACGAGGTGGTCTGGTCGGCGACCTGACCCTCTCGCCTTCTCTGGGTGGGTAACTCCCATTTTAGGCAAGACAAGCACCATGTCAAGTCGAGCAGCTCACTTGATCGTCTGCGCCCGACACCGGGCGCACTCGTTAACAACGACTTTTAGATCACCATGAAACAACGCTCAAATTGAGCCGACACCGGCACCCGGATTGCAGTTTCGGGACTGCCCAAGTCGATCTCTAACAACTGGAGAAACCAGGTATTCTCGACGCTCTCCCTGGCTCCATATGCCCGCGAACGCGTGGCTCTCATACCCCGCGAGTTGACAGGATCACCACCACATTCACAAACCCCATTGCCAGGAATGTAGCCGCCTTCTTCGCACGGCACAAACGCATGAAGGTGCGTAACACCAATAAACAACACAAACAGCAGAATACCGATGGTAAAAATGAGGGTTGATAGCTGTTTATGATTTCTCATAACGGTTGAAAACGCAACTGTTTACCTGTCTGTAACTGCGCCTGTTCAGCGTCCATCCGGTAGATCCTAAGCACCAGGTTGGCCCCAAAACTGGCGATACTGCCCTCGCGCGCATTCAGGAGTGTTTCACCCGGAGCCCATGCCACTGTGTAGCGGATCACGTCAGGCCCGGTAAACACATAGATAGCGCGCCATTTCTTATCCAGACTTTCAAGCGACAAACCCGGATGGACAAACGAAGGCCAAACCGGCGCCCTTACCGGAAAGATCGGCCCGGCAAACAGGCTGTGAACCGGAGTGCCTGGCGGCAGATCCCAAGCAATGCCATAAAATTGTCCGTGCGCTTTCACTTCGCGGTATGAACTGCAGTACGAAGCAGGCAAAGGACAGGGAAACTGAGAAAGAACGTGCGGTTGTACTGTTTTCTTCTGTTGTTTTAAGCGGAGATATGAATAAACAAGCAGCAGATTTACTATTATCAGGATACAAACCCCAATGGCAAGACTGCGTTTCATTATATTCAGACTAACCAAAAACCAAACAAATAGCAATAGCAAAAAATAAGACTGTCTCTATCCTGCCACAACTGTAAAATTACCTAAGGAAAGGAAATTATCAAGAGTAAGCGATTTTCCGCCAATAGAGCTCCCTACGGTCATCAATCCAGAAGCTCCCGGAACTTCGAAGCTTTCCGGAAGAAGATCATCAGAAAAATTATATGCAAGAGGTGCGAGAAAAGGCTTTACAGTCTGTAAAAAAGGCTTTAATGGACTTTCAAAATCGGCAGCGTAAAACTTCAAACTCCCGGCATTTGTCGGAGAAAATGCTATTACTTCAAAAGATCCAAAATCATTGCGAAGAGTTGGAGATACTCCCGGAAAAGGTTGAACAACTTGCTTAATTTGTCCATAAACAGCAATTACTATATGGTCTTTCATGTTTTTGATCTCCCTCAATTCAAGTCCTTCCGGATTAATAAACAATGGGAAAAGCGGTAGTTCGGTTGTTCCCCTGCCTTTGTTTGCTGTTCTCAACAAATCTGCCATAAGCTTCTCGTCGCTCACCACAATAGCCCCTTTTTGCATTGTTTTTTTCCAATTCAGTCCTTCCCAGGAATATGTTACAGTATGCGCGACTTCCTTTCCGCTTTTATCCTTATAAACCCATCCGCCGTCAGACCCTTGTTGCAATGAATATCTGGAAATTTCCGGTGGTTTGATGTTTAATACTGCGGGTGTTTCCGTTGCCGTTGGTCTTGCTGGTTTTACATCTTTTGGCACTGGGGGGGTATCTGTTGCGAGTGGTGGTGGAGTTGGAGTTCCAGTTTGAGTTGCAGAAGGAGGTGGTGTTTCTGTTGGAGGAGGGGTTGGAGTTCCTGTTGGAGAAAAAGGAGTTCCTGTTGGAGTTGCAGTATCGGTTGAAGGAGGAGTTCTATCTGGAGTTGGTGCTGCTTCTGTCGCTGTTGCTGCCGGGCTTGGAGACACGCCGGCGGGTGGCGAGCCGGGTGATGATGGAGGTGCAGTAGATGGAACGACGGTTCCAGAAGAAGCTGGGGCGCCCGGCCCGGCCGCCGGCGTGACGGTTTCAGCCGCGCGAGTTGATACGCGGCCGGCGATGGACGCTCCTGACTGACACGCGCTCAGGAGGAGCAGCGCGCAGACAGCCAGCCAGGCTGTGCATAGCAAATGACGCCGCATTTTCATCGTAAGCCTTCGCCCATCGGCTGCGTCCGCGCGGCGAGCGCCGATTCTCAGCTATCCCAGCCACGTCTCCGACGGCAGCACAGAAAGCGCAACAACCATCGGACCACGACCGGCCGTCAGTCTATCAAGCCGGCACGAGCATGGCCGACTGAGCCTTCACCTGCTCCAGCAAGAATTCCGGGGCAAAGTCGGCGCCATTCGGCCACTCGATGGTGCGGCTGGTCAAACGCACCTGTTGAAATCGTGTTTTGTCTCGTAGCGGTGCAAATACCTCGCCGTACAACTCCGGCTCCAAGTCAACGATGCCTTCGACGTCGTTGTTGAAGACGAGGCGGAGCCGGTAATCACCGACATACTCGACCTTGGTGACATGAACAAACATGGCTGTCCTCATGACAATGGATCAATCGGGCTTAGCAGTTGGCGGCGACGGGCGCGCTCCCAGTTCTCCACCAGTTCAGCGTGATGCTCATCAAGCCACGTCCAAATCAGACTGAGCGCGCGTCTCGGCATTTTCCCGGTCACACTGCCCGTTCCTATCTCCACAATGACTTCATAGTCTTGATACTCGGCATGAAAGTGCGGAGGCAGGTGATCATGGTAGTTCATGGTGATCTTGATGCCGTAGAACGTTGACAAGGTTGGCAGGGCTCATGCTTTCTACCGCTCTGTTTCTGGTGAGTATAGCACAAAACCAAAAGCGTTGCCAGTAGCTTCAATCTCGTGGACGGTTGCGACGCCGGCGACTTGATGCTTTGGCAGCCAGTTGGTATAATGTGCTTCCTGACCTGTTTCGATAACCAGGAGCAACCCACACGACCGCAATTGGGCATGGCATGAAATTTCAAGTCATCAGCGACATCGCGAATATCCAGCTCATTGCCAAGGGAAACGGCGTGGAAATCCGCCATTTTCTCAATCGCGCGTATGCTGAGGGGCGGAGAGTTCACTGGCGTAAGCTCAAAGGAATCGCACTCGTTGAGTATGCCAACGGTGAAATCTGGGAGGTTGAGTTGCATTGGTTTGAATCAACCGGTATCGGACGGAGAGATGAGAAGGATAAACGCAAAATCCGGAGAGTCGCATGAAATACGTACGTTGCCTGAAGAACAAGGCCTATATTCACTTTCATGGTCAGCCGTTACGCGATGAGGCACTGGCTAGCCTTACGGTGGGACGCGTTTACAAAGCCTTGCCGCCAACCGAGGATGAACGACGGCTGGGTGAATTGCGGATCATTGACAATGAAGGGGAGGATTACCTGTACCCCGCCGATTATTTTGAGACGGTCTCTTTTTCCGCCGCGCGTAAGCCAGACGAGACCGCAACGATCCACCTGGATGCGCTGACCAAAGACATCCTGCGCGCCGAAGCGATCGCCGCGCGGAAGACAATCAGCGCCTTGCTGCGCGATTGGATTGACGAGCGTTTGGATTTACCGGCCTGATGGCTTGACAACGCCCAGAACAGTGCTGCACCTCACATCCCCCAGACGGTGATGAGTCGCTCTTGGAACGGTTCCTCGCGGCGGAAGATCTTCTCTTCCCACGGTTTGCCCGGCGTGCGGTCGAAGATCACCAGGTGCGCCTCCTGCGCGCCGCAGCGATCGGCGTACTCCCAGGTCTGCGCTACGCCCTCGGCCAGGGTGGCCTCCAGCGATTTGTAAAGCACTTTCAGTTCGATCACACCGCGCTGCGCCTGGCGCATGTCGTCGCCCAGCGGCCACAGCACCAGCAGGTCGGTGCGCTTGCGCCCCAGGCCATACTCCCGCTCGACGCGGCCGCCGCCGTTGACGATGCGCTGCAAGAACGCCTGTAGGAGCAGCTGCGGACCCGCCTCCTTGTAGTCGAACCGCTCCACCCAACTCTCTGAATGTTCGCGGAAGAACTGCTGAAAGGCCGCCAACAGCTTCGACAAATCGAGCCGGCCGTCGGGCCGGATGTACCAGGCAGATTGAAAGGCGCTCTCGAAGTTGAGTTGAGTGATGAAGGTAAGCTGGCGGGGGATGATTTCGCCGTAGATGGGATTGGCGATCTGTGGGCCAAAGGCTGTGCGGCGGATCAGGCCGAGGTCGGCCACGTAGCGCAGGTCATCCTCGCTGACCGCACGCTCCAATTCGTACCCTTGCAGCATCGGCTCGATGACCCGGCGCACACGCGATTCCTTCAGCTTGTCGGTCAACTGATCCAGGTGCGTTTCGCGGCGCAGGATCAGGTTCTCCTTCGCTTCTTGGATCATCTCGGCGGTGATGGGCCGGCTGCGGTCGCGGCCCACGCGCATCGTAAATGTGGTCTCGTAGGCCAGCGCATTCACCAGCCAGGGCTGACCCTGTGTCAAATGCCAGACCGTCGCCAGCGCATCCGCCTCGAAGGCTTGACCGGTCTCCGCCGTGTGCTGCAGCAGCAGCCGCTCCACCTCTGGCTGCGTGAAGTCGCCCAGGCGCAATGACACCGCCTTGATGTTGAAGGCGCTGCCGCCCGTGATGATCTCCTGGCTCTGGCTGGAGTGGATGCGGTAGTCGCGCACGTCACGCACGCCGCACAGAATGACGCTTTGCGGGAAGGCCTGCGGCCGATGCGGATAGCCCGCGCGCAGCTGGCGCAGCACCGTGATGAGCAGGTCGCCCACCAGGGCATCAATCTCGTCAATGAACAGGATCGTGGGCTGGCTGGCCCCGCTGCACCAACGGTTGAGGAATTCGCTCAGCGAGGGCGCGCCCAGGTGGATCAAGTCACGCACGATGGCATCCGCGCGGTCGTCGCGCAAGGCCAGCCGCGCCTGGCCGCTCATCTCCTGCAGCAGCGCGGTCATGCCTTCATTGATCCGCTCGCGATAGCCCTGCGCCACTTCGAAGTTGACGTACAGGCAGCGGTAGCGGCCCTCCGCGTTCAGGTAGTCGCGCAGCGCCAGCAGCGCGGAAGTCTTGCCGGTTTGCCGGGGCGCATGCAGCACGAAGTACTTCTCTTGACTGATCAGGCTCAAGACGTCAGTTAGGTTGATCCGTTCAAGGGGAGAAAGACAATAGTGCTTCTCACAATTGACCGGCCCGGCCGTGTTGAAGAAACGCATAGGCACCTCGCTTGTCAGACAAACGTTACCACGGTTTCGGGCCGTTGGCAAACGCCGTCGGGGTCACCCCGCCCGTTGGTAGGCGGCCAGGGTCCGCTCGCGCGCCGCGCCATGATCCACGATGGGCGCCGGGTAATCCTGGCCGAGCACGCACCCAGCCGCGCGCTGTTCCATCGGCGTCATTTCCCATGGCCGGTGAATGAAGCGGGCCGGCACGCGGGCCAGCTCAGGCAGCCAGCGCCGTACGAACTCGCCGTTGGGATCGAATTTCTCGCCTTGCAGGACAGGGTTGAAAATGCGGAAATAGGGCGCGGCGTCGGTGCCCACGCCAGCCGTCCACTGCCAACCGCCGTTATTGGCCGCGGGGTCGCCATCCACCAGGTGCTGCATGAAAAAGCGCTCGCCCCAACGCCAGTCAATCAGCACGTCCTTCACCAGGAACGAGGCTACGATCATGCGGCCGCGGTTGTGCATCCAGCCGGTCTGCACGAGCTGGCGCATGGCCGCATCCACGATGGGGTAACCGGTGCGCCCCTCGCACCACGCGGCGAAGAAGGCCTCGTTGTTATCCCACGCAATCGTGCGCAGCTCGGGCCGGAACGCCTCGTGCAAGACGTTAGGAAAATGGTAGAGGATGCTGGCATAGAACTCGCGCCAGATCAGCTCATTGAGCCATACCTCCGCGCCGCGCCGGCTGGCGTCTGTGCGCGCCGTGTGCAGAATCTCATACGCCGCCGCGGCGGCCTGCCGCGCAGAGATCATGCCGAAGCGCAGGTAGGGCGACAAGCGTGAGGTGCCATCCAGGTCCGTGCGATCGCGTTCTTCGTGGTAGCGCACGATCGGCGCCGCGAGGACTTCGGCGAGCTCAGTCGAGCCGTCGCCGGCAAACTGCTGCAGACGCCGCTGCGCCTCTGCTTCGCCCGCCACAAAGGGCACGCTCGCCGGCAGGGCCGGCGTGATGGGCAGCGGCTCGCTCGCCAGGTTGGCCGGCGTGGGGATGACCGTCGGCGCGGGCAGCAGGGTCAGATTGGGCGGCAGCGCCTTCCACGCCCGGCTGAAGGGCGTGAAGACGGTGTAGGGCGCGCCGTCCGCTTTGCGCACGGCGTCAGGCGGAAAGACGGTGACGCCCGGCGTCAGCTGCAGGGGCAGGCGTTGAGCAACCTGCGCGTCACGCTGGCGCGCATACGGGGAGATGTCAGCCTGGGCGACGATCACGTGGGCATGCGTGGTCTCGATCAAGTGGCTGAGCACGGCAAGCGGCGCGCCGCGCAGCACAAGCAGCCGGCTTCCCCGGGCGCGCAGGTCGGCGTCGAGGGCGCGCAGGCCGTCGAACAAGAACGCCAGCCGCTTAGCGCCGGTGGTCGGCGCTGCGGTCAAGTGCGGATCGAGGATGAACAGTGGAATGACCTGGTCGGCCTGGGCCAGGGCGGCCGTCAGCGCCGGGTTGTCAGCCAGGCGCAGGTCGCGCCGTATCCACCAAACAGCAGTACTCATGGGTTTATCTCCGTGCGGCAAGTGCTCATCCTTCACGTTGGACTGCATCTGGTTATCTGACGGTCGGCATGCACCCGGCGTCACGGCGCATGACTCCAATCTGACCTACACGCAGGACTCCGGGGTGTATTTCAAATTGGGGACGTAGCCCCGCAGGGGCTTGCACCTCGTAGCCGGATGGCCTTTGGCCTCCGGCGGGGTTGCACCGGATGACCTTTGGCCTCCGGCGGGGTTGCACCGGATGACCTTTGGCCTCCGGCGGGGTTGCACCGGATGGCCTTTGGCCTCCGGCGGGTTTGCACCGGATGGCCTTTGGCCTCCGGCGGGTTTGCACCGGATGGCCTTTGGCCTCCGGCGGGGTTGCACCGGATGGCCTTTGGCCTCCGGCGGGGTTGCACCGGATGGCCTTTGGCCTCCGGCGGGGTTGCACCGGATGGCGTGCGCGCAACCAACGCCGCCCGACCGTGAACGGATCGGGCTACGAGGTGAAAGGCCCTATCGGGCCTGACAGCGGCCTTCGACAAGCTCAGGCCCCGTGCGGTGAGCCTGTCGAACCGTACGGTGAGCCTGTCGAACCGTGCGGTGAGCCTGTCGAACCGTGCGGTGAGCCTGTCGAACCGTGCGGTGAGCCTGTCGAACCGTGCGGTGAGCCTGTCGAACCGTGCGGTGAGCCGCTCACGACGAACACTCAATCGCCCGACCCGCTCCCAATCTGACCTGCACGCAGGACTCAGTGCGAACTTGCGCAAGGGTGCGGCATGGCATACACTGCTGGAACTTGACGAGTTTGTCCGGTGTAATCCACAAAATTGCCCTTAACAGGTGAGGAAGCGAAATCATGACCACGCAGCCACGCGTCAGCGAATCTCCCCGTTTTGTGCAGGCTACCTATCGCGGTCTGCCCGCCTTTGTATGCCGGTCGCCGTTCTGCACGGTGACCGTTTTACCGACCTGGGGCGCCAAGATCGCCTCGCTGCTGGATGCCGACGGCCGCGAGTGGCTTTGGCACAACCCTTACCTGCCCTGGCAACTGCCTGGCGCCACATCGTCCTACGTCCGCGAGGCGGACATCGGCGGCTGGGATGAATGTTTTCCAGCCGTTGGCTCGGGGCCGTATCCGCTGCCGCCGTGGCACGGCCGCCCGATTCGGGATCATGGCGAAGTGTGGGCGCACGCCTGGGATGTTGAGGATACGGCGGACGGCCTGCGCTTGGCGACCACAGGCGACGAATTTCCGTATCGTCTGACGCGCACGCTGCGACTGGCGCATGACGAGCCAGCGTTCGATCTGGTCTACGAGTTGACGAACTTTAGCGAGGCGTCGTTTGCCTATCTCTGGTGCGCCCATCCGCTGCTGGCGATCAGACCGGGGATGCAGCTGCGGCTGCCGGCGGGCAGTCCCGTGCGCACCACGGATCACGCATTGCCTGAGCGGTTCACCTGGCCGCGGGCAGGAGAATTGGATTTGACGCAAGTGCCTGCCCACGGTGCTGGCTGGGCGGCCAAACTGTACGTGGGGCCGCTGACCGAGGGCTGGGCAGCGCTGCGCGATCCAGGGAGCGGGCGGGAACTGCGTTTCGAGTTCGATCCTACGGAGGTGCCGTTTGTGGGGCTGTGGCTCAACTACGGCGGCTGGTCTGGCGCCGGCACGGCCCCGTACTTCAACCTGGGACTGGAACCGTGCACGGGCATGCCCGATGACCTGGCCACCGCCTCCGGTCCAGACTGGAACGCGTTTGCAACCGTCGCCGGCCGCAGCACACGCACCTGGTCTGTGCGCGTGCGCATCCGGTGACTCTCTGCGCCTGCCTTCGTCAAACTCGTATGCCCCTTCTAGGTTGAGCGCGGGGATTTTTGCCAGGAGAGTAGGACCATGCATCACCTGAATGAAACAGCCGGCACCTTGACCCTCATGGGGTCGGGGGAAATGACCACGACGATGGTCCATGTGCATCGCCTCATCATGGATGGCATCAAAGGCGCGGTGCAGCCGGTGTTCATTGACACACCGGCCAACTTTGAGTTGAACGTGGACAGCATCTCGCTGCGCGCCGTGGAATACTTTGCGACCCATTTTGGCCTGACCCTGGACACGATCTCTTTCCCAACGACAACCTATCCGACGCCCGGCCAGATGGAAGGGGTGCTGCGCAAGCTGCGGCGCGCGAACTATCTCTTCGCCGGGCCGGGCAGTCCCACCTATGCGGTGCGCGCCTGGCGTCATACGGCTGTCTTCGAGACCATGGCCGGCAAACTGGCATCGGGCAGCCACCTGGTCTTTGCCAGCGCCGCCGTCACCGCCATGGGCCGGTGGACGCTGCCGGTCTACGAGATTTACAAGGTTGGCCTCGATCTGCACTGGATCGAAGGGCTTGATCTGTTGGGCCGTTACGGCCTTGACCTGGCCGTGGTGCCGCACTGGAACAACAGCAGCGGCGAGACCCATGACACCTCGCGCTGTTTCATGGGCGAAGTGCGTCTGCGCAAGCTGGAGCAGATGCTGCCGCGCACGATCGTGATCCTGGGCATTGATGAATTTACCGCGTGCATCATCGAGCCGGGCGCCCAACGCTGCCGCGTGTTCGGTCAGGGCGCGGTCACCATCCGCACCCTGGATGGCGCGCCGGATCGGGTCTTCGCCAGCGGCGAGACATTCTCTTTCGACGAACTGCGCCACCAGGGCAGTGGCCGCCGGCCGGCCGCCGACAGCCTGGCGCCCACCGATCCATCGGCTGCGCTGTACAACCAGGCGAGCGAGGTGGCGCATACGTTTCGCCATGCGCTGTACGGGGATCGCAATCCAGCCAGCGCGGTTGGCTACATCCACGCGCTGCTGGAAGCCATTCAGACCGCAGCGCCAACCGGCCTGCATGCAGCCGTGTCGAATGAAATCGAGTTGATGGTGCGTGAAATGCTGGCCCTGCTGGCGATCTGGCTCGAAGAAGCCAGTCAGCGCGGCTTTGCTGCGGCGCCGTTGATCGCGGACCTCGTCGCGTTACGCCAGAAGCTGCGCACCGATAAGCAGTGGGCGTTGGCCGATCAACTGCGCGCCACGCTGGACGCGCATAACGTGATTATCGAAGATGCGCGCGACAGCAGCAGTTGGCGCTGGGCCGAATGAGCGGACGGCTGCTTACGGCCGCAGATAGGTCGCAAAGAAGTCAAGGCTGCGCTGAATCAGGAGATCATCGCTGCGGCCGGTGAAGATGTGGCCCTGGCCGGGGTAGGTGAAGCATTCCACCGTTTTGCCCAGCTTCTGCAAGCGGTTGCATAAGTCGGCGGCGATGAACAGCGGAATACCGGCATCGTCCGCGCCGTGGTGGATGCTGATCGCGCCCTGCACCCGATCGAGGTGAAAGAGCGGTGAAATCTCGCGCACAATCTCCGGCGGCGTGTGGTATTCAACCGCGCCCCGCTGGCCGGCGCTGGCACGGTAGACATAATCGAAATTGCGCTGCTCGTCGCCGCTGAGCGCGGCGTACAGCACCGTCGCCTGGACCAGCGGGCTGATGGTGATGACGCGCAGCGCCAGCCCGCCGCCCAGGCTGTGCCCCCACAGCCCGATATGCTGCGGATCGGCCGCGGCCAGCAGCCCGGGCTGGCCGCCCTGCG
The DNA here is from genome assembly GCF_900491745.1 of Candidatus Amarolinea aalborgensis. Taxonomy (NCBI): domain Bacteria; kingdom Bacillati; phylum Chloroflexota; class Caldilineae; order Caldilineales; family Candidatus Amarolineaceae; genus Candidatus Amarolinea; species Candidatus Amarolinea aalborgensis. The sequence goes on along the minus strand of NZ_UETR01000005.1, from coordinate 269,190 downwards.
TCTGCACGATGGCGATCAGGTTCAAGATGTCAGCCGTCATCCCCGTGCGGAACACGTCCGCTCCCTCGTCCGAAGGCGGGAAGTTGCGCAGGTTGGGGTGGATGACGATGTACCCAGCGCGCGCCAGCGCATCGGCATAGCGCGTGGTGTAGGTCAGGACGCCGTATTGCGACGGCTCGACATAACCATGAAGGACGATGATCACCGGAAACGGCCCCGACCCCGTTGGCGTGTCCATGAAGCCATAGATGGTCAGCCCATCGCTTGCATAAGTGATCAAGTTGCGTGTGAAACCCCGCTCCGTCCCTTGTTTGCCGCGATCAGTCAGCGTTCCGCCGCCGTAGGTGCGTGCGGCCATCGCGGCAATGGTCCACGCGGCTGCCTGGTTGGGCGCAACGGACGACGACGCGGTGGGCGTCGCCTGCACCGCGCTAGTCGCGGTTGGAAACGGCGCCACAGCGGTGGGCGTCGCCGTGTCCGTGGGGGTTGGGGCGCGTGTATCGGTGGCCGTGGGGCTGGCCGTGGCCGTAGGATCGGCCGTGGCCGTTATGACGGCGGTTGCGGTCGGCGCAGCGGTTGCGACCGACCCCGGCGTTGCCGACACCGTGGACGCGACGGCTGCAGCCTGGCGCTGCTCGGCGGCCGTGCTGCTGTCGCCCTGACAGGCCGCCAGCCATCCCAGCACGACCAGCAGCGCCGCCAACAAGGCCATGCCTCTGCCCGATCTCCGAGCCTGGCGCTCGATCTGTCTTGTGCCAGCCCGCCAAGCCCATAAGCGCCAACGCTTCACGGCGCGCACGCCCCAGCGAGGTCTTTGAGCCAAGCGGTCAATGGGCGCGCTGCATCCTCGCGCATGCGCGAACCATCGAAGGTGAGTGTTTTGATCATGATTCTTCCCGACATGACATGAAAGCAGCAGGATTGAGATGAGTATACTGGCCTGGATTACCCCGCGCTGCTAGAATTCTTACAGATGCCGCCGTTACAGACCGACGGTCTTGTGCGTCCTGATTATCATGTTTGCTTCGACCGTGCTACAATAGCAGCCCTGTAGCCCCCCACGTACAACCTCGAATGGACCTCAACCTTACCAGCGCGTCAACTTTTGAGTATGGGGAGGCATTGCCGATGTCGCGGCGTTTAGCGCAACGATTGAATGCTTCACGGCAGAACCAGTTCGTTGGACGAGCCACCGAAGTGGCGCTGTTTCGCGCTGCCCTGGAAGCTGACGAACTTCCGTTTAATGTCTTGTACGTCTTTGGGCCGGGCGGAATTGGCAAAACCACGCTGATGCGCACCTTGACTGCGTTGTCAGAAGAAGCGCAGGTTGCCACGTTGTATCTCGATGCGCGCAACCTGGAGCCAACCCCTGAGTCGTTCTTGATGGCCCTTCATCTCTTGCTCCAACTGCCCCCTGGCGTCACGGCCACGCAGGCGCTGGCCGAGCGGACGGATCGGCTGGTGATCTTCCTGGATACCTATGAGTTGATTGCCCCTCTGGATCACTGGCTGAGTAATACCTTCTTGCCCCAATGGTCTGACAGCATTTTGACCGTGATCGCTGGTCGCCGGCCCCTCTCGCCTGCCTGGCACGCGGACCCCGGTTGGCGCAGTCTGGTCAGGGTTGTGTCCCTGCGCAACCTCAGCCCGGACGAGAGCGCGTCCTATCTGAACAAGGCGCACGTACCGACTGAACAACATGAACGCATCGTGACCTTTACGCACGGTCATCCGCTGGCGCTTTCGCTGATTGCCGACCTGTTTGCGCAGCGGCAGGAAATTAGCTTTCAACCGGAGGCTGCGCTCGACATCGTCCGCACGCTGGTGGAGCAGTTGGCGCGTAAAGTGCCCGGGCCGGCCCATCGTGCAGCTTTGGAGGCATGCGCCATGGTGCGCCTGATGACTGAGGCGATCTTGGCCGAGATGCTGGGCATTCCCGATGTCCATGACCTGTTCGACTGGCTGTGCAGCCTGTCGTTTGTTGAAACTGGACCCCAGGGCGTCTTTCCCCATGACCTGGCGCGCGACTCGCTGGCCGCGGACCTACGCTGGCGTAATCCTGACTGGTACGCGGAACTGCACAAGCGCGCTCGCACCTATTATCTCAGCCGCCTGCAGCACACCCAGGGACCAGAGCAGCAGCGCTATCTGTTCGACTTGATTTTCCTGCATCGAGACAATCCGGCGGTTCGCCCCTATTTTGAATGGCAGGCTTCAGGCGGCAATGTGATGATGGATGCGTTCCGTCCCACTGATGAACCTGGCATCTTGGCCTTGGTAAAACAGCACGAAGGAGCAGAGTCGGCGCAGTTGGCCGCCTACTGGATCAAACGCCAGCCTAAGGGGGTCCTTGTGGCGCGGGAGCACGGCGCCGCCGCTGGCGATTTGCCGGCCGGCCTCCTCGTGATGGTCGCCTTGCATCAAATCAGCGCGGAAGACGCCCAGGTTGACCCGGCCGTGGGTAAAGCCTGGGCGTATGTGCAGCGCCATGCGCCCCTGCGCACAGGCGAATCAGCCACGCTCTTCCGCTATTGGATGGCGCGCGACACCTACCAGGCCGTATCGCCCGTGCAAAGCCTGTTGTTTGTGACCATCGTACGCCACTATCTCACCACGCCCGGCCTCGTCTACACGATCTTTCCTTGCTTGCAGCCCGATTTTTGGATGGGCGTCCTCACCTACGCAGATTTGCTGCGCGTGCCAGAGCTTGATTTTCATGTCGGCAGCCAGGTTTACGGCGCTTTTGGGCACAATTGGCGCACCGTGCCGCCATTGGCCTGGCTGGCGTTGTTGGGCGAACGTGAGATCGCAAATGCCAGTGTGACCCCGCCGCCGCCCACCGCGGCGCCGTTGATGGTCTTGAGCGAGGCCGAGTTCGCCAATGCAGTGCGTGATGCCTTGCGCGATCTGACGCGGCACAACCTGCTGCAGGCCAATCCCCTGCTGCGCTCGCGCGTCGTCAACGACCAAGCCAGTCCACAGGCCAACCAAATCGAACGGATTAGCGTGCTGCAGACCTTGTTGAAAGAGGCGGCCGATACGCTGCAGCAGACGCCGCGCGATGTGAAGTTCTACCGTGTGTTGTATCACACCTATTTGCACCCGGCCCCCACCCAGGAACAGGCGGCTGAGCTGCTCGATCTGCCCTTTAGCACGTACCGCCGTCATCTCAAGACCGCCATCGAGCGCGTCACTGATGTGCTGTGGCAGCGGGAGATTGGCGGCCTGACAGGCTGAGCGGTGCGAGCGATGGTCAGATCGCCCGCCGGATGACCTGCAGCCCACTGCCCACGAGCGCCAGCCCGATCATCCACAGCATTTGCTGCAAGTGCAGCATGACCGCCCACGCGGTCAAGCCCGCGCGATCGAAGCCAAGCAGCGCCAGCGGCGCCACGAGCGCGGCGTGGTAGATGCCCGGCTGCGTTGCCGCGGAAGGCGGCGCGATGAACAGCGCTCCCAAGCAGAGCGCCGCCCACGAGGAAGTCGCTAGACCCGCGCCATTCAACGCCGCCAGCGTCAGCATCTGAAACGCCCAGAAGCAGCTCCAGGTGATGACTGACCATCCCAGCGCGCGCCGAATCTGGCCTGACGCCGCGGCGTCGTTGATTCCGGCCAACGCCGCGGCCAGCCCTTGCCGCGCGCGCGCTTCGCTGAGACGCGGCAGGCGGGCAAGCAAGCGCGGTCCTTGCGCCAATATGTCGGCCTGGTGGCCCAGCGCCCAGGCTGCGAACCACGTCAACAGCAAGAGCGTGCCGCCGACGCCGATGAGCGCCGCCGGCGCAAGCTCCAGGCGCAGCCCGGTGACGAGCGCGCCGGCCAGCGCCAACACGCGCATCGCCTGTTCGATGCCGCGCTCCACCACCACGCTGGCGGTAATTTCGGCCAACGGCAGGGCCGCCGCACGACCCAGCATCGCCACGCGCAGCGCCTCGCCTGCACGAAAAGGCAGCAGGATGTTGGCCGCATGCCCTGCATTGGCTGCTTGAAAGGTCTCGCCCAGGCCTGGTTTGCCCGCCAGCAGCAGCCGCCACCGTTGGGCATAGGCAAGCAAGCCGGCAACGAACGCCAGCGACGCCAACACGTCAAGCCGCCAATCGGACTGCTGCACGGCGCGCAGCGCAGCGGGCACATCCACCAGCCGCGGGAAGAGCAGAACGATCAGCGCCATAGCCGCGGCGCTGATGATCCAGCGCAGGCCCGCGGAGGCGCGACCAGGCCATTTGCGTCGCAACGTCATACCGTTCGTCCGCCTGGCGCGGTTTCGACCGCGTGCCGACTGTTGCGCGCCACGTGCCCTATCACGCGACCCAACATCGTCGGCGAGAACAGGTGGCTGGGCGGTTCGACCAGGTGCGAGACCTGCATGAAGGCGCGCTGTGCCAACGCGTCGTACGACGCCATTTGGAGAACCTGACGACGATCATCCTGCGGCAACGTGAGTGTCATGTCTGAATGTCTCCTTGTGGGAAGCACAGAGTGTAAAGCGCAGAGTGCAGAACACAGGGCTCTGGCCATTGTCTGCGAAAACGCCAAGAAAGCAAAAATCAACCATCTGCAATCTTCAATCTTCAATCTTCAATCTTCCTGTGGTACAATCCCCGTCGCCCGACGTGTGGTGGTTCTCTGATCGGGCTGATTTTCTCGTGGAGGTGTCAAATGAAGTCGAATCGTTACGTCAGTCTGATGGTGATGGCGGTGCTGTTGGCATCGCTAGGGATGGTCAGTGGATTAACGGCTGCCGCCGCAGCGGACACGGCCAATGCTGCGGCCGGCGGCCGCTCGATCAGCGGCGTGGTTTGGCAAGACTATTGCGAATCGGACTGCACGGCCGGCAGCAGCCTGCGGCGGGGCAACGGCAGCCCGGATGAGGCTGAAAAGCGCCTGGATGGCATGACCGTGCGCTTGGGGCGCGACCGCTGCGGCATCAGCCGCACGCTGAGCACGACGACGACCGACAGCAGCGGGCGCTACAGCTTCAGCGGACTGTCCGCTGGAACCTACTGTGTTTCGGTCAACTCACGTCAAAGCGACAGCGCCTTCCCCAAGCCCGGCGTGTGGACGCGGCCCATCGGGCGTAGCTCCTGGTTCATCGCCAGCTACACCGTGCACCTGAGCAGCTTCAACCGCAGCGGGCTGAACTTCGGCTGGGACAAGGAGTAGGCAGACGATGCCGCAAGGCTTGACCACCAAATACTTTGTAGCCATCGCGGGCAACATCGGCGTTGGCAAATCCACCCTCACCGCGCTGTTGACCGCCCGCTTAGGCTGGGAACCGGTCTATGAAGCGGTGGATGAAAACCCATACCTGGCCGATTTCTATGCGGACATGCCGCGGTGGAGCTTCCATTCGCAGACCTTCTTCCTCGCGCGACGTTTGCAGCAGCATTTTGACCTCTTGCAGCATGGGCAGTCGGTGGTGCAGGATCGCAGCGTCTATGAAGACGCCGAAGTTTTTGCCCGCAATCTCTATCTGCAGGGCCATCTGAGCGAGCGAGATTGGCAAACCTACTACGACTTGTTTCGCACGCTCACCATGCTCTTGCAGCCGCCCAACCTGGTGGTCTACCTCAAGGCCTCGGCGCCGGCCCTGCTCGATCGCATTGCCCAGCGCGGCCGCGACTACGAGCAGGGCATGGCGCCCGCTTATCTTGCGCGCTTGAACGACCTTTACGAACAGTGGATCGCCGGCTTCACGCTCTGCCCCATCCTGGTCGTGGAGACCGATCATCTCAACTACGTGCAGCATGAGGCTCACCTCTCGCTGGTCGCGCAGCGGGTGCAAGATCGGCTGCACGGCCGAGAAACGCTGGTATTCTGAGCGTTGGCTCAGGCGGCCTCCTGAACCTGGTTGTCAGACCGGCTGCGGCCAGCCGCAGCCAACGGTGCGTACGCTCGACCACGCGGAACGCAGGCGCGATGGGTGTATGCAAAGTACCGGCCGATGCGCGGCTATCAGCCGCATCGGTGCGTTCTTTGCGGTCAAGTAGAAGCGTTGGGCCGCGGCCTTGCGCGCCCGGAAAAACGGATCTTGCATGCCTACCTGGAAGAAAATCATCTATGGCGCCGGCGATTCCGGCTTCTCACTGACCTCGACCGCTCTGGCGCTGCTCTACCTGGACTTCCTGGTCAACGTCGTTGGGCTTGATCCGCGGCTGGCTGGCGTTTCCATCGGCCTGGGGCGCATCTGGGACGCGATCAACGACCTGGTGATTGGCACGCTCAGCGATCGTACGCGCAGCCGTTGGGGACGCCGTCGTCCCTACCTGCTGTTCGGCGCGCTGCCCTTTGGCCTAACCTTCATCTTGATGTGGCTCATTCCCGCGACGCACAACCAGACCACACTGCTCATCTACTACACCGCGATGTATGTCCTGTTCGACACGTTTTTCACCCTGGTTAACGTGCCCTACATTGCGCTGACGCCTGAACTGGCGCCTGCCTACGACGAACGTACGTCATTGCACTCCTACCGCATGGCCTTTTCCATTGGTTTTGGACTGCTGGGCGCCGTGGCGCCGCTGGCGATTGTGGATGCCATCGCCGGCGCTGGCACCGTGACGCGCCACGGCGCGTATCTCGCCATGGCGACCATCCTGGGCCTGGCCAGCGTGCTGCCTGTTTGGCTGGTTTTTGCCACGGTGCGCGAGCGCCCGGAGTTTCAAGACCTGCCCACGCCCGGCCTGGTGGATTCGTTTCGCATGGCAGCCAGCAACAAGGCTTTTCTAATTGCCGCCGGCGTTTATCTGCTGACCTGGATGCCGATTGATCTCATTCAATTTGTCCTGGTGTTCCTGATTCGCGACTACTTCCGCCTGGCCGGCGGCGCGCGTGACATGATCTTCCTGCTCCTGTTTGGCGTAGGCGTATTGGCGCTGCCGTTGTGGGTATGGGTTTCCCACAAGTTGGACAAGCCGCGAGCCTATCAACTGGGTATGGCCTTCATGGCCGTGGTGCTCTTGACGCTCAGTTTCATCCCGTCAGGACAGACCCATTGGGTGTTTGTGCTGGCGGCGCTGGCCGGGGTGGGCGTTTCTGCGGCCCATGCCATCCCCCTGGCGATTCTGCCCGATGTGATTGACTGGGACGAACTGCGCCGCGCGCAGCGCCAAGAGGCTGCGTACTACAGCGTCATTACCCTGATCCAGAAATTGGTCGGCGCGCTGACCATCGCCGTCACCGGGGTGGCGCTTTCGGCCACCGGTTACATGGCGAACGCTGTCGTGGATGCGCAGCAGCCCGCCAGCGCGCTGTGGGCGATTCGCCTGCTGACCGGCCCCCTGCCGGCCGCTTTTTTCATTGCCGGCATTGTGCTCGTCTCATTCTATCCGATCTCACGTGAACGGCACGCGCGAATCGTCACCCTGCTGGAAAAACGTCGGCGCCAGCGTGCAGCGCGCGCCGATCAGGCGCTGACCGCGCCCGAAGACATGCCATGAACTTGCATCGCCGTCTGCTTTCCCGTATAATCGCCCTGACTGATCTCTGCGAATGAGCAAGAGAAGGAAACACTGAATGTTTGAAAAGCTATTGGGCATTGACCTGGGTACGGTAAACCTGCTCGTCTACATGAAGGGCCGGGGCATCGTTCTGCAGGAACCATCGGTCGTGGCCATTGCCACGCGTGACAGCAAAATTGTGGCCGTCGGCCAGGAAGCCGCCGACATGTTGGGTCGCACCCCGGAGAGCATCGAGGTTGCGCGCCCCATGCGCGATGGCGTGATCGCCGACTATGTGGTCACGGGAGCCATGCTGCGCTATTTTATCCGCCGCACGTGCGGTCGCAACCCGCTCTTCAAGCCGCGCGTGATGATTTCGACGCCGAAAGGCGTGACCAGTGTCGAGAGTCGCGCGGTGCACGATGCCACCATCGAAGCGGGGGCGCGCGAAGCGTATCTGATTCCTGAGCCGTTGGCGGCTGCGTACGGCGCCGGCCTGCCCATTGATACGCCCACTGGCAATATGGTGGTAGACATTGGCGGCGGCACCACCGAAGCCGCTGTTGTCTCGATGTACGACATTGTCGTTTGGAGCGCGATTCGCATCGGCGGCAATCGGATTGACGATGCCATTGTCAACTACGTGCGCAAAAAGTACAATCTGCTGATTGGCGACCAGACCGCCGAAGAGATCAAGATCAAGATCGGCAGCGCGGTGATGATGCCTGAACTCATGTCCATGGAAGTGCGCGGACGCGATCAGGTGGCCGGTCTTCCCAAGACGATCACAATTACATCAGAGGAAGTGACGGAGGCCATCACGGAGCCGATGCAGGCCATCGTCGGTACGGTGAAGGCGACGCTGGAAAAGACTCCGCCTGAACTGGCCGCCGATATCATTGACCGCGGCATGGTTCTGACCGGCGGCGGCGCCTTGCTGCGCAATATTGACAAGCTGTTGACCAAAGAGACCGGCGTGCCATGCTACTGCGCCGAAAACCCTATCGCGTGCGTTGCTATCGGCGCGGGTAAGGCGCTGGAAAACTATGCCATCATGAAGCGCAGCCTGATGCAGATGTGAGCTGCGTTGGTGGCCGCGCAGCACGCGGGCCATGCGACCGAGGATCATCACGCAGTTGCCAACGAGTGGGGATGTGCGGGGCCATCAGGCTCGACATCCCCATTTTGTATCAGCCCTGCAGCCAATCTGGCGCGCGGCGCTGGTTGGCGCATGGCCCAGGACGCGCTCGACAAATCGGCCGCGCCGCACGGGTTCGGCGTTTTCGCAGGCTTGAGTATACAGGAGGAATACCAATGACGTACGGTCGCAAGCTCGACCCACAGCCCATCTCGACCAACTTGAACGTGGTGGACCTGGTGGATGATTATTTCCTGGCCTACAACGCGGCGCGCCTGCGTGAAGCGTGCCGCTTGTTCGTCAACAAGATGCTCGAACCTGATGTCACCGTGGGCGTCACGCTTTCTGGAGCGCTGACGCCGACTGGACTGGGACATGCAGCGCTCGTGCCGCTGCTTGACGCGGGCATGATTGATTGGATCATCAGCACTGGCGCCAATTTGTATCATGACCTGCACCGCTCGCTCGGCTTTGAGCTTTTCCAGACCTCGCCCTTTGTGGATGACGTCGAACTGCGTGAGCAGAAAATCATCCGCATCTACGACATCGTCTTCGATCAGGAGGTGCTGCTCAAGTCTGATGCCTTCTTGCGCCGCGTGCTGGCCGCGCCTGAATTTCAGCGCCGCATGAGCACGGCCGAACTGCACTATCGCCTGGGCAAGTACGTGCGCGCGCGTGAACTGCGCCTGGGACTGACCCATCGCTCCGTACTGGGCGCGGCGTTTGACGCGGGCGTGCCGGTTTACACTTCCAGCCCAGGCGATTCCACCATTGGCATGAACGTGGCCGCGCTGCGCCTGGCCGGCGGCCAACTCGGTTTCGACCCGGAGGCTGACGTCAACGAAACGACCGCCATCGTCTACGGCGCCAAGGCCAGCGGCGGCAAGAGCGCCGTGCTGATCATCGGCGGCGGCAGCCCCAAGAATTTCATCCTGCAAACGGAGCCGCAAATTCAGGAGATCATGGGCATTGACGAAAAGGGCCATGATTACTTCGTGCAGATCACGGACGCGCGCCCTGACACCGGCGGTCTCAGCGGCGCTACGCCCTCAGAAGCTGTCACCTGGGGCAAGGTGGATCCGGATCAACTGCCTGACAGCATCGTCTGTTACACCGACAGCACCCTGGCGTTGCCCATCTTGACCGCGTACGCCCTGGCGAAACATGCGCCGCGTCCGCACAAGCGCCTGTACGAGCAGCGCCCGGGCTTACTGGCGGCGCTGACTGCGGCTTACCGGCAGAATCAGCCGGATGATTCTGAATCCTGGGATGTGTGAGGTAGATATGACTGGATACACCTTCTTGCCGCCAGATAACTTTCTGGGACTGGCCGAAGAATTTAGCGGCTATGAGCGCAGCCGGGTCGTCGTGCTGCCGATTCCCTACGAAGCCACGGTCAGTTACAGCGGCGGCACGCGCAACGGGCCGCGTGCGATTTTGCAGGCTTCCACCCAAGTCGAGCTGCTGGATCGCGAGTTCGATGACGAACTGGCGCTGCGCTGGGGCGTCCACACGCTGCCCGCGCTGGCGCCCAGCATGGAAGGCCCACTCATCATGGTAGACGCCATCCAGGAAGCGGCGGCCGCACAGGCCCGCGCGGGCAAGTTCGTCGTGGGTTTGGGCGGCGAGCATACGGTCAGTGTGGGGATGGCGCGCGGCCTGGCGCAAATCCATTGCGCGGACAGCTCGCCGCTGCTGACCGTGCAGATTGATGCGCACAGCGACCTGCGCGCGAGCTACGAAGATTCCGCTTACAGCCATGCCTGCGCCGGCCGCCATTTTCATCGGTTAGGGTCGCTGGTGCAGATCGGCATCCGCTCTGTTTGTCGTGAAGAGATCGATTTCATCGCTGCGCACCCGGAGACGGTGCGTGTGTTCTTTGCCGAGGATGTCCATGCCGGCCCTGAATACCTGGACGAACTGGCGGAGCGGGTGAAGGGCCACAAAGTTTTCCTGACGATTGATGTGGACGGCCTCGATCCGGCGCTGATTCCGGCGACTGGCACGCCGGAGCCGGGCGGTCTGAGTTGGTGGCAAACCCTCGATGCGATCCGCACCGTGGCCCAGAACGCCGACATCGTTGGTTTCGACGCCGTGGAACTGGCGCCTATTCCCGGCTATCATGCGGCCGATTTTACTGTCGCCAAACTGGTGTACAAGACCATGGCGTTAGCCTTGGAGGCAAGGCAATGACAGAAACCCGACTTCTGGGAGAAGTCGGGTCTCTTGACGCTTACAGGCCAGGTAGTAGCCCGGCTGACGATTCGCGGCGCGGGGCATGATTGCGGTATAATCTGATGTAACCCTCAGACGCTATGTAGGCCACAGGATACTTCCGTCATAGGCGCCAAAAAGGACCAGTCAGTCCGGTGCGTATCCCGGCGTACGGCATTGGTTGGGAAAGGAGGCAGAGGATGAGTCAGTCAGCGGGTCTGGCAACAGTTCGCAAACGAAATGTGACGATATACAACGCGAAACGACGCAATGGCAAGAAAGCGCTCACGCCACAGGGCGCGCTAACAGGCGACAGCCCCTTGCAGACCGAGAGCCATGATGTGGCGCCGATTGCAGCGATCCCACTGAAGCAATCGTCCATTGACGATGTCTTGGCGCGTCTGCGGCTCGCGTCTGATGCAGGCAACGAACAGTCATTCCACGAGGCTTATGCACTGATAGATTGGTTACAGCAGGCGCCAGAGATCATAGAGCGCGTGGTTCGCTTGGCTTTTCAATCTGGACTGCACTATCTAGCGCAGACCCTGGCGCGCAACGGCGCTGCCCTTCATCCTGATCATCTTGGCTTGCACAAATTCGCACGGGCTTTGAATCCTGCGTCTGCGCAAGTAAGCCACGGTACCCATGATCCAGCCGTGCGTGCTGACACGCAGTGGTTTGCCAAGCATAGTGCTGAGCATTACGGGCAGTGGGTTGCAGTCAAGAATGGTCAACTCATTTCGGCGGCGCCCACGATTCAGCAACTCGAAGCTCAGATCGGCGACCTTCGTTCGGCCACAGTAGCCCATGTCGTGTGGAAATAGACAACTGGGGGGTTTTCATGCCCGGTTTACTCAACTTCAACAGTGGACGCGCATTTGCCACTGGAGCCACACCGTACTTTGTTGGCAACATCGGTGAACCAACGGCGGGACGCCTCATGATGCGGTTGACGATTGAAGGTCAACCGCTTATGGCTGCCGTAGACACGGGAACTCCGTTTGTCATTTGCCATCCTGACCTTGCCGAATCCTTGAAACTCGCCCTCACGGATCCACTTGAGAAGACTCGCTTGCTCATCCGCGGGATTGAGTATCGGGGCCAAACCTACCTGATGTCGGCAGAAATCGCTGCCGATGAAGGCGATGACATCAGTTTGACCGTTATTGTCTTCATTCCCCAACTCGATCCAGGCGAAATCTGGACGCTACCCTCTTTTGTTGGTCTCGAAGGAATGTTGCAGCGCATACGCTTTGCCGTGGATCCAGAAACTTCGTTGTTCTACTTCGGCCCGTTGGGCGATGACTGATGCTGTCCACGAGGAGTGTTATAGCTGCCCGGTGGCGCCCCAATTGGCGAGCAGAGACTGGTAGGCAGGGTCTTCATAGCGACTGGGCAAAAACCACCGCGCGTGGTTGGGCAGCGGCTGCCCGCTGATCTGCCGCGCGAGCAGGTCGCCGGCGCCTGGCGCAGCCATGACGCCGTAGCCAGACAGCGCGCCAATAACGTAGGCGCCCGGCGCGCCGAGGGGGCCGATCAGGGGGCGATTTTCCTGCGTTTTGGTGTAATAGCCGCCGTCCAGGCTGGGCTTGGGCGCGCGGCCAAAATAGGCGCGCAGCCCCGGCAGCATAGTGGATAGCCCGCGCAGCACCAGGTCAGGGAATTCGGCGTCGAGCGGCGCCGGCAGCACCATCTCCACCGGGCGCGCATGATAGTCCCACAGCATCAGCAGGATGGGGCTGTCGGCCGGGCCATCGGGCCGGGTGTGCACCCCAGGCGTGAATTCGTCCAGCATCCACTGCGTTTCCGCTGACGCCGCCAGCCAGGCGCGCTCCTCATCGTCCCAGGGCAGGCGCTGGGCATCGGCCCATACCAGGAATGGCGCGTGACGAGGCACCACGCCCCGGTGATCGTGGAAGGCCATCTTCAGATGACGCTCGTGGTGAATCGGCAACGTCACGCCAAGCTGTCTTGCCACTCCGTCCAAAAACGGGCCGGCCGCATTGACGAACACCGGGGTCTCGATCAACGTTGCGCTTTGCGCCTGCTGGATATGCACGCCGCTGACCCGCCCAGCTCGCAGCTCGACCGCGGCCACGTGACCGGAGAGAAGGCGTACACCCAACGCCCGCGCCTGCTCCAGCATCAACATGCCCAAGAGCTGCGCGCTAAACCAGCCGCAGCGTCGGGCATGGAGTACGGCCACGACGTTGGGCGCCAGGTAAGGGAAATGTTCCTGCAGCAGCATCGGGTCGGTAATCAAATCCGCGCCGCTTGGCTGATCTTCGAAGCCGGCTGCGGGCGCTGGTTGGTAGGCGGACCGGCCACCGCCAGGGCCGTGAAGGCGTACGGGCCCGGCCCCGAAAGTGGCGGATTCGGCCGCGGCTTGCGCCAGGCGCTCGATCTGCGCCAGATCGGCCGTGGCGTAAATGTAGCCGCGGCGGTTGAGGTGAAAGGCGTTGGCCGTCTCCCGCGCCAGCATCTCCAGCAGATCAATACTGTGGTTCATCAAGCTGACCATGGCGTCGCCCGGCCCCGGCCACCAATTGCGGTAACATTCGGTGGACTTGTCGCTGGTGAGCGATAGGGGTGGGCGCTCATCCACCAGGATAACGCGGCGCACGCCGTAGCGCGTCGCCAGGTAGAACGCGGTGGCGATGCCGGCAATGCCTGCGCCGCAGATGACCACATCAGCCTGTAGGTTTGCCATCGTCACGCCTTTCCTGGCTTATGGCCGATCAGTAGTCTGATCGCGCGGCGCCTCTGCCACGCGCCCTTCGGTCACGTGCAGCCTGGTTGCGCGCCGCCGAAAATCAGGGCTGAAATCGTTCCAGTCGGTCGTTGTCAGCAGCGCCTGGGTCACGCCGTCGAGCGCCTGCAGCAGCGTGGCGCGCCGGGATTCGTCCAATTCTGACATCACGTCATCCAGCAGGAGCACCGGCGACTCGGCCGTGGTCTGCGTCATGACTTCAACCTCGGCCAGCTTGAGGGCCAGGGTAGCGGTGCGCTGCTGCCCGCGTGAACCGTACGTGCGCAAGTCACGCCCGTACACCAGGAAACGCATGTCATCGCGATGCGGGCCGAGCAACGTCATGGCGGCGGCGATCTCGCGACTGCGCACCGCGGCCAACTGCGCCTGGAAGGCCTCGGCAATCTCGCGCGCGCTGCGCGCCGCGTAGGGACTATGACCTTCCGCAATCACGTCGTAGGCCAACGACAGTTGATTGGCTACCTGCGCTGGATCCTGCGCAGGGTCCACACTGGGCAGGTATTCGACGTAGAGCCGCTCGCGGCCATCGGTGAGCGCGCGCTGGCGTTCGCGTGCGGCCAATTCCAGCGCGCTGATGAACCACTGCCGACGTTGCATGAGATGTGCGCCCAGCTTTACCAACTGGTCATCCCAAAAGGTCAATTGCTGCGCGTGGCCGCCGCGGTCGCGCAATTGGCGCAGCAGGGCGTTACGCTGCTGAATGACCTGGTTGTAGGTGCTGAGAGAGCGGCAGTAGTCTGGCTCGATCTGACACAGCGCAATGTCGAGATAACGCCGGCGCACACTGGGCGCGCCGCTGACCAATTCGATGTCTTCGGGCAGAAAAAGCACCACGCGCAGATGGCCCACCAGGTCCAGGGCGCGCTGCACCACGCCGTTGATGCGCACCCGCTTGCCATAGCTGGCTGTGGAGCCGTTGGTGGGAGCGAGAATGACTTCGAGCTGCTCGGCTATGACGCCCGGCGCGGCGTGGCGCACGTGGCCCTGCACGCGCAGGAAGCGGTTGGCATCTTCCCGTGCTAACCAGTTGACCAGTTCGCGCTCCACGCCGGCATGAGGTGATTTACTGGTCGCCAGGTAATAGACTGCCTCCAAGAGGCTGGTTTTGCCTTGCGCGTTGGCGCCCTGGATCAGGGTCAAGCCGCTGCTCAACGCCAGTTCCAACCGTGCATAATTGCGAAAATTGGTCAACGACAGGGATGTCAGATTCACGCGATGCTCCAGGGCCAGATTATAGAACGACCAGGACTAAAATGGAAGTTCGCAACCCCTGGTGGTGGGCTGCGCCGTCTACACTGCCAACCGGAATGGGCTTCGCTTTTCCGCCCAACGAAAAAAGGCAATAGACCAGTAGTTCCCAATGTGGCCTGGTTCTTGACCACAGAGATCACCAAGAACGCAAAGAAGCGGCCAATTTGCGCCTGATCTGCCTTTTCTTTGTGTTCACCCACCCCCGCATGTGTTCTTTGTGGTTGGATGTGTGCTACGTTTGGAATCCCTAGCAATAGACCCTTGAAGATCGGCTCGTGGCCGCCCACGTGTTACGCTGGGGGCTGCGCCTACGTCAAAGACAATAGTGTGAAATGACTCGCTCAGATTCTTACCTTCGGAGGCATCATGAACCAGCTCACCGGTCGAAGGCCCTGGCTCGCCTCACGATCTAGCGCGCCTCGCCCTGCAGAGGAACGCGCGCCGCGCGTGCGTCCCAACCGGGATCACAAGGTGCTGCCTGGCGCGCCCGATGCCTGCCATGTGTGCGGGCAGCCAGCCAGCGATCTCTGTCCGCAGTGCCACCTGGCCGTGTGCAAGGAGCATCAGGAGCCGCTAGAACCGAACCTGGCTGCGGTTTTTGGCCCGTGGGCCTGTGTTGATTGTGCGGCCCGCAGCCGTGAGGAGCTGGCTCTAGATCAGCGCCAGTGGGAGCGTAAGCGTCAGGGCGACCTGGCTTTCCGCACCTGCGCCGTATGCGGTCAAGAATTCAGCCAGGTGCTGCTCGCTTGCAGTCAGTGTGGAAAACGCCTGTGCCATGCGCATCGCATCCGCTACCGCAAGCGTTTTCGTTTTGGGAAACAGCCTGGGGCTGAAACCGGCGGCTGGTACTGGGACTACGATGTGCGCTGCGCACGCCACCGCATGTCTCCGGTGATTGCCCGCATCAAGGGTTGGGAACTTGACCCAACGACCGACGCCAATGACGATCGCGCAGTGGAATAGGCGTTAGCCTGCAGGAAATACGTTCAGTGCGCAAAGAAAGGAAGTAGACATGGCCAAGCTCGTGTTCGGAATGAACCAGTCCCTGGACGGGTACGTTGACCATATGGCGTTCGCGCCAAGCCCCACGCTCTTTCGCCACTTCATCGAGGAGGCTCAGGGGCAGACTGGCAGTGTGTACGGCCGTCGAGTGTATGAGGTCATGCGTTACTGGGACGACGACCATCGTGAATGGGATGCAGGGGAACAGGCCTTCGCGGCGGCGTGGCGAAGCCAGCCGAAATGGGTCGTCTCGCGCTCGTTGCAGTCGGTCGGCCCCAATGCCAGGCTTATTGCGGACGATCTTGAAGGCGCGATCCGCCAGCTAAAGTCAGCGTACGATGGAGAGATCGAGGTTGCTGGCCCAGACCTGGCGCACAGCCTTACCAAACTTGGCCTGATTGATGAATACCGAATCTACCTGCATCCCGTCGTGCTGGGTCACGGCAAGCCATACTTCGCCGGACCCCGGCCGCCGCTCCGCCTAATGACTCATGATCGGATTGGCGAGGACGTGATCAGATTGGTCTATGTTCCTGCGTAATCTCGCGACTCCCAGAGGGTGATAGCCGCTGAAACATGGTCTTTGGCCACGCCCAACTGCTGGCCAACAACCGGTTGCCGCGGACGGGCCGCTGACCTGGGGCGATAGGCCGCCGTATGGGGCAGCGTGTAACAGAGGGCCTGTGCAAAACGTCACTAACAGCATTGCTGTTTGTACGGAGAACGTGTCGTGATTCAACTGCCTGAAACGCTTGAAGCCCATGGGTGTTGGCTGGAGGTCGCGCGTGTTGCGGCGCCTAACACGGAAGTGCCCTGCGCCGATGTGCGCGAACGCCTGGAATTGATCGCCATCTCTGTCCCGCGCGGTGCAGATCATGGAGAAGTCATCGCCGATCTCGCCGGTCATGTCGCTTCGTGTCCAGCGTGTTGGCATGAGTATGAGGATTTGCGTTGGATTTTGCGGGAGGTGGAGCAGGCAAGCCTACAGGAACCGGATTCATACCCACCCGGCGATTTTTCGTTCCTGCGCGATGACTCACCTCAGGAACCCGAGGCGTCGTTGTCGGAGTGGTCTTGCCTGGCAGCCGGCGTATAGCCATTGGCGGCAAAAAAAGCCTTGATTTTTTGACGGGCGCGCAGGTAAATAATGCGCTCATTGCCACGTGAGATGCCGAGCGCGGCCGCGATTTCCTCACTGCTGCGCTCGTGAAAAAGGCGCCCTGTGAGCACGCTGCGTTCACTCGGCGTCAACTTCTGCATGCCTTGCCGCAGCAGGGCGCCTACGTCCGGCATGACGTTAGACACCGTGGGGTGTAGGTTCTCGGTTATCTCGGTCTTGGTTTGCCACGGGCGTTCGTGGCGCAGCCGATCGCGGAGCTTGTTGACGGCAATACGTGTGACCCAGGCGAGAAATGCTCCCTCGCCGCGATAGGTATCCAATTTGCGCCACACTTGAACCAGGGCCTCTTGCGCGCACTCTTCTGCCAGGGCGAGTTGGCGTTCGGCTGGTAGGTCAGCCAGACGGCGCGTACAGAGGTTGTACGTTACCTTGTAGAGGTAACGCCACAGCATCTCGTAGCTATCGGTCCGCTGCTCGCGCAGTGATTGCACCCATTCTTGGTTTGTAAGAAGCCCAGTTGCCAGATCTACCGTCATCAGCGCCTCATTGCCGCATTATAACACATGCAAACCAGGTTGGGGCATTGGGTGTGGTTGGCAAGCATAATCACGCGTGCATGACGCGACACAGGCGTCGCGTCGCTCCGAATCGTAACCGCGCTGCGCATCATGTCGCTGTGCCTAAGGAAAGGCGCTTCATCCAATTCTTGCACCCTGGTTCGTTCTTGCGGCCGCCATGAACTCTCTGTGTTTATTTGGTGAACCATGATCCCTGTGTTACAATCCCTTTTTGGGTTTATACCCATATCAAGCACGTTTCTCTACCCAGTTGCACGACTGGAAAGACGGCTATCGGGGTGCCTGTGGGCTGCACCGGGTCTGGTAGCTGGAGTCGAGAGGCGGACGAACATAACCAATCATGAAGGAGAGTACACCAGTGGCAGTCATTTCGATGAAGGCGCTGCTTGAAGCTGGCGTCCATTTTGGGCACCGCACGCGGCGCTGGAACCCAAAGATGAAGCCGTACATTTTTACCGAACGCAACGGCATTCATATTATTGACTTACAGCAAACACTGCACCGGCTTGAAGAAGCCTACGCGTTGGTCCGCGATACCGTCAAAGACGGCGGCACCGTCCTCTTTGCCGGCACCAAGAAACAAGCCCAGGAAACTATTCACCAGGAAGCTGATCGCGCGGGCATGCCGTTTGTCAATCAACGCTGGTTGGGCGGTACGCTGACCAATTATCGCACGATTCGCCAGCGAATTGACTATATGGGCGGCATCAATCAGCGCAAGGCCCGCGGTGAATTGGATCGTTTGCCCAAAAAAGAAGTGCTGGACATCGAGCGCGAGATGGCCAAGCTGGAGCGGCGCATCGGCGGGCTGAAGACTATGATGCGGCCCCCCAATATCCTCTTCGTGTCCGACACCCATCATGAGGAATTGGCGATCAAGGAAGCCCGCACGCTTGGCATCCCCATTATTGCGATGGTAGACACCAATTCGGACCCAGATCCGATTGATTACCCGATTCCGTCGAATGACGACGCCATTCGTGCGATCAAGCTGATTGCCGGTAAAATTGCGGATGCAGTCATCGAGGGGCGCCGCCTGCGCGAGGTGATTGCGGCGGAAGAAGGCATGGACAATGTGAGCCAGGCCGACACCCTGGATGAATACACAGGCCAGGACGCTATTGATCGCCTCAAGGGTGGGGCCGCCGATTTAGAGGCTGGTGAGGACATCGGCGACCTGGGCGCTCTTGAAATAGACGATTTTGCCGCTGATTTTGCTGCCGATGAAGACATCGTGGCATAACGAGGAGAACGAGTTGTGAGTATTAGCGCTGACATGATTAAGAAATTGCGCGACCTGACCGGCGCCGGCGTGCTCGATTGCCGCAAGGCGTTGGATACTGCGCAAGGCGATATGGACAAAGCGGTCGAGATTCTGCGCGAAAAGGGCCTGGCCGCGGCGGCTAAAAAAGCCAGCCGCGAGGCCTCCAATGGCATCATTGGCAGTTACGTGCATATGGGCGCCAAGATGGCGGCCATGATCGAAGTGAATTGCGAAACTGATTTTGTGGCGCGTACCGATCAGTTCCAGGCTTTGGCCCGCGACCTGGCAATGCAAGTCGTTGCCGCGCGGCCGCTCTATGTGCGCCGCGAGGACGTGCCGGCTGACGTTGTGGCGCAGGAAAGAGAGAAATACCTGGGCCAATTGGACGATGCGAATAAGCCCCAGAATGTCGTGGAGCGCATCATCGAGGGCAAGCTGGCAAAGTTCTATGAAGAAACCTGCCTGCTCGAACAGCCTTTCATCAAGGATGACGGCGTCACCGTTCGGAACTTGTTGACCGATATGGTGGCGCGCCTGGGCGAGAATATCGTAGTGCGTCGCTTCGCTCGTTTTGAATTGGGCAACTAGGCGATTCATGCCGGGGAGCCGCCACATGCGGTTCCTCGGCATCTGTATAGTGCAATTGCCTTCTCCGCTGCGCCTTCAGACATGTAGCCAAGATTTCCAACAAGGGAGTTATTGTCATGGTCAAAGACGTGCTTCATGACACGACCGAACGAATGCACAAGGCCACTGAAGCATTACGCGATGACTTGAAGAAAGTACGCACTGGTCGCGCTTCCCCGGCCTTGGTTGAGGGCCTGTTGGTTGAATACTACGGTATGCCAACGCCATTGCAGCAATTGGCCACCATCAATGTCCCAGAACCACGCCTGATTGCGATCAAACCCTTCAACCCCAAAGATTCGAGCGCCATTGAGCGTGCTATCCTCAAGTCCGATTTAGGACTCAATCCTTCCAGCGACGGTCAGATTATCCGCCTGATGATACCGCTGCCAACGGAAGAACGCCGCCGCGAATTGGTCAAAATGGTAGATCGCCGCGTCGAAGAAGCCCGCGTGGCGGTGCGTAACATCCGTCGGGATGCCATCGAGGACTTGCGAGATTTCGAGAAAGAGAAGCTCATTTCGGAAGACGATCTACGTCATGGTCGCGATGAAATCCAGCGTTTTACCGATCGCCACATCGAGCAGATAGACAAAATCGGCCGTGACAAAGAGGCCGAGGTCCTGGAAGTGTAAAGCGGATGTTACTGTGTGGCCTCTCGCCGCATCGAGAGGGATGAGACCAAGCCCATGACGAATGGACCTTCATTGAACGCCTCGAACGCCTCGAACGCTTCATCAAATTCGACATTTGCGCGCGTGCCGTATCATGTGGGCATCATCATGGACGGCAACGGGCGTTGGGCGCAGGCGCGGGGATTGCCGCGCTTGATGGGGCATCGCGCGGGGGTCAACAACATCCGCCGCGTGCTTGAAGCCTCGGTCGCGTTTGGCGTCAAGGCGCTGACCATCTACGCGTTTTCGACAGAGAATTGGGCGCGACCTCAGGCGGAAGTCAGCGGTTTGATGAAGCTCGTTGGTGAAAGTATCCGTCGTCAGTTATCAGAACTGCACGCCAACGGTGTGCAGATCAGACACAGCGGTCGCCTGGCCGGGATTGAACCGGGCCTGCAGCAGCAAATACGTGATGCGCTGGAGTTGACGAAGAACAATCAGCGCATCATTCTCAATGTCGCCTTCAATTATGGCGGCCGCGCCGAAGTGATTGATGCCGTACGGCATATCATGCAGGATGGCGTCAAGCCTGAGGAAGTCTCTGAGGAGGTTTTTGCTCGCTACTTGTACACGGGCGGCTTGCCAGACCCTGACCTCATCATTCGCACGGGAGGCGAGTACCGTCTGAGCAACTTCCTGATCTGGCAGGCCGCCTATGCTGAGTATTACGCGACGCCTACCTTTTGGCCTGATTTCGATAAGGAAGAACTGCGACGCGCCTTGCAGGACTTTGCCGATCGCGATCGCCGCTTTGGAAAAGTGAAGATCGCCTGACTTCAGTCATCTCATCATCGCAGACAACGAGCTGACATGCTACGTGACCGCGTTCTAAGCACGGTGGTGCTGGCGCCCTTGGTGATTGGCCTTGCCTACCTGGGGGGCTTGTGGTTCCTGGGCCTCATGCTGCTGGCCGGCGCGCTGGCTGGCTGGGAGTATTTTTCGCTCCTGGCCCACGGCGGCCACACACCGCTGCGCTGGCTGGGGCTGATCGCCATCGTGATCATCATTGCTGAAGCCTATTGGGCGCAGGCCTGGTCTTTGCGCTTGGTGCTCACGGCGTTGATTCTGATTTCCTTGTCGGCCGCGCTGTTTCGCACCACTCAGGCTCCAGTCACTGATTGGGCGTGGACTCTGGCGGGCGTGTTCTACTTTGGTCTCTTGCTCAACCATTTTGTTGCTCTGCGAAACCTGCCCCAGGGCCTGCCTTGGCTGCTGGTGGCGCTGCTGTTGACCTGGATCACTGACACCGGCGCCTATTTTAGCGGTCGCGCCCTGGGCAGGCACAAACTGTGGCCGCGGCACAGCCCCAAAAAGACATGGGAAGGCGCCATCGGCGGCTGGTTGGTGGGGACCGCCGCGGGCGCGCTGTTAGGCCCGTGGCTAGTAGGCCAAACGCCGTGGGCGGGCGCCGCGCTGGGCGGCCTGGTCTGTCTGATTGCGCCGTTCGGCGATTTGGCCGAGTCTATGGTCAAGCGGCAGATGGGCGCCAAAGACTCCAGCCATTTGATTCCTGGGCATGGCGGCATCTGGGACCGGCTTGACAGTCTGCTGTTTGTGGTGCCGGTAGTCTATTATTGGGCTACATTGGTCGGCGCCCACTAGGCGCTATTCGGCGTCATTGGCTTCTCGCGTTGTTTGGGTCAGCCTGGTTGACGAGATTCACCTGGGGCGACAAACAAACAACGCATTAGAAAAAACAAAAAACCAAAAAGACTACTTGACGACTTGTGTACAAAATGCTATAATCAATTTAGCACAAATTAGTGTGCGTCGCAGCGTTCGTATAAGCTGCTTTCTTGAATAAGGCCTCTTGTGCTGCGACAGGTTGAGCGTCCTTCTCTCGCCAGACCATGTGAATAGGATCGGCGGATAAATTCTTTCGAGGACGCCCCCTCTGTAGATGCCATTATCCCTTGATTTTTGCTGAGCAGCTGCTCACTGTGGCGGCGCTCTTATCTGAGCCTTGCTTCCGCACCAACCGTGATTGGGTGCGCAATCTGATCTTATGAGTGCGTTTTGACTACGCCCCGCAACAACTCTAGTCCTGGCTTCGACGTAGGCGAATAGGCCACAGGCGTGGTTCTTGTGGCACAGTCTGACCGTGCACGTTGCCCTCTGGCAGACTGCAGCGACTTTCGCACATGGAGACTCCGACCGTGAACTTTGCTGATCTTGAAAATTCAACCCTTGAACAACTCCAAACGATGGCGCGGGAGATGGGGTTGACCGGCTATTCGCGCCTGAAGAAACACGACCTCATCATGGCCCTGCTGCGTCACAACGCAGAACAGCAAGGCTATATCTTTGGCGGGGGAGTGCTGGATATCGTCCAGGATGGCATCGGTTTTTTGCGCGCGGACCATCTTCTGCCTGGCCCGGAGGACGTATATGTCTCGCAATCTCAAATTCGACGCTTTGGCCTGCGCACCGGCGACCTGGTGATTGGGCAAGTGCGCCCGCCCAAAGACACTGAGAAGTACTTTGGCCTGCTTAAAGTGGAAGCGGTGAATGCCCTTGATCCTGAAGTAGCCAAGCAGCGCCCAGTCTTCGAGCGTTTGACTCCCATCTTCCCGGACCGGCAGCTGCTCCTAGAGACCGAGCCAAACCTGCTGGCCACCCGCTTGATTGACCTCACCTCGCCAATCGGCCGCGGTCAACGTGGACTGATCGTTTCGCCGCCCAAAGCGGGCAAGACGACCATTCTCAAGCGGATTGCCAATGGCATTTCCATCAACCACCCTGATGTGCACTTGATGGTGGTCCTGATCGGTGAACGACCTGAGGAAGTAACCGACATGGATCGTTCGGTGCAGGCGGAAGTGGTTAGTTCGACGTTCGATGAACCAGTCACCAACCACGTGCGCGTGGCCGAGATGGCCCTGGAACGCGCCAAACGGCTGGTCGAAGGCAAACGAGACGTCGCGATCCTGCTCGACTCGATCACGCGTTTGACGCGCGCCTACAACCTGACGGTGCCGCCCAGCGGTCGTACGCTCTCGGGCGGTATTGACCCAGCCGCGCTTTATCCACCGAAGCACTTCTTTGGCGCCGCGCGTACGATTGAGGAAGGCGGAAGCCTGACCATCATGGCGACTTGCCTGGTTGACACCGGTTCACGCATGGATGACGTGATTTATGAAGAGTTCAAGGGCACCGGCAACATGGAATTGATGCTCAGCCGTCGCCTGGCCGAACGCCGCATTTTCCCAGCTTTCGACATCGAACGCTCTGGCACCCGTCGCGAAGAACTTTTGCTGGAGCCTGAAACCCTGGCGCGGGTTTGGACCATGCGCCGGATGTTGGATGCTATCGGAGGCGGTCCCGATGCGATCATCCCCTTGCTGGAACGACTGGCCCGCACGCGCTCGAACAAAGAATTCCTGGCGACCTTGCATAAAGAATCGCTCTAGATCCGCCTTGCTCCCACGCGATCACCTGCACGGGTCAAAATGAATTTCCATTCATGTCCGCGCGGCGATTTTGCCATTTTCGCTGCCAATGGTATAATTTTTTCGTATTGGGTCCCCGCCAAAGGCTGCAGCCGTTGATACTCAATGACATGACCCCAAGAAATCTTCCCTCGCTCGTAGGAGCTTGTAGGGTGGAGATGGGAGAGAATGCCAAAGCAATCGAATAGTGCTACTGCCGACGCTGATGCTTTGCCTGATTCAAACGACGGTGGCGTGATTCCTAGACCAATTGTCCGCTTATGGCGTGGGTTTAGGTCGCAAATCAATCCCCTACATGAATCTGCATCCATTATCCGTCTAGCGTCACACTTGGCCTTGCTGTTGGTTGCCGTGCTTGTTCTGGCCCTCAGCCGCGTTCAATTACCCCAGTGGGACTTGCCCACCGGCGTGTCTGTAACCAATGAAGTTGCGAATACAGACGCAGAGTTGGAAGCACGCGGCGGCAACAACTATTTTGGCCGTGACACCCTCATCCGCAATGCGATTCCCTTCACGCAGATTCCGGATCGCCCGCGCTTAGATGTTATTACCTATACGGTTGCGCTGGGAGATACGGTTTTTGATCTGTCTCAGCGGTTCCACGTTTCCCCAGAAACGATTCTGTGGGCGAATGCCAGCCTTGAAGACAACCCTGATCTGCTGCGCCTGGGACAAAAACTGGTGGTGCTGCCGGTCAGCGGCGTCTATCACAAGGTCGTCAAGGGCGATACGGTAACCAGCATTGCGAAGAAATACAAAGTCCCGGCCAGCGCCGTGGTTGGTTATCCCTTGAATCAACTGACCGACATCAATCAACCCTTGGCCGTTGGGCGCATGTTGATCGTGCCCGGCGGCGAAAAACCCTACGTGGCCAAGGTGGTCAATTACACGACAACCGCCCCCAGCAGCGCTCGTAAGGGAACGGGCGCTCTGGCCTGGCCTATCAGAGCGCAAATAACACAGCGCTTCTGGAGCCGCCATCCCGGCATTGATCTGGCAGCGCCTGCGGGCAGCTCAGTCAAAGCAGCCGACTCAGGCTACGTAGTCGCTGCTGGTTGGAGTCCTTACGGCTATGGTTTCCACGTGGTGATTGACCACGGAAATCAGATGCAGACGCTGTATGCGCACTTGAGCAAGTTCAATGTCAAGGTCGGCGACTCTGTCACCCGCGGCCAAATCATTGGCAACGTGGGCAGCACGGGCAATTCGACCGGGCCGCACCTGCACTTCGAAGTGCGCGTGCGCGGCGCCCACCGTAACCCGCTGAGTATGCTGCCGTAATACGCAGCCGTCTCTGAGAAGTCAAACAAAAACGACCTGCTCTCAAAGCAGGTCGTTTTCTTGTTACTATTATTCCCCGCCAGACTGATGCGGCGCTGGCGCCGCCGTTGCAGTCGGTGGCCGCCGCGGCAGGTGACCGCGCCTGGCCTGGCGTAACTGGCGCACCCGCCGCGCCACCGCCGGCGCGCGTAGAATCAGCAGGATGGCAACGACCGCGCCGTACAGCAAGGGCGTCCGAATGTCTGATTTGACCAGCCACACGTAATGCACGATAACCAAGACCGCGGCTACGTAAACCCAGCGGTGCAACGCCTTCCAGCGTTTGCCCAGCCGCCGCATCCAACCTTTGGTCGAGGTGACGGCAAGCGGCAGCAGGATGAGGAAAGCCGCAAATCCCACCAGGGCGTAGCGTTTCTCGAAGATGGCTTCCTTGAGCAGCTCTGGGTCAAAGCCATAATCCAGGCCGATGAAGATCAAGAAATGCAGCATGGCATAGAAGAAGGCATACAGCCCCAGCCGGCGGCGTAAGGGCAGCAATTCCTTGATCGTGAAAGCCGTGTATAGCGGGGTGATGGACAAGGAGAGGACCAACAGCACCAGCGCGGTCTGACCCGTGCGCAGGGTAATGTCTTGAATCGGATTGGCTGTCAGCCGGCCTTGCCAGGCCAGGTACAGAATCACGGCCAGCGGCGTCAGCGCCGCGATATGGACGCCCCATCTTAACCAACGTGTCATCGTTCAATCAAGCCTCAATAGAACCGGCGCAAGTCCATGCCTGCGTAGAGCGACGCCACTTGTTCGGCATAGCCGTTGAACGGAAGGGTCTTGCGCCGCGAGAGTTCACCGATGCGGCGCTCACTGGCTTGCGACCAGCGCGGATGGTTGACGCTTGGGTTGACGTTGGCGTAGAAACCATATTCGTTTGGGGCGGCCGCCATCCACAGGGAGGTTGGCTGCTCCGCAACCAGGTCAATTTTGACAATAGATTTGATGCTCTTGAAGCCGTATTTCCAGGGCACAACCACGCGCAGCGGCGCGCCGTTCTGCGGCAGCAGCGATTTGCCATAAAGGCCGGTGGCTAAGATGGTCAAGTCGTGCATGGCTTCGTCCAGCCGTAAGCCTTCGACATAGGGCCACACATACCAGCCGACCTTCTGTCCAGGCATCTGTTCGGGATCGAGCAGTGTCTCAAAGCGCACGTACTTGGCCGCCGCGGTCGGCTCCACGGCTTCCAACAGCTTCCGCAGACTGAAGCCCTGCCAGGGAATCACCATAGACCAGGCTTCGACGCAGCGCAGGCGGTAAATGCGCTCTTCCTGGGTGAATTGGCGCAGCAAATCCTCGATGCCGAACGTAGTCGGCTTGGCCACCAGACCGCCTACTTCTACAGTCCACGGGCGCGTACGGAAATTCGCCGCAAGGGGTGCGACGCCTGCTTTGTCGGTGGAAAACTCATAGTAGTTGTTATAGGTAGTAATGCTATCGAAACTGGTCAGCTCCTGGCGCAGATCAGGCGTTGGCTCTGGCGTACCGGCCGGTGTCGCCGCCTCGTTGCCAGGTGAAGCTGGCGCCGCGCCCCCGCAAGCCGCCAACACAGCCGAAGTCAGCGCCAGGCTGCCAATGCCCAGCATGAACTTGCGCCGCGATAGATAGATTTGTTCCGGGGTAATCTCAGACGACGGAATTGTCGGAATTTTTTGCATCGTACCTCTCCTCAGGCAATTGGAAACTCATGGCCCATGACCGTTTGGACGGCTGCTGCTCATGGTTAGTCTCGCGCCCAGGCGGTTTATTACAAAAAGGAACCCGACTTCTAGCAGAAGTCGGGTTTAGCGCGGTCCGATCGAGCTTGCTTCGATATGAAGCTGGGCTGCTTGCGGCCTCAACCCAGGATCTGCCCAGGGTTGTCAGGCCAGCACGTCGTGATCTACGTTGGCAATGAGTGTGCCGACGTCTTCGCCCTGACACAGGCGGTACATGGCGTCGGGATGATCGAAGCTGAACACGTGCAGACGCAGGCGGTTGTCGCGCGCGAGGAGCACTGCGGCCTGGTCGAGCGCACGCAGATTTTGGCGCACCACGCTGTCATAGCTGATTTCCGAGTAGCGACGGGCCGTGGGGTCCTGGTTGGGGTCGGCGGTGTAGATGCCATCAGTGCCTGATTTGGCTGAGAGGAGGGCCTGCGCGCGCACCTCAATCGCTCGCTGCACAGCCGGGTAGTCGGTGGTCATGAAAGGCTGGCCGGTGCCGCCGGCGAAGATGCAAATATAGCCCTTGTCCATGTGGTGGATGGCGCGCAGGCGGATGAATGGCTCGGCCACCGTATCAATCGGGATGGCCGTCATGACCCGCACTTCGGCGTTGCCGCGGCTGGTGAGGACGCCGCGCAGCATCAGGCTGTTGATGACCGTGGCCATCATCCCGATGTTATCCGCCTCGGCGTGTTCGATGCCCCATTGCGCGCCCAGATTGCCGCGAAAGATGTTGCCGCCGCCAATCACAATGCCCACCTGAATGCCGGCATTATGCAGCTTCAACACCTCATCCGCGATGTAGTTGAGCGCCGTCGGGTTGAAGCCGAAGTCCTTGTCGCCGGCCATCGCTGCGCCGCTCAATTTGAGCAGAATACGTGAATAGCGCACGAAGTTTGTCCTTTCTCTTGGATTCGCGCGACCTTGATCGCGCTGTGATTCACAGGTCGCGTCGTACGAATTGCGTGCAGATCAACCGTGACTGACTGCCAGGTGACTCAGTTGCCGATCGCCTTGCAGCCAGATATCAAGCCTGTTGAGCACATTACGTCCGATGATTAATTCTTGCGATTTGTCGTCTCCGACCACATAAGTTCCAGGAAGCTCAAAATCATCGAGTCGCAAGGTGACCAGGAAAAGATATACAATGCGGCGTTCACCCCACTGACTGCGTATGCCTACTTTTCTGACGGGAAGAACTTCAATCGCTTCAAGATAGTGCCGAGGGACTAAAGTACCATCAGCACCTGTGTCCAGAATAGCATCTAGGGGTCCAACGGTTTGCCCTGTCTGTGTTGCAACCAGAGAAACTCGGCATGCGGGTACTGGGGGCACGTACGATTTGTCGTACGGAAATTGTATCATAGCGGTACATCCAGATGCTCCACACGAGAGCTTACGAAAAGAAGATCCTTTTCTTGTGCAACCGGTGTGACCAGCACAGCGACTCGCCCTAGTTGTGCCCGAACCCGCTTTTCCAGGCTAACGACATCTACGTCATGGTCAATCAAACGCCCCTGATGAATCGCAACAAATTGGCCAGGGTAGATAGCTTCGAGATCATGATACATTGCGTGAAACGCGTCGGTCTCGGCATCAATTTTTGCATAGTCGAGCTGGGCCAAATAGTATTCCACTGCTTCAGAGATAAGGTGCGTCTCGTCGCGATTATTGATGAACGCCACTTGGCGCACTCGTTCGATGAGACCTGGATCCTGTAAACCAATCATTGTCTTACCTCCACTCTTGAATTGTACCGCAACTGGCGGCGGGGCGCAATCTACCTCAAGTGGTTGAGATGAGTATAGACGCTGGTTTGGCTGACCTGAACCCTGGCGCTGCGCCAGGGCCTCTGCGTTTCCAGTGGCGGGCGGATGTGATACAATGCAGCTATCACGCTGTTTTGCGTCGGAGATGGTGTTCTATGCAAGAGACGACAAATCATTCGCTGGCGCGCTATGTGCGCCAGACCATTTTCAGCGGCCTGGGGGAAGCCGGTCAACGCCGGCTGTTGGCCGCGCGCGTGGTCATTATCGGATGCGGGGCCACCGGCACGGTGATGGCTAATCACCTGGCCCGCGCTGGCGTAGGGCATCTGCGCGTGGTAGATCGTGACTACATCGAGTTGAACAACCTGCAGCGTCAACTGCTCTTCGACGAGGAGGATATGCGGCAGGGCTTGCCGAAGGCCGCGGCCGCGGCGGCAAAGCTGCGGCGCATCAACTCCGAGATCGAGATCGAAGCCGTGGTAGCCGATGTCAACCCCGGCAACGTGGTGCAGCTCGTGCAAGACGTGGATTTGGTGATGGACGGCGCCGACAACTTCGAGACACGCTACTTGCTGAACGACGCCTGCGTCAAGCTGGGCAAGCCGTGGATTTACACGGGCGTCATTGGCTCCTACGGCGTCTCGCAGACGATCGTGCCAGGGCAAAGCGCGTGCCTGCGCTGTGTGATGGGGCAGATGCCCGCGCCAGGCGCCACACCCACCTGCGACACGGCCGGTGTGCTCGGGCCGGCCGTTGCCGTGGTGGCGTCCATTTCAGCCGGCGAGGCGCTCAAGCGCCTGGGGCAGTTTGGCGAGCCAAACAGGGGCATGTTGCACTACGACTTGTGGGATAACTCGTTGGAAGTGTTTGACCTGGGAGGCCCGCGCGCGGACTGCCCCGCCTGTGGTCAGCACGACTATGAATTCTTGAACGCCATGCGCGGCACGCACAGCATCACCTTGTGCGGCCGCAACGCCGTGCAAATCAGCGTCAACCGCGGCGCTGAGGAGGCGGCCGTACTCAACCTGGCGCGGTTGGCGCAGGTCTTGCAGCCGCTGGGCGCGGTGCGCGTCAACGCCTACCTGCTCAAGGCCGACATTGACGGGTACCTGCTCACTATCTTCCCCGACGGCCGCGCCATCATCGCCGGCACGAGCGATCCTGACGTCGCGCGCACGCTGTATGCGAAGTACGTGGGGAATTAGGCAGTTGCGGTTCCCTGTGTGTCTGAAAGGGTGGTTTGTCGTATGTCAATGGAACGGATTCACTTACCGACTGAGAAGATCAGCCATTTTTGTCGTAACAACCATATCCAGCGGCTGTCGCTGTTTGGTTCGGCCTTGCGTAGCGAAATGACACCGAATAGCGACATAGACCTACTGGTGGAGTTCGAGACAGGTTATCGGATTGGGCTGATTCGGTTAGCCGGACTTGAGCTTGAACTCAGCGCACTGCTTGGTCGCAAGGTTGATCTTCGTACACCTGCCGATCTCAGTCTCTACTTTCGTGATCAAGTCCTAAAAGAAGCGGAACCGCAGTATGTTCAGGGATAACCTCGTCCGCCTACGTCATATGGCCGACGCCGCGCGCGAAGCGATTGCTTTTGCAGAGCATCGGCGCCGTGAAGACCTTGATCATGACCGCATGTTGGCGCTGTCGCTCGTCAAATGCATCGAAATCGTCGGAGAAGCGGCCGCGCAGGTCACGTGGGCATGCGTCACCGGTTGATTCACGCCTACTATAGCGTTGACATGGATCGCGTTTGGGATACGATTACTGATGACCTACCGCCCTTACTGGCGACATTGGAAAGCATGATCGAATCGCTTATTCCGCCACCCAGTGTGAAAACGAATGACTAGCCGGCGTCGCCTGCGCAAGATGTCCGCAGCGTAGACGACACCACGTTAGCTTTTCTGCAGCCGATCAGCGTACTTCTGGCGGAACTTCGTCACCTTGGGGGCAATGATGACCCGGCAGTAGCCTTGGGAGGGGTTGCGGGCAAAGTACTCCTGGTGATAATCCTCGGCTGCGTAGAACGTCGGCGCGGGCGTGACCTCGGTCACCAGCGGCCGATCCCACACCCCGGCCGTGTTGAACTCACGGATGACCTGCTGCGCAACCGCCTGCTGCTCCGGGCTGTGAAAGAAGATCACCGAGCGATACTGTGGGCCGACATCATTGCCCTGGCGATTCAACGTGGTCGGGTCGTGGATCGTGAAGAAAATCTCCAGAATCTTCTGAAAGCTGATAACGGCCGGATCGAACGTCACCTGCACGACTTCCGCGTGCCCGGTGCGGCCGCTGCACACCTGCTCGTAGGTTGGATTCTTGACTGCGCCGCCGGCATAACCGGATACGACATCGGTCACGCCCTTGACTTCATCGAAGACGGCTTCTAAACACCAGAAACAACCGCCGCCCAACGTGGCGACTTCCTGCTTAGTCTGGGTGGATGGTGTATTCATGCTCAGTTTTCTCCCTGTTGATTCCTGATTTCATTGATGACAGCATTTTGACTGCCTACGCAGTCTCGCTGTCACCGGAATCGTTACAGGAAGAGTCACGAAGACCGCATAGAACACAAAGAAACGGCAAAACGTCGCGGCTTAGCGGCGCCTTGGCGCGCTTTGTGTTCTATGCGGTAGAAACATCGTTCGCATTGGGATTCCTGTTCACAGGCCCCACGCGATCGGATTAGCGAGTCGGGGCGGTCACGTCTATGATCCACACTCCGCCGAAAGAGTCGGCGACATAGGCCAGGCTGCCGGCCACGACCACGCCCTGAGCATCACCGGGCGTGTCATACTCGCCGCGGCGCGCGGGATTGGCCGGGTTGCTCACGTCAATGATCTGCAAGCCGCTCTCCCCGTCGGCGACGTAAGCCAGGCTGTCGGACACGGCCACGCCATTGGCCGTCCCCGGCGTGTTATACGCGCCGCGGACTGTGGGGTTGGCCGGGGCGCTCACGTCAAGGATCAGCAGCCCGCCAAGCGAGTCATCGGCGACGTAGGCGAGGCTGCCAATTACGCTCATACTATGGGCGTACCCCGGGGTGTCATAGCTGCCGCGGCGCACGGGGTTGGCCGGGTCGCTCACGTCAATGATCTGTAACCCGCCCACCCCGTCCGCGATGTAGGCCAGGCCGCCGGCCACAGCCACGCTGCGTGCGTGCCCTGCCGTGTCATAGCTGCCGCGGCGCACCGGGTTGGCCGGGTCGCTCACATCAATGATCTGCAATCCGCTGTCATGGTCGGCGACGTAAGCCAGGCCGCCAGCCACGGTCACGCCACGGGCATACCCCGGCGTGTCATACGCGCCGCGGAGCACGGGGGTGGCCGGATTGCTGGCGTCAATGATCTGTAATCCCGATTCATAGTCGGCGACGTACACCAGGCTGCCGACGACCGCCACGCCTTCAGCATACCCCGGCGTATCGTAACCGCCGCGGTGCACGGGGTTGGCCGGGTCGCTCACGTCAACGATCCACAGCCCGTCATGCCCAGCCGCCGCATAGGCCAGGCTGCCAGCCACGGTCATGTACATGGTATTATCTGGCGTATCGTAGCCGCCGCGGCGCACCGGGTTGGCCGGGTCGCTCACGTCAATGATCCACAACCCGCCATTCCCATCCGCCACGTAGGCCAGGCTGCTGACGACGGCCACGCTGTGCGCCCATCCTGGCGTCTCAAGGCTGCTGCGGATCGCGGGATGGAGCGGGTCGCTCACGTCAATGATTTGCAATCCTTGATAGGCATCCGCGACGTAGGCGAGGCTGCCGGCGACAGACACGCCATTGGCATAACTGGGCGTGTTCACGCTGCCGCGGCGTACGGGGTTGGCCGGGTCGCTCACGTCAATGGTCTGGAACTCACCCGAGTCGTTGGCGACGTAAGCCAGGCTGCCGGCCACCACAACGTCATTGGCCCACCCCCCCGTGTTATGCACGCTGCGCCGCACGGGGTTGGCCGGGTCGCTCACGTCAATGATCTGCAGCCCATTCAGCCCGTCCGCGACGTAGGCCAGGCTGCCGACCACGGCCACGCCATCAGCCCATCCGGGCGTGTCATAGCCGCCGAGCCACCGCGGGTTGGTCGAGTCGCTCACATCGAAGATCTGCAGCCCGTTCCGCCCGGCCGTCACGTAGGCCAGGCTGCCGACGACGTCTACACCCAGGGCATCGAGCTGATTATAGAAACTGCCCCGCAAAACCGGGTGCACCGGATCGCTGACATCGAAGATGTGCAAGCCCCGACTTCTGGTCGCCACGTAGGCCAGGGTCTCCCCTGGGGCTGACGCAGCGCTCGCACCTGAACCAGCCGCCGGCTCATGGACGACGGCAATGTCACGCACCTCAGAAAAAACGAGAAACCAGCTCTGGCCGACCACGCGCGGCGCGGCCGGGTCGTGGATATCCACGATCAGCAGGCGCGGGCCGACGCCGACATAGGCATAGTCGCCCAACACTGCCACAGCCAGGGCTTGCCCGCCAATCTGGCCAATCGGCGCGGGGTACAACTGCGATTGCTGACTGATGACGGGCAGATACAACTGCTGCGCCGGGGCCAGGGCATCTGCCCTGGTGGATATTTCTGTCAGGGAAAGGGGAGCGCCGGCTGGGGCGCCGGCGATGGCAGGGGCCGCCATGCTGATGACAATCAACCCCACAAGTAATGCCGCGGGAACAACACGCGGTCTGCGATCCATTATGTTCCTCCGATACAATGCGATGCGGGCGGATCAGGACGATCTTCTGGGATCATCCTGGGGAGATCCGTCGAACACCCGACAGTCTCGCCCCCGCCCGCTTTGGCCATTATGGTCCCCCGGCTGCACGCTCGCCGCCCTCTCGCCTCGCCGAGCGTTTCATCGCCCGTTGAGCCGCCTGATCGGCGTCTTGCGCGCTGCGCCGGTCGGACCGACTGCGCCACTATCATTATGCCACTCACCGGCACTATTGTCAATGGCGCCGCGATTGGTAAAGGTACAAGTCCCCTTGTATAATCACGCTATCCATGGATCAGAGACAAGTTGCCCGATACGCTGACACTTACTTGGGGCCAAGACGACATCGGTGCCGGTTCAGCGCAGATCTGCCTCCGCGCCGACCCGCACAAATTCGATCTGGAGATGCAGGCGGTTGCGTTTACCTGGGTAAAGGAATGGCTGGCGTAAACCTACTACGAGGAACTCAATATGACTACATTCACCGATGCCGACATTCGCGCTGCGGCCACCGGCCAATCGTTTGAGAACGGAGAGATCTACCGTCAGATGGACGCACTACTGGCCGGCTTGACCGAGGCCCAGCTGCGTCGCATTATCCGTGCCGTAGCGGAGGGTCAACCGGCATTTGCCGCGGCCATCGAACAGCAGGTCGCGTGGCTGAAGATCACACCGGTCGCTGGCGCCGCCTCGACGGCGCCGGTTGCCCACGCGATCACGTTTGACCTCGCCGCCGTCCACCGCGAGATCGGCCAGGATATCCGGCGGGCTGCGGCGACAGGCGGTGGTGGCTACTCCGAGCGCTACTGGGACGATGATGAGGCCGGCGTGATCTACCCAGACGAAGTGCTGGGGCCGCACCGCGCGCTGGCCGAGCGCCTGCTGGCTGCCGGGGATGCGGCCGCGGCCACTGATGTGATTACCGCCATGATCGAGGCATGGGGCAGAGGCATCGCTGACCTGGATGAGTGGATCGCCGAGGCGAACGAGGATGCGTTCCAAAACGTCGCGCGGGAACTGGGCGTGCTGCTGACCGAGGCGCTGTTGAGCCAGAGCTTCTCCCCGGAGCAGCGGGATCAATGGTTGGCCCGCGTCGAGGATTGGGGGGAAGAGATGATCCTGGAGATCGTCGAGATCGCGCTGGATCAGTGGTGGGACTATCCACCGTTGGTCGCCGCCATGCAGGGGAACATCACCGAGCAGGGCGCCTGGGAGGGCGAGCGCCCCGACTTTGCCGATCAACTGGCGTTGGTACGGCTGCACATCTTGGAGCGCCAGGGCCGGACGCAGGAGTACATCCACCTGGCCGAGGCGGAAGGGGAGACCAGCCTCTACATCAACATGCTGGCCCGCAGCGGCCAAGTGGAGAAGGCCGTCGCCGAGGCGCGGCAACTCATCCAATCGCCTGCGCAGATCCTGTCGTTGGCCCAGGTGCTGGTCGAACAGGGCGCGCGCGCGGCCGCGCTGGACGTGGCCGGTCATGGGCTTGACCTGACGGGGGGGGAGAGCAAAACGGCGCTGGCGCGCTGGACCATAACGCAAGCGCAAGGAGCAGATGACCCCGCGCTGGCGCTGCGGGCGGCGGAGACTGCCTTCACCAGCAGCTACGAACTGGCCGATTACCAAGCGGCCGAGCGCTTGGCCGGGGCGAAATGGCCGGCGGTCAAGGCCGGGCTGCTCGAACAGATGGCGCGTTCCGCTTCCCAGCGCAAAGTTGATATTTACCTCCATGAGCACATGCTAGTGGAAGCGATGGCGGTGGTGGACGGGTCGTACTACAGCGGCGACCTGAACCAGGTCATCCAGGCGACGCGCGCCGAGTTCCCCGATTGGGGCATCGGCAAGTGCCAGAGGCAAGCGGAAGGCATCATGAACGCAGGCAATGCCAAGCACTACGACACGGCCGTCGCCTGGCTGCGCACCGCCCGCGACATCTATCTCCAGCACGGCCGCGGAGCCGAGTGGCAGGCCTACCTGGCCGGCCTGCTGGAGACGCACGGGCGCAAGTATAAGCTGGTGCCGATGTTGCGGGGGATATTGAAAGGATAACTCATGCCCGCTCCAGTGCTCCTCTCTACCGTCTTTATCACCCTGGCCCTGGTCTTTTACTCCATCGGCGTATGGAGCGAGCGGATTGCCGGGCGGCTGAAGGCCTGGCACCTGGTCTTCTTCTGGCTGGGCCTGGTGTGCGACACCGTGGGCACCGCGATGATGCTGGAGATGGCCGGCGGGCTGACCTTCGGCGTCCATGGCGTCACCGGCGTGACCGCCATCCTCTTGATGATCGTCCATGCGATCTGGGCGACGGTCGTGCTGATGCGCAAAGACGAGGCCGCGATCCGCAGCTTTCACAAATTCAGCGTTGCGGTGTGGGTGATCTGGTTGATTCCCTACCTCTCCGGCGCTCTGTTTGGGATGACAGCCTAACGGCGATTGGCAATACTGCGCGTCTGATACTATAATCACGTCATGTTACACCGTCACCTCACCCATCAGCAGTTCACCCTGGCCGCCATTGACGACGTGATCGCCCGCGGCAGCCGGCCGGATTGGGCTGCGCTGCGCCGGGCGGCGCTTGCGGATCCGGCCATGCTGGAAAAAGTACTATGGGTGTGCCAGGCGCACGTGGCCGATCCCTATGCCCAGCGTTACCATTTCTGGAAACAATATGCCGAACGATACCTTGCCTGATTGGGAACAAGTGCTTGCTGCGGCCGCCCACCTCCAGCGGATTCTGCCGGGGGCGGTCCTTGTTGGCGGAAGCGCCGCGGCGGTGTACGCAGCACATCGCCTGTCCACCGACGCCGATCATGTCCTGACCGATCTCCGGCAGCGCTTCGACCAAGCGCTGGCTGACCTGGAGGCGGTCGCCGGCTGGAAGACAGCCCGCGTCAAGCGCCCTGTCCAGATTCTCGGCAGCCTGGACGGCATCGAAACGGGGGTGAGACAACTGATCCGGGATGAGCCGCTGGAAACCGTCCAGATCCAGTACCAGGGTGAAAAGCTCACCCTCCCTGCAGAAGGCGAAATGCTGCGGATTAAGGGCGTGCTGATCCTGCGGCGGAATGCCACCCGCGACTATCTCGATTTCGTCGCCCTGGCCGATCACATGGGCGCTGAACAAATGGTAGAGGCCCTGCGGCCTTTCGATCGTCTCTATCCGCAGCCCAACGCGGAATCGGCCTTGCAGCAGTTGCAGATTCAGCTTGCCAATCCGCTGCCCTACGATCTTGAAGAGCTAAACCTGGTTGAATACAAGAACCTGGATCCGCGCTGGCGCGATTGGCGGACCGTTCAGGCCGTGTGCGCCGATTGCGCTATCCTGATCTTCGATCACATTGTTGGCCTGGAGGATTGACTGGGCAGGCGCACCTGATCAGTTGATCTCTCTACCGGTCATCCCGTGGCGACTCTGCCCCCTG
Organism: Candidatus Amarolinea aalborgensis; assembly: GCF_900491745.1. Taxonomy (NCBI): domain Bacteria; kingdom Bacillati; phylum Chloroflexota; class Caldilineae; order Caldilineales; family Candidatus Amarolineaceae; genus Candidatus Amarolinea; species Candidatus Amarolinea aalborgensis. The sequence goes on along the minus strand of NZ_UETR01000005.1, from coordinate 232,719 downwards.
CCTCCAATCCTACGAGTAACGCCACTGGAACCACACGCGGTTTGACATCCATCATGTTCCTCAGAACCACGATCACCTGAGCCGATCAGAACGATCCGCTGGGGTTGTTCTGGGGGGACCTCGTCAAACACCTGAGCTTCTCGTCTCCGTCTGCTCCTGCCATTATGCGCCGACCGGTCGCGCGCTCGGCACGCCACGCATCTCATCGGAGCCTTATGCTCCCCGCCGGTCAGATCGGTTCCGCCACTACGATTATTGCACTCATCGGCGCGACTGTGAATGGATAGATATAGATATAGATGTAGATATGGATGTAGACTTGGGTCTGTTTGCAGAATCGGCCTGGCTTGTGTTATCATGGCGCTCCTTTCGGCCCTGCCTGCCGGAGCAAACAATCTATTGCGCTCACAGGAGACCATCCACGATGAAGCTGCCGCCGTCCATCACGCTTGTTGCCCTGATCCTTGCCCTGGCGCTGTCAGCCGGCGCTGCGCTGCCCGCGAATGCTGGTTTTGAGCCGCCCGCGCCGGCCGGCGTTGCCGACCCTGGCGCCACCCTGCGCGCCCTTTTCCTGGCGGACCAGGAACCGGCCCAGGTCATGGCGCCGCTGGCGTTCACGCCTTGCGTCGCCGGCATGGCTGGCGTCTACCCATGCAGTAACGTGGACCTGGCCGCGTTCTTGCCCAACAGCACCATCGGCGGCGGCAGCGGCAGCAGCATCTGGGGCTGGACCGACCCGCTGACCGGCAAGGAATACGCGCTGATGGGCCGCACCAACGGCACCGCCTTTGTGGACATCAGCAATCCGGCCAGCCCGATCTACCTGGGCAACCTGCCTTCGGCCACGGGAACCTCCTCATGGCGCGAGCTGAAGGCCTTTAGGACCTACGCCTATATCATCTCGGACTCGAACGGCGCGCACGGCATGCAGGTCTTCGATCTGACGCAGCTGCGCTCGGTTGCCAGCCCGCCTGTCACCTTCAGCGCGCCGCGCTATACGCTGTTTGGCAGTGCGCACGACATTACGATCAACCCCGACACCGGCTATCTGTACGTCGTGGGCATCTCGACCGGCGGCGCGTACGCGTGCGCCGGCAGCCTGCACATGATCAACGTCAGCGATCCCGGCAATCCCACCTTCGCCGGCTGCGCGGGCAGCGCTTACACGCACGACACCACCTGTGTGGTTTACCACGGCCCCGACGCGCAGCACCGCGGCAAGGAGATTTGCATCAATTCCAACGGCAACCAGAGCACAGGCGGCCAGGTCGTGGTGATGGACGTGAGCAACAAGGCCGCGCCGGTTCAGATCTCCGCGCGCACCTATAGCGGCGCCGGCTACGTCCACCAAGGCTGGCTCACCGAGGATCACCGCTATTTCTACGAGGATGACGAGCTGGATGAGACGAATTTCGGCCACAACACCTACACCTACATTTGGGACATGGCCGACCTGGACAATCCGGTGTTGGTGCACACGCACATCGGGCCGACGACCGCGATTGATCACAACCAGTTCATCGTGGGCAACCGTTCCTACCAGGCCAATTACCGCGCCGGGCTGCGCATCCTGGACATCGCCAACCCCCTGGCGCCGTTCGAAAGCGGCTATTTTGACATCTACCCCGCCAACAACAATGCCAACTTCAACGGCGCGTGGGGCAACTACCCGTTCTTCGACAGCGGCACGGTCATCGTCAGCGGCATCGAACAAGGGTTGTTTGTCTTACAGCCTCGGCCGCTCTGCACCTGGCGCGACCTGGACTGCTCATGCCAGGTGGATGCGCTGGACATGGCGCAGGCCGCGCAGAGCTGGAACTGCGGCCTGGCCGACGCCTGCTATCGTGATCGGGTTGATCGCGACAACGATGGCGTGGTCACCGTGACCGACATAATGAAGTTCAGCGCGCAATGGGGCTGGACCTGCCCATCGTAATCGGATCAACGGCGCCGGAGAAGCGGGAGATAGGCTCTGCGTCCGGCGGGGGGAGCCGCGTCCAGCCGCAGCCTGGTGACGAAGATGTCGCCGCCGCCGTTGTACGTCGTGTCGTAGGCAAGGGGTGTGGTCGGAAAATCGGCTGATGATGTGCTGCCGGTGAGCACCACATCCCCATCGGCGGCAGCCGCCACACCGTGCGCCACGTCCACGTTGCTGCCGCCCAGGTAGGTGCTGTAAACCAGAGTGGCGCCGTCGGCGGACAGCCGCGCCAGGAAGGCGTCGCGTTCGCCGCCCAGGCTGCGCGAAACGGCCGCGGGGCTGACCGGGAAATCGGTCGAAGTCGTCGCCCCGACAATGAAGAGCGAATGATCGCCGCCTGCGTCCAGCGCCCAGGCCCAGTCGTCTCCCCTGCCCCCCAGGTAGGTCGAAAAGTGCAGGGTGCGGCCGTCCGGCGCGACCGCGGCGACGAAGGCATCCATGCCGCCCTGCGCACCCGCGGCCAGGGCGCCGGCCGTGGTGGGAAAGTCGGCCGATTGGGTCGCGCCCGCGAGGATTGGCTGATGGCTGCGCAGCGCCAAGGCGGCCGGCCGATCTGCGCCGCTGCCGCCGAGGTAGGTCGCGAATGTCAGGCGGTTGGCCGCGAGATCAAGCTGGTAGAGGAAGCCGTCGGTGCTGCCGCGATAGGTTGGGCCAAGCACGCCCGGCGTGACCGGGAAGTCGGCCGAGTTGGTCCAGCCAGCCACGTAAACCATCTCGTCCGTGACCCCATCCCCCGCATCAATCTGCAGCGCTACGGCTTCTTCCTGACCGCTGCCGCCAAGAAACGTGCTGTAGAGCAGCGCCGCGCCGCCGGCGTCCAGCTTGACCAGGAAGGTGTCGCGCTGACTGGCCAAGGCAGGCTGCACCGCGCCAGGCGTTGTGGGGAAATCAGTGGACCACGTGCCGCCGGTCACGTACGCATTACCCAGCCTGTCCACAGCGATCGCGCGGCCTACGTCCCAGTCCGCGCCGCCCAGGAAGGTGCAGTAATCCAGCCCACTGCCGTCGGCGCGGATTTTGAGTACGAAGGCGTCTGTTTCGCCGTAATAGGTGGAATGATAACCGGGAACGCTGCCGAACACGGTGCAGAAATCCTCGGAGCGGGTATAGCCGGTGACGTAGGCATTGCCCTGCGCGTCCAGGGCGACGCTGTAGCCCTCGTCTTCGGCGAAAAGCGTCAGGGCGTTGAACCAGTAGAGGTAGTTTGTGGCCGCGCCGTCTGCGTCGAAGCGCGTGGCAAACACGTCAACGCCGTGCTGCGACGAGTCGGCATGCCGGCTCGCCGGAAAGCGCGTCCCGGAGGTGTAGCCGGTGATGAGCGGGCGGCCCTGCGCGTCTACCACCAGGCTGCTGCCCTGATCTTCGGACTCGCTGCCGAGGTAGGTGCTGAAGACCCAGGGCAGGTCCGCCGGCCCGGTTGCGGCGCCCGCCGCCAGCGCGAGCCAGGCGGTCAAGACAAGAAGGGAAAGAAAGAAGTGTTTCATGTGCAGATCATGCCCCTGCTTTTACCTTACCACCAGGAGACCTTGTGATGCAAAAACTGCTTTCTCTATTCACGGTTGTCTTTGTCTTGGCGACTGCAACGGTCGTTTCTCGCCAGCCCGGTCAGCCTATCCTCACCGACCGAGTTCCCTGTCGCGACGGCTTCGCGGCTGGCTTTCCCTGCCGCGGCATTGACCTGCTGGCGCAGGTTTCGCTGGCCGAGCTGGGCGCTTCCGGTGCAGAGATCAAGGCCAACAAGCACTGGGGCTGGCGCGATCCACAAACTGGCCGCGACATCGTCCTCTTTGGCTTGACCAACGCCACCTCCTTCGTAGACATAACCGACCGTGAGCATCCGATTGTGCTCGGCCTGCTGCCCAGCCACCAGGGCGTGTCCGAGTATCGGGATATGGTCGTCAACGGCAGCTATCTGTACGTCGTGGCGGACACGCCGGCGCAGCACGGTCTGCAGGTGTTCGATCTGACGCAGCTGCGCGGCGTGCCTAATCCGCCCGTGACCTTTGCGGAGAGCGCGCACTACGCCGGCTTTGTGGCCGGCCACAGCCTGTGGATGGACCAGGCGACCGGCTACCTCTACGTGTTTCGCAGCGTCGGCGACGCGTGCCAGAACGGGGTGCATGTGGTGAATGTGCAGAATCCGCTGCAGCCCACCTTCGCCGGCTGCTTCGGCCAGACCGACACGCCCCTCTCCACCGGCGAGTGCCTGGTGTATGAAGGCCCCGATCATGACTATCACGGCCACGAAGTCTGTTTCGTCGGCAGCGACGATAATGTCAGCATCTTCGACGTTACCAACAAGAGCCAACCCCAGCAGGTGGCGAATTTCACCTATCCCGGCATTGCCCGCGCGCACCAGGGCGACCTGACAGCCGACCGGCGCTATTGGCTGCTGGGCGATATGATGGACGAGCATCACACGGGCAATAACACCCGCACGTACGCGTTCGACATCAGCGACCTGGATCATCCCGTAGTGCTGGGCCATTTCAGTCACAGCACGACGGCGATTGATCACGATTTACTGATCGTCGGCACGCGCGTCTTCGAGGCTAACTGGCGGGCCGGGTTGCGCATCCTGGATATCAGCAGCCTGCCCGGGCTTGATTTTCGCGAGATGGGCTATTTCGACACGGTGCCTGACAGCGACAGCATCGGTCACACCGGCGCGTTCGCGCCGTACGTGTGGCCCGACGGCGCGGTCACGGTCAGCGACACGGAGAGCGGCCTGTTCATCCTGCGGCCCGCGGCGAATCAACAGTATCTGCCTGTTCTGCGGGTGCGCTGACCGACCTTCATCAAGTGCCACAACTTGGAGAGCGTCCACGAGACCCTGACGCTGGACCATCCGAGCTACATCCTGGCGCTGGCAAGGAGGACCTGGTCCTGCGCCGCTACGAGCTGCCCGCGCCGCCCAGTCCGACGACGGCGATTCGTAGTTGTGGATGTTCGTGATCAGACCCGTTCAACGTGACAAAAGTGTCGCTTGTGGCACCATTTGACTTTTTCCCAAAATGGGAATAAACTACACATGAGAATTATCGCAATCAGGGCGCTCAGCCAGTTCTGGGCAAGGCATCGCGACGCAGAGGATGCTCTCAAGGCTTGGTACGCGGAAGCCACAAGTGCGCAGTGGAGAACGCCGCAGGATGTCCTCGATCGCTATCGTAGCGCCGACATTTTGCCTGGCAACCGGGTGGTGTTCAACATCAAAGGCAATCAATACCGGCTGGCCGTGAAGATACACTACAACACTGGAATCGTCTATATCCGTTTCATCGGCACCCATGCCGAGTACGACAGGATCAATGCGGAGACCATCTAATGAAACCCAAAGTCATCAAGACCGAAGCAGACTACGAGGCTGCGCTGGCCCATGTGGCGGAACTGATGGACGCCCAGCCAGGGTCGTCGGAGGAGGAGGAACTGGATCTGTTCTCCCTGCTGGTCGTGCAATACGAACAGGAGCACTTTCCTATCGCACCTCCCGATCCAGTGGAGGCGATTCTGTTTCGCATGGAGCAGGAAGGGCTGACCCGCAAGGACCTGGCCGCGTACATCGGCAGCCCGAGTAAGGTGTCGGAGGTTCTCAACCGCAAGCGTCCGCTGAGCCTGACCATGATCCGCGCGTTGCGCGCTGGCCTTGGCATCCCCACCGAAGTCCTGGTGCAGGACTCGAGGAAGCAAACGCCCCCCAGCTCACTAAGCGTCGTGACCAACTCGATGCCGCTTTGATGGGATGTACCGCGGCTGAAAGGGTGAGGCAATGAACCAGTATGCCGGCAGTGATTTCAATGATTCCCTCCCCTTCTACTGCTGACCGGCTGCGCCCGCCTGGAGGCGATCCCTGCGGATCCGCTACAGACTGCGGCCACCTGGCTAACGATCCAGCTACCAAAGATTTCAGGAGCCACGTATGCACGACTCGGTTGACAACAATACATTCACCCCTGCCGCGGCGGCACGCTGGCAGAGAATTCCCGCGCGGACGCAGGCAAGGCTGCTCGCCAATGGGTGGTGTTCCCACTGCGCCCGCGTCACCACCATCACGAATTTCCACGGCGAGGTTGTGGAGGGCGCCCTGCTGCTGACATGGCGCCTGTGCGGCGCGACGGTCAGCCGGCTGATTGAGTCGTAGCCTGAACCACAAACGTGAGCGGCTGAATACGCAGCCCTCTCTGCCGCGCTTTGCCCTCAAAAATCGGCCCATGCCTCATTCTGTGGTATAATCCGCGCCATGTCGGTTTTAGTAGCCCAGGGACTCAGTAAATCATTCGGCGCGCTCGATGTGTTCGCCGCGGTGGATTGCCGCGTGGAGCACGGCGACCGCATTGGCCTGGTCGGCCCCAACGGCGAGGGCAAGACGACGCTGCTGCGCATGCTGGCCGGACTGGAATCGCTCAGCGCCGGGCAGGTGGCGTTCAAGCGCGGGCTGCGCATTGGCTATCTGCCCCAGGACCCGCCGCCGGCCGGGTCGCTATCGCTGTGGGACGATATCCTCCAGGTTTTCGACGAACTGCGCGCCCAGCAGGCGCAGCTGGCCGCGCTGGAGAGCGCACTGGCCGCAGCACAGGACGGGGAAGAGCACGATCGGCTGCTCGCCAGCTACGGCGAGCTGCAGCTCGCGTTCGATGTTGGCGGCGGTTACACCTACGAGCTGCGCGCGCAGCAGGTGCTGACCGGCCTGGGCTTCGGCGCGGAGGAGTACACCAAGCCGCTGGCGACGCTCAGCGGCGGCCAACGCACCCGCGCCCTGCTCGCTCGCCTTCTCCTGGAACAGCCCGACTTGCTCTTGCTCGATGAGCCGACCAATCACCTCGACCTGGACGCCGTGGAATGGCTGGAGCAGACGCTGCTCGAATGGCCGGGCAGCCTGGTGATCGTGGCGCACGACCGCTATTTCCTGGATAGGGTCGTGGCATCTGGGAGATGGCCCTGGGCCGCCTGTCAGCCTACCGGGGCAACTATTCGCAGTATGTGCAGCAGCGCGCCGACCGTCTGGCCGCGCGGCGCAAGGAATGGGAAGCGCAGCAGGAATTCATTGCCGAAACCGAGGCCTATATCCGCCGCTACAAGGCTGGTCAGCGTTCCAAAGAAGCCCGCGGCCGCCTGACGCGCCTCGATCGCTTCAAACGCGATGAGTTGATCGAGCGGCCGGTCGAACTGAAGACGATCCACCTGGGGCTGACCACCGAGGTGCGCAGCGGCGACATTGTGCTGCGCACCAAGAACCTGGTTGTCGGCTACGTGGATGCGCCGTCAGCCGGTAATGGGGTGGACGGGTTGGCGGCTGAGCACGCGCCAGGGCGCCGCGATGACGGCCATCGCAGCGGGGCGGCGTTCGGCGCAACCTGGCGCCGCGAGCACCCCCTGGTCACCGTGCCCGACCTGGAAATCCGCCGCGGACAGTGCGTGGCCCTGATCGGCCCCAACGGCTCCGGCAAGACCACGCTCGTCAAGACAATCCTGGAGCAGGTCAAGCCGCTGCGCGGCTCTGCGCGTCTGGGCGCCAGCGTCATCACCGGCTACCTGGCGCAGGCCAGCGCCGGGCTGAATCCCAACCAGACGGTGCTCGATGCCATTCTGGAGGTGGAGAACCTGCCGCTGGCGCAGGCGCGCAACTTCCTGGGACGCTTCCTCTTTTCTGGCGACGATGTCTTCAAGCCGATCAGCGTGCTCAGCGGCGGTCAGCGCAGCCGCGTGGCGCTGGCCCGGCTCACGCTGCAGGGCGCCAATTTCCTGCTGCTGGACGAGCCGACAAATCATCTCGATGTGGCTTCGCAAGAGATTTTGCAGGACGTGCTCGACCGTTTTACAGGCACCGTGCTGCTGGTGTCGCACGATCGCTTCCTGGTGGATGCCCTGGCCGATGAAGTGTGGGCGCTGCGTGAAGGTGAGCTTTTTACTTACAAAGGCGGCTACCAGGGCTATTTGCGCCAGCGAGAGATCGAAAAGGCGGAGGCGGCCGGTCAACGTCGTGAAGAGACGCCGCCTGACGTGGCGCAGGACCGCGAGCGCATGAAGGACGAGCGCCGTCAACGCAAGGCCGCCGCCGCCCGCGCTGCGCAGACGGCTGACTTGGAGGCGCGCATTCACGCGCGCGAGGCGGATTTGGCGGAGGTCGAACGCGGCCTGGCCGAGGCCAGCCGCGCGTCGGATGTGCAGCGCATCGCCGATCTGGCGGCTGAACATCAGGCTGTGCAGGCCGACATCGAGGCGCTGATGGCCGCGTGGGCGGAACTGGTATGAGCCGATGACAAGAAAAGTGATTGGTTTGACAGGCAACATCGGCACGGGCAAGAGCACGGTGCTGGCGATGCTGCGCGCCCTGGGCGCAGATGTGATTGATGCCGACCAGGTGGCGCACGAGGTCATGCGGCCTGGCGCCGCGGCCTACCAGGGCATTGTGGATGCCTTTGGCCCTGACATCCTGGCGCCCGACGGGGCCGTTGATCGGGTCAATCTGGGGGCGCGCGTCTTTCGGGACGCGGCCGCGCTGCAGCGCCTGGAGGCGATCGTCCATCCGGCGGTTTTCGTCTCTATCCAGGCGCAGCTGGCTGCCAGTCAAGCGCCCGTCGTGGTCATCGAGGCGATCAAACTGCTGGAAGCCGGTCTGAGCGTCACGCTGTGCGACACGGTATGGGTGGTGACGGCCGCGCATGAGCAGCAGGTGGAGCGCCTCATGCGCACGCGCGGTCTCAGCCGGCCGGAGGCTGAGATGCGCATCAAGGCTCAGCCGCCGCAGGTGGACAAGATCAAGCGCGCCGATCGGGTGATTGACAACCACGGGACGTTGGCAGAAACCGCCGCGCAGGTTGAGGCAGCGTGGCAGGCGTTGACAGAAGATGGCGGGTAATGGATAGAGTTGGCGTGCGCAGCCAACAACATGCAGCGAAAGCATTTTCAAAAGAGATGGTCTCATGAATCGTATCCGTACTTTCTATGAACAGCATCCGCACCTGGCGATGTGGATTGCGTTGGCGATTGGGATGGTCATCATCCTGATCTGGTCGGCCTGGAGCGTCGGTTTCACAGTCCTGCAATGGCTGGCCTTGATGGTGATTACCATCCTGCTCGCCGGCGCGTGTGTGTGGATCATCAGTTGGGAAGATGGGCCGGACGACGAGGAAGAACCCGCGTCGCCGCCAGAAACCGGCAAACTGCCGTAAGAAGAGGATGTGCTGCTCATGCGTTCATCGCTTCTGCACAATCGTAAATTTCTGACTGGCTTCATTGTGGTTAGCGCGGTGGTGTTGATTGCTGCCGGCGCTGGCCTGTGGACCGTCGCGCGGCCGCTGCTGGCGCCGTCCACGCCCACCAAACCGGCGTTCGACTCGCCTGGCCCCGGGCTGTTGACCCCCATCCCTTCGTTGGCAGATTTAGCTGCGCGCTACCCGCAGATCGGCCGCCTGCTGCAGGACGAGTCGCTCGGCTCCGTTTACAAGGAGTTTGTGCTGGCGTATGAAACCGGCGGCGTGGACGCCGCGCGCGCCCTGGCCGAACAGCGCGCGCTGCTGAATAAGAAGGACCAGGTGCGCATCACCCTGGTGATTGACGCCGCAGCCAATACGCCCGCCGTCGCCGCTGAACTGCAAGCGATGGGGATTGTCATCGAAGGCGCGTACCAGGACCTGATTGACATTGCCGTGCCGATGACCCTGATTGAGCAGTTTGCCCAGACCACGGATGCCGGCCAGCTTTTCGAACGGTTGACTCAGCTTGACCACATTCTCAAGCTGCGCCTGCCGCTGCCCACGCAGGTCAACCACGGCGACCTGCGCACACGGCCGGAGGCAGCCGCCAGACCGGCGCTGGATATGGAGGGTGTGCAGGCCACGGGCGCGGCAGCCTGGCACCGCGCCGGCTTCACCGGCAAAGGGGTCAAGATTGGCGTGCTTGACCTCGGTTTCGACGGCTACAAGGCGCTCTTGGGAAAAGAGCTGCCGGCGCAGGTGACCGCCCGTTCGTTTGTGCCGGATGAAGAACCAGATGCGACGGGTGAAGTCCATGGCGCGGCATGCGCCGAGATTATCCATGCCATGGCGCCCGATGCCGAGCTTTTCCTGGCCTATTACAGCGGCACCGAAACTGGCCTGGGTCGCGCCGTGGATTGGCTGTTGGCGCAGGGCGTTGACATCATCTCCCATTCGGCCGGCGGTTCGGTCGGGCCAATGGATGGCAGCAGCCGCCAGGCCAAAATCGTGGACGATGCGGCCGCCCGGGGCGTGCTGTGGGTCAACGCCAGCGGCAATGAGGGCGCCGAGCACTACCGGGGCATTTTTCAAGACAGCGATGGCAATGGCCTGCACGAGTTTCCCGATGGCACCAACGCCATGGCCTATCGTCCGCCTTCACAGGGCGAAGTCACGATCATTTTGAACTGGAGCGACTGGGAGAATAAGGACCAGGATTTCGATCTCTTTCTGGTAGATGCAGACGACAAAGTGGTCGCCTCATCCGAAGATGCGCAGACCGGCCAGGCCGGCGACATGCCCGTGGAGGGTTTTCGCCTCAAACACCTGGACCCCGCCACGTACTTCATCCTCATCAAGGCGGCCGGCGCCACGCATCCCGTGACCTTTGACTTGTTTGCACTCAATGGGCTGATCGAATTTCCGTCCTCGGCCTACAGTCTGAGCACGCCAGGCGATGCGCTCGGCGCTTTGACCGTGGGCGCTATGCGTTGGGACACCCAGGAGTTGGAGGATTTCAGCTCGCAAGGCCCGACCAACGATGGGCGGCTGAAACCGGAGATCGTCGCACCCGATCGGGTGACAACGCAGAGTTACGCGCCAGACTCATTCCCTGGCACTTCGGCGGCTGCACCGCACGTGGCCGGCGCGGCGGCGCTGGTGATGAGCGCGTTTCCTGGCATGTCGGCCGACGAGGTGCGCACGTATCTGACCACGCACGCACTGGACATGGCGGCAGCCGGGCCAGACCCGGCGACCGGCTTCGGCCGCCTGGCCTTGCCGGCCGACGCCGCGGCGCCGGCGACGCCCACGCAAGCGACGGCTGATGCGACCAGGCCGCCCACGGCCATCGCGCGCGTCACGGCCACGGCCGTGGCCGTTGCGCCGCCGCCGGTCGAACCGCCCGCGCCGCGCGCCAGGCGCACATCGTCCGCCGTGATCGTGGTGCTTGGCGCGGCCGCCTGTCTGGGCCTGGCAGGCCTCATCGGCAGCATCGTGTTCCTCGTCCTCCTGCTGCGCCGCCCACCCACAGCCGCGCGCCCGGCGCCGGCTCGACCGCGACCCGCGTCGCTGCCGCCTGCCACGGTGCAAGCTTATCTGGTTGACTCCACCGGCGCACGGCTGGCGCTGCGTCCAGGCGATAATCCCGTCGGACGCAATCCGGATAACGCGATTGTCCTGGCAAATGACAGCCAGGTAAGCCGTCATCACGCGCTCATCACATGGGATGGACGCCGCCTTACCATCACCGACCTGGGCAGCAGCAACGGCACATTGGTCAACAGCCAGCGCCTGACGCCCCACGTCCCCCAGCCCTTGACGCATGGCAGCCGCGTGCGCTTCGGGCCGCAGTCGGAGTTTGTGGTGTCGGTGAGTGGATGAGGTCGGGGAAAAGTGCAGAGCGTGATGGAGATCGGAGACCAGAGATCGGAGACCAGAGATCGGAGACCAGAGACCGGAGATTGGAGACCGGAGATTGGAGACCGGAGATTAGGGAGTGAGGTTTTGAGCGAGGCGTTGAAAGAGCTGCCAGGTGGCGGCGATTTCGGTCAGCGGGGCGTCGAACTCGATGGTGGTGAAATGGCCGGGCGGCCGCACGCGCATCAGGTCGAGCGGAAGCAGCCCGTCCCAGGAATAGGCTAACTGCGGAAATGCCCCGCGCCCCACGGTGCGGATGGCCGTGACCCCGCGTTGGCCGCAGGCGTCAGCAAAGCGCAGGAAACGGGGCGTCAACCCGGCTCCCACTTGCCCAACGGCGACGCTTAGAGATTGCAAATTGGCGGACGGCAGCAGAGCCAGGTAGCGATCGGGAATCTCCATCAGGTCGGCGACCGGGCGCACGATGATCACGCGGCCCTGGCAGTCATTGACCTGGTTCACCCACTGTATGGCGGCCTGCCGCCGATCCACCGGTAAGGGGCGCGCGTCAACCACGACCAGAAATTCATCATCGTAGCTTGAAAACACCTGCACCTGCCCCGCTGCTTCCAGCGCCTTGTAGCGGTCGAAACGATCGTGCAGCGGCTGACGCGGCCAGGCCCCACGCGGTAGAAACGCGGCCAGGCCCCGGCACTGGCCCGCCAGGCGCTCGGCATACGCGGCGGGCGTCAGCGTATCATCTCCTCCCGTTTCCACGAAATGGACACGCGCAGAAAGGCAGCCATTCTGATCCCAAAAAACAGAGTCCAGGGCCGCCAGCCGCGTGACGACATCCATGAGAAGGCTGTCTGGCGCGCCCGGCAGCGTGGCCTGCAGCGTCAAGACGTCGCGTCCGATCGCCGCAAAGCTGACCTTGTGCCCGTGCGCGTGCAGACGCGGCGGCCGCGTCGGCGCGGCGTGCTGCGCCGCGCGGCTGATCTCGGCAATCGTCTGATCGCCAGCCGCGGCGATGACCAGGTCGGCCTGGGCAAGAATCAGCGCCTGGGTGCGCTCATCCTCGTAGTCCCAGATCAACACCGCGACATTGGCGACCAGGTCAGCATCCACAGCCTCCAGTGCACGCAGAATCATAGGCCCAAACAGCGGTTCCTGGCGCGAGTTTTTGATCACGATAGCCGGCGGAGCCGCGCCTGCGGCCAGCGTGGTGGCCTGCGCCAGGAACGTGATCAGAAGCGCAGTGCCGGGGACATTGCCCGCGCCGTAGCCAACGACCAGTTCGGGCGCCGTGATCTCTCCAAAGAGCGGGCTGTCCTGGCGGCGGCGCATAAACCGCGATAAGTTCCAGCCAGGCGTCGCCGTCGGGTAGAACCGCAGCCGCCCTGGCAGACCGGGCATGGGTTGCCAGGCTTCAGCGGCGTGCCAGGACGGCAAACTGGCATACGCAGCGGGCAGTTGCGCCAGCGCCATCATATCCAGCGCGGTCAGCGTCATCCGAATCATGGCTTCCGAATAGCCGGTGTAGGCTGGAAGGCCGGCCAGAATCTCACGCCGCAGGGGGTCAGCCGGGTCGGCCAGGCGACCGCCAGCCACGTGCAAGGCCGCCTGCAAGCGCGTCCAATACGCGGCTCCGCGCGGCACGCGCAGCCGCTGGCGCCGCAGGGCCGCCAGGAGGATCGGCCACTGCGAAGGCTGCAGGGTCAGATAGCGGGCGTGCACCGCGCGCGGGTCATCAGCCGCGGCCGGTTGACCAGCCAGGTAGGAGAGGGTCTCAAATGTCGCGTTGGGGCTGGTCAATTCCTGGCGGAGGGCGGCAGGCAGCCAAAAACCGTCCATAGAACCCCCTACAGTTGGGCGGCGCAGCCGGCTTCGTCAAGCAGGTCCACGCGCTGAATGGAGCCTTGAGCCAGATAAGCGCCCTGCTCACCGCATGCGCAAGGTGCGTCGCCGCGCAGCAGGCGCACACGGTCGGCGGTCTTGAAGAAGGCCGGGAAGAGCTCGCCGCCGCCAAAAGGGTCGAAGAAAGCCAGCAGCCCCACGCTGTCAGCGTCCGCCTGCAGCGTATCATTCGCGTCCACGGTGAACGCCTGAATCCAGGGTGGGAGATGATAGTTCCCCTGCCGGCACTGCATGGCGGCCCAGTTACCTTCGGCCATCCCATACGTGTCGCGCACCATGACCGGCTCGCCGTCGGTTGAGATCATCGCCTGCGCGACGGTCGTCCGGATTTCGTCCGGCGTGTGGGGATAGCGTTCTTTCATGCCGCCCCCAGAACCGACCAGGCTGCCGGCGGCCAGGCGCAGCGGCGGGCCGCGGCGCAGAATTTCCTGCGCAACCGCATGCAAGTGCGTCCAGCCGGCGAACAGCAGCACCTTCTCCCCGGCGGCCGACGCGGCCTGCAGCAGATGCACCGTATTCTGCACCGCCCTGGGCGTCACCACGGCGTCGCCCATCCAGTGCATGAACGGGCGCCACAACCGGCGCTCGACCGCGCCGCGCCAGCCGCTGCGGAATGTGCGGCCGGCGCGAATGCGCACCTGGTCTGGCTGCGCAGCAAACGGAATGGTGAAATGCACTCGCTCTGGCGCCAGGCCAATGCCCTGCACGCTGAATTGGGCCATGCGCGCCATCGCGATGCGAGTTTGACGCGGCATGATGAAGATGGCGCGATGATCGGCCTGCATACCGAAGTAGCGCTGAAAGGAGAGGTAGAAGCTTTCTGTCGTGCGCGCCAGGGACTGTTGGTTGCGCACCATGATCGTGGCGCGGCCGGACGTTCCGCTCGAAGTCAGGATTTCGAGCCCCAGGTCGGCAAAGATCTGCTCGACCGCGCGCAGGAGCGCCTCCAGCGAACCATAGCGCGGGCGAAAGCGGCTGAAGCGCGCGGCGGGCAGTTCGATGGAGAGCTGTCCCCCCAGCCACTCCACGAATGCGAGAGGGCGATCGTGGGGAAAAGGTGTGCCCAATAGATCAATGTAGGACTTGAAGGTCTGTGCGGTGGGGCGCAGGACGCGCGCCAGGTCGTTGGGAGAGAGCGACGGCCCAAGGCCGCGGGCTGCGACCGTCTGCCGGTAGGCGCGGTTGCGCGCAAAATGCCAGGCGTGCGTTTCCGTGATGCCGTCGAGCAAGATGGCTTCACGGTGCGCTGGCGTCAGGCTCCAAAAGCTGGCGAGCGGGAGTTGTTGGTTCACCGCTCAATCCTCACCGCCGCCATGGGGTTGAGTCTGCCCAGTGGACGTGTCATGTTCACTTGACCGGCTCAACGCAGCGGAAGCCGAAGATGGCATAGACATCGGTTGGGCCATACGCGCTGCGGAAGGTCGTGCGTATGACTTTGGCCGTCGTCCACCAGGAACCGCTGCGGCTCACACGCGCCTGGCCCGTGGCCGGGCCTTGCGGGTCAACCTCTGGAGCCTTGGCATAGTAGCCTTTCTCGTACCAATCAGACACCCACTCCTGCACATTGCCAGCCATGTCGAGCGCATCGTAGGGGCTGGCGCCTGCTGGATAGTGCCCGACCGGCGCCGTGAACTCGAAGCCGTCATCCACGCCGCGGTCCGCGCCATAGATGTCCAGGTTGGCGTCAGCGAAGTTAGCCAGATCGCCGGCTACCGGATCGTTGCCCCACGGGTACAGCAAACCATCCGTGCCACGCGCAGCCTTTTCCCATTCGGCCTCGGTTGGCAGGCGCCGGCCAGCCCAACGGCAGTAGGCCACAGCGTCATTCCAACTGATATGCGTCACCGGGTAGTCGTCCTGACCCTCGATGGTGCTGTCTGGCCCAAACGGGTGCTGCCAGTTGGCGCCTTTCACCAGGTTCCATTTCGTGGCGATGTCGTAGACGCGTGATTGACCGTTTTTCTCAGCCGTTGTCTGGAACTTGGTCGCGGTCGCAAATTTCTTGAACATGCCGTTGGTGACTTCGGTGCGATCCACCCAAAATGCAGACAGCGTCAGGACGCTCTGCGGCTTTTCGTTATCATCCGCCACGAGGTCGGTGCCGGTGGAGCCGCGCAGGAAAGGCCCGGCCGGCACGTACATCTGCATCATGCCATCCACCGGGCTGATGCGCGCCGAGCCTGGACCAAGTTCGGGCTTGAGCGTTTCGGTGATGACCGGCGCAGTGTCCACAAGGCCGGTGGTGGTAATCACCGACGAGTAGGCGATCCAGGCCGGGGTGCGGTTGTACATGAACTGCCACCATGCCCCGTTCTCCGTGCGCCCGGTGATCTCGACCTTGTCGCCTTTTTGCAGGCGCGCCAGGATCGGATAGGCCATGTCCGGTCCACTGCGTACGTTGACCGCCGCGCCCAGGACGCGCACTTCCGGCGCAGGCGTGGGCGTCGGCGAGGGCAAAGACGTGGCCGTCGGCGTGGGCGTATCGCTGCCCGGCAGCACGATCGGCGCAGCCGTGGTGGCCGCCGCAGCCGTAAGGCCAGCTTGCGGCGTACTGCCTTGCGCCACCGTGGTGGCCGTGGGCTGTGCGCGCCCACCGGAACCGCTGAGCGCGATGCCGAGGCCGGCAATCACCAGGACGAGCACGGCGGCCAGCCCGGCGACCAGCGGCATGGGGAAAGGCCGGTTGGCTGGCGCGGCCGGTCGGCCGGCTGGCTGGCGCGGCGGCGCTGATGTGCGCGGCGGAGACGCCACCGCATCTGCCACGATCGTCTTTTCAGGCGAGGACGCAGCGGCCTGCGCGCTCAATCCGGGCGGCATTTTGCCCTGGCTGGCGATGACAAAATCGCGCGCCAATTCACCCGCGCGTTGATAACGATCGGCCGGGTTCTTGGACAACACCTTGCTCACCACCGCCTCGACGGGCTGCGGCAAGTCGGCCTTGACCTGGCAAATCGGCGGCGGGGCTTCATTGACGTGGGCATAGATCGTGGCCACGGGGGTGGTGCGCGAAAATGGCACGCGACCCGTCAATAGCTTGTAGATCACCACGCCGAGCGAGTAAAGGTCGGTGCGACGGTCAATGTCGCCATCTTGCGCCTGTTCGGGCGCCATGTACTCCGGCGTTCCCATCACCGTGCCCGTGCGCGTCAGCCCCGTGCCGGCCCCGGCCCGCACCAGGCCAAAATCCATCAAAGTCGCCTGCCCGCTGGGACTGAGCATGATGTTGGCGGGTTTGATATCGCGGTGCACGATGCCCAGGTCATGCGCGTAATCGAGCGCCTGTGCGATTTGCTGCACCACATCCGCAGCCTGCGCCAGCGGCATCGGGCCATTCTTGCGCACCCAGTGCTCCAGCGTAGCGCCTTCCAGGTACTGCATGATCAGGAAATGCAGGTCGTCCACCTCGCCGACATCGTAAATCGTGATGATGTGCGGGTGGTGCAAATTGGCAGACATGATCGCTTCTTGCTGGAAGCGTTTGACAAAGTCGTCATCGGCCGCCAACTGCTGCGTCAATATCTTGATCGCCACGGTTCGCCGCAGGTCAGGATCGTAGGCGCGGTAGACCACACCCATGCCGCCGCGGCCCAGTTCGCTCTGGATCTGATATTTGCCGATCTTTTTCCCAATCAATGGGTCTGCCATCTATCTCTCCTCCTCAAGGCCCCCAACTCAAGCGTTCCTGGGTCCAGTCCCAATCGCCGCTGCCGTAGCCGCCATTCAGGTCAAACAGCTTGCGCTGTTCGCTGCCGTCGGTGCGCATTACAAAGACTGCCCAGCCGCCATCGCGGTTGGAGACGAAAGCAATGTAGTTGCCGTCAGGTGACGCCGTCGCCAGACCATCGTTGGCCGGATTGTTGGTGAGGCGCTGCAGCCCACCGCCATCGCCGCCGACCTTGTAGACTTCCCAGTTGCCGTCGCGATTCGACATGAACAACACCTGGGGGCCGAGATTATCGGTGGGAATGTCGCCGGCTTGATCAGTGGCGACGCCTGGATTGTTGCCGTTGGTATCAATCGTCATGATGCCGCAGGTGCGACCGCCATCCCAGTTGTTACAACCGTTGAAGGCCACGCGCCAGCTTCCCAGGATGACGGGATAGCGACCAAATAGTTCTTGCGCGCCGATCTTGATAGGCGACACCTCATGGCGGAATCCAGCGTCCTCTTGGAAATAGAGGCGGTAGCGGCCGTCGCCTTGCGCCGAGGAGTCGTAGATCACGCTGACGCCGGACGGCGACCAGTGTGGATGCGCATCTTCGGGGTGTTCGCTGATCAGGCGTTTGCCGCCGCCGTTGCGGTCGGTGCGCACCAGGTTATCCGCGCCGCCGCCGTCCCCGTTGCCAACCAGTTCACCATTGACGTTGAAGTCGGGTTGGCGCATGTTGGCAATCGTTGGCCCACGACTGCCGGCGCTCACGTTGTAGACGACCGTGTCCATGTGACCGCCATTCCAGGTGGTGTAGGCAAGGCGGCCGCTGAGGCCGGTTGCGCTGCCGCCTGCGCTTGGCGTAGATGTCGCGCCCGGCGGAACGGGCGTTGCGCCTGCGCCTGGCGTCGCGGGCGTTGTGGGGATGGGCGCTGAGGTCGTGCGCATGTCATCCACGTAGATGACGCCTTGGCTGGCCTGGTTATCGGGCACGCCGTCGAGCACGATGGCAGAGAGCCAGGCTGGATAATCGAGCTTCTTATTGTCTGTGCCGCTGATATGCGCCACGGGCCAGGGCGCCTGATCGTCGAACCAGGCTGTCAGCTGCTGCCAGCCCTGGTGTTTGATCTGGCCGAAGGTGTAGGAACGCACCTCGCCGGCGTTGTCCTTGATCCAAACATTCAGGAAATGGCCGGCGCCGTCGCCATAGACCCATGCCGTCAGGCCCGTGGGGCGGCCGGGCAGACTCAAGGCAGGGCGCGCCTCGAACACCACGTAGTTGTCAGTCACAGCCGCAAAATCGTAGGCCAACCTGGCGGCCGACTTGCCCTCTTTGACCTGCTCAGCCGAACGCGTCAGCGTGCCGTAGGGCTGCTGGCCGCGACGCCAGACGACGTCGCGCTCAAAATCGAGCACTACGCCTGGAGGCAGCGGCGCCGCCGTGACTGCCGGGCGGGGCGAAGGCGTCGGCGTAGCGGTCGGCCCGCGCGTGTTTGTGGGCGTTGACGTGGCGCTGGGTTCGGCCGTCGGCGTATCCGATGGCGCCAGGGTGGCCGTTGGCGCCAATGTGGCGGTCGGCGCCAGTGTGCCGGTCGGCGAGACGTTGGCTATGACGGTGGGTGGGGTTTCCGCCGTCGTGGCCGTTGCCAGCGGCGCGGGCGATGGCGACGCCAGGGCCAGCGCCGTAGGGGCTGCTGTAGGCGCAGAGGCCGCGCCGCGGTTGCCTGTCGCCAGCACGCCGCCAACGATCACCACAGCCAGCAGGGCCAGCGCGCCGATGAAGATCGGCAGGCGCGTGCTGCGGCGGGGCGGCGCGCCGGTCGCGGGCGCCGCGGCTGGTGGAACAGGCGCCGCGGCCGCGGGTTCGCTCTCCATGCGGCGGGTGTGCGCCTCGCCGATGAACGTCTGCGCCTGATGAAGAGTCGCCGCCGATTGGACGGTTGTGGCCGCGGCGGCGGCGGTTGCAAGCGCGTCGGGCGGCATGTCCGCCACGGCTGCCGCAAAATCGTCGGCCAGGTAGCCGGCGCGTTGATAGCGATCGGCCGGATTCTTGGCCAGCGCCTTGACTAGAATCGCTTCCAGCCGCGGCGGTAAGTCGGCGCGGGTTTGGCGTAGGGGCGGCGGCGGCTCATGAATGTGCGCGTAGGTCACGGCGTAGGGCGTTGAGCGTGTGAAGGGCAGCTTTCCGCTCAACATGCGGTAGAGAACCACCCCCAGGGCGTAGACGTCGGTGCGGCGGTCCACTTCGGCGCCGGTGGCTTGTTCAGGCGCCATGTATTCGGGCGTGCCAACCACCATGCCGGTGCGGGTGAGCATGGCGCCTTCGGCCGCGCGCACCAGGCCAAAGTCCATCAGCGTCGCATGGCCGTCGGCCGCCAGCATGATGTTGGATGGCTTGATGTCGCGATGAATCATGCCGCGGCTGTGCGCAAAATCGAGCGCGCTGGCGATCTGACGCAAGACCTCGGCCGCTTTGCCCAGCGGCATCGTGCCGTGGTCTTTGAGCCACTGATCGAGCGTCTCGCCTTCGAGGTACTCCATCACCAGGTACTGAAAACCGGCGTGCTCGCCCACGTCATGAATGGTGACCACGTTGGGGTGGTGCAGCTGCGCGGACGCCACGGCCTCGCGGTGGAAGCGGCGCACGAAGTCCTCATCGAAGGCAAACTGCGGCGGCAGCACCTTGATGGCAACGACACGCTGCAGCAGGGTGTCGAAGCCTTCGAAGACCATGCCCATGCCGCCGCGGCCAATTTCACGACGAATCTCATAGCGGCCAAGCCGTTGGCCCACCAGGGATGAACTCATTTGCGTCCCTCAGTAACTCCCAACATGAAAGCGATCCAAAAAACAGCCAGGTTTACGATAACATTCGGGTTGAACTGCGCCTGGATCAAAAATCCAGTCACGGCCGCGATGGCTGCGATGCCGCGCGACTGCGCGGCGCGGTCAGCGGCGGCCATCACGGCGCGCCAGGTTAGCCGGTAGAACGTGGCTATGCTGGCCGCAAACGCCACCAATCCGGCCAGACCGACCGTCATCGCTTGATCTAGCAGGATGTTGTGTGGGTCAGTTACAATAGTCGAATCTGCCCAAGATGTCAATTCTGACGGGTAGTTTGTCATGAAAATGGGGGTAAACGTGGCTGGCCCGTAGCCCAGGAGCCAACGCCGGCCAACCAGGGCAGCGGTTGTGCGCCAAATGATGAGGCGCGTCGCGGTGGAGGCTCGACGCAAGTCCGTGAACGTGGGCGCGGTGGGGGCTGATGATGCCAGCGGCGCCTTGACGAGGCTGACCCGGTTCATCGTCACGAACCAGGCGCTGCCCAGCACGCAGACCAGCAATGCGGCCAGCGCCAGGCGCCGATTGCGCCAGCGATAGGCCAGCAGTCCCAGGCAGAGGGTTGCCGCGGCCACAAAACCGATCCAGGCCCCACGCGCCTGCGTCAAGAGCAGGCAGATCACCGTGAATCCCAGCAGCATCCCATAGCGCCATCGCGTCGCGCCCACGGTCAGGCCAGACAACGGCGCTTCCCAGAGGCGAGCCAGGATGAAGGGGCTGACCAGGGCCAGATACGCGCCCAGGAAGTTGGAACGTCCCAGGGTAGACAAGACGGGTGACACTGCATCAGTTGCCCAGGGCAGTGGGTCAAGGCCCAACGCCTGGATCAAACCATAGAGGGTCACGGGCGCGCTGCCCACAATCAGCGCGGTCACCTGCCGCTCACGCGCATCCACTGTGCGCCAGGACGACAGGAGCAGCAAGGCAAAGAGCGGGCCGGCCGCGAGGACGAGCGCGCCGTGCAAATTGCTGGGCGCGCCCCACAGGCTGCGACCTGGATCCACCGACGCCAGCGTGGCCGCGCCGATCATGCCCAGGTAGACGACGAGCCAGCGCCGCAGTGAGGGGGGAGGCGCCAGCAGCGCCTCTGGCCGGCGCATGCGGATCAACAAGGCCACGCCGCCCATCGCCAGGACGATCAGAAGGAAAAGGGTGATTTTGGCTGGCTCAAAGGCCGCGGCCGCCCAGGGATTGAACCAGAGCGGCAGGAGAACAGCGACCAGCAGCCCGCCCAGGCGTATGAGTGATGGACCGGCGGCGCTGAGCCGCGCAGCAGCTGCCATCAATCGCCATGCGCCCACAGCCAGCGCCACAGGCGGGTGAGCCAGTCACTGAACAAGAGAAAACCGAGCAGCAAGCCCAGGCCTAACATGCTTCCGGTGGCGGCCAGGGCGCGGCTGCCTGGCGCTAACGTGAGCTGCGCGGTGCCGGTGGTCGTTGGCGGCGGCTGGGGGACGTTTGGTGTGGGTGTTGGCACCGACGGAATCGCCCCGGTCGTGGTAAAGACCTCGTCCAGGTAGATGGCGCCGCGGCTGGCCGAGCCATCGGGTACGCCGTCGAGCACGAAGGCAAAGAAGCTCACCGGGTAATCGAGCGCGCCGTTGTCCGGGCCGCTGATGTGACCCGCCGGCCAGGGCGCGGCGTCGTCGAAGTAGGCGGTCATCTGCTGCCAGCCCTGGTGCTGGATGCGACCGAACGAGTAGGCGCGCACTTCGCTCGCCTGGTCCTTGATCCACACGTTCAGAAAATGGCCGGAACCGTCGCCATAGACCCAGGCGGTGAGGCCGGTGGGGCGGCCAGACAAGGCCTTGGCCGGTCGCGCCTCCAAGACGACGTAGTTGTCGGCCACGGCCGCAAAGTCATAGGCCAATTTGCCGCTGCTGGCGCCGCCTTTGGCCTGCTCAGCCGAACGGGTGAACGTTCCGTAGGGCTGCGTGCCCCGCCGCCAGGTCAGGTCCTGTTCAAAGTCGAAGACCAGCCCCGGTCGGGCAGGCTCCGGCGGTTTTGTGGGGGCCTTGGTCGGCGGCAGCGAAGTTTTGGTTGGCGGTACGGGGGTCTTCGTCGGCGGCAGCGGCGTGCTGGTCGCTGGGACCGGCGTATGGGTCGGCGGGATCGGCGTCTTGGTGGGCGCGGCCGCCGCTTGGGTTGGCGTGGATGTCTCGACGACAACGACTTTCAAGGTTGGTATGGCAGTTGCCGCGCTGGTTGGTGTGTCCTTGATGGGTGCGGGCGTATTGGTCGCTTCGCTGCCGTTCTGCGCTGACTTGACTGCCGTTGGCGTTGCGGTCGGGTTCGGGGCGCGTTGCATCATCAGCAGCGCGCCGCCGACCACGGCCACGAGCAGTACGCCCAGGAGGCCGATCAAGATGGGCATCTTGCTGGCGGGACGCGCGGCGGTGGGCGGCTGAGTGCCGGGGCGTGCAGGGCCGGCTGCGACTGTGGGCGGCACAGAGCGTGCGCCTGGGCGCACCGTTGGCCCGACGGAAGGCGGCGGCGTGGGCGGGCGACCAGAAGTCGGCGCGCCGGGCGGGGGGAGCGGTGCGAGCACTGGCGCCTTGCCGCCGATGGCCGCCTCGAAGTCGCGCGCCAGTTGTCCGGCGCTTTGATAGCGATCAGCGGGCTGCTTGGCAATCGCCTTGAGCACCACGGCGTCCAGCGCCGGCGGCAGATCGGGGCGCTGCTGACGCAGCGGGGGCGGCGCTTCATAGACGTGCGCGTGGATCAAGGCAGGCGTCGTGTTGCGTTCGAAGGGCAGCCGCCCCGCCAACAACCGATAGACGACAATGCCGAACGCGTAGATGTCCGCGCGATGATCAACGACCGTCCCCTGCGCCTGTTCTGGCGCCATGTACTCTGGCGTGCCCATGACCGCGCCGGTTTGCGTCAGCGCGGCGCCTTCAGACGCCCGCACCAGGCCGAAGTCCATGAGGGTGACATGCCCCTCGGCCGAGACCATGATGTTGGACGGTTTGATGTCGCGGTGTACAACTCCCCGCTTGTGCGCGAAGTCCAAGGCGTCGGCGACCTGGCGCACAATGCGATTGACCTGGTCCAAACTCAGAGCGCTGCGTTCCAACCAGCGATCGAGCGTCGCGCCTTCGAGGAACTCCATGACGATGAAGTTGATGTCCTCCTGCTCGCCCACGTCATGAATGGTGACGATGTTTGGATGTTTGAGCTGCGCGGCCATCACCGCTTCGCGTTGAAAACGACGCACGAAGCCGGGATCCATCGCCAACTGCGGCGGAAGCACCTTGATCGCCACCGGCCGCTGGAGCATCGGATCAAAGCCGC
The DNA here is from genome assembly GCF_900491745.1 of Candidatus Amarolinea aalborgensis. Classification (NCBI taxonomy): domain Bacteria; kingdom Bacillati; phylum Chloroflexota; class Caldilineae; order Caldilineales; family Candidatus Amarolineaceae; genus Candidatus Amarolinea; species Candidatus Amarolinea aalborgensis. The sequence goes on along the minus strand of NZ_UETR01000005.1, from coordinate 209,489 downwards.
GATAGACGATGCCCATGCCGCCGCGGCCGATTTCGGCCTGGACTTCATACTTACCGAGGCGTTTGCCAACGAGTGAACCATTCATAGGTCGGGCCTTTGCGCGTGAGCTAGGATGAGAAACAGAACCGTTGTTGCCTGCGAGGAAAGATCACAGTCGCTCTATTATCGGCGAAAATGTGGGAAAGGACAAAAAACCGATGCCGCAGAAATTCTCAAGCAAGATTGACGCCCGCGGCAAGATGTGCTAGAGTTGCCGCCATCCATAGGAATCACGACATGACCAACCCAATCCCAATCTACACCATCGGCTATGGCGCGCGCACCGTGGAAGAGTTGTTGGCGGTGCTGCAAACGCGGCAGATTGCTTTTCTGATTGATATCCGCTCTGCGCCTTACTCGCGCTTCAAGCCGGAATTTTCCAAAGAACCGCTGGCGCGCGCATGTGAGCGGCGTCATATTCGTTATGTGTTCATGGGCGATGTCCTGGGCGGTCGGCCTGTTGATTCCGCCTGCTATACGGATGGCAAGGTGGACTATGACAAAGTCAAACAAACGGCCGCCTATCAGGAGGGCATCGAACGGGTTCGTCGGGCGTTCGAGCAGCAGCGCTGCGTCGCGCTGATGTGCAGCGAGGGACGGCCGGAAGCATGCCATCGCAGCAAACTGATCGGCGAGTCGTTGGCTGGTCTGCATATTCCGGTGCTGCACCTGGACGAGGATGACCAACCGCTGACGCAGGAGGCTGTCATCGCCCGCCTGACCGGCGGTCAACTGACCCTGTTTGGCGCGCCGACCTTCACGTCACGCAAACGGTATGCGGCGGCCGACGCGCAGCCTGCAGATGAAGAAGGCGACACGGATAGCCTGGCGTATGATGAGGATAGCGAATGATCGAACTGATTCGTGTAGGCATCTTGTGAAAGTTCTAATTGTCGCCAAGACGCGGATAGGCAACGGGGCGTGCATCGGCGGAATCAGCTTCGAGGGACAGAGCGTGCGTCTGGTCGCGGCCAATGCGGCCACGAATGAGCAGGCCGGCATGGAGTATGCCGTCGGCGACGTGTGGGAGGTTGAGGCTGCGCCCGCGCGCGAGCTCGTCCCACCCCATACCGAGAACGTGATCGTTCATGAGCGGCGGCGGCTAGGCCCGATGAGCGATCCGCTGCCCTTCATTGAACGATTCATGCCGCCCCGCCCCGGCGGCATCGAAGCCCTCTATGATGGACTGCTCCAAGCCACGCCCGGCGGCGTCCTCTACATCACCGCGCGCACCGGCATTCCACTCTACAGCACCATGTTTTGGCGACCGGCGCAGGCGCTGACACGGGCGGATGACGCCAAACGCATTCGTTATCGTTACCCCACGCCCAATGGCGGCCGCACCCTCACCTTTGTTGGTTTTCAAGAACCGTTGGCCGAGATTTCGGCTGGCGCGGTCGTGCGCGTGTCCCTGGCGCACTGGTGGCGGCCGGAGACCAACCCCGACGTGGAATATCGCTGTTTCTTGCAGCTCTCTGGTTGGTTCCTGCCGCGACGCTTGACCGCAGTGCCTACGCCAGGCTTGCCTTCGGCCGCAGCCGCGCCCATTAGCCCTGACGCAGCGCCGCCTGGCGCCGGGGCGGCGTCGCCGCCCAACCCTGGGGCGCGACCGCTGCGCGCAATCGCCCAGAGATTGGACGTTGATCCACAGGCGTCGCTGCGGCTGCTCAAATCGGTCTTTGGCTACGACAGCTTCCGTCCGCTGCAAGCCGAGATCATCCGCTGCATTGGGCAACGCAAGGATACCCTGGTGGTCATGCCCACCGGCGGCGGCAAATCGCTCTGCTACCAACTGCCCGCCTTGCTTTTCGCCGGTCTGACCGTCGTCGTTTCGCCGCTCATTGCGCTGATGCAAGACCAGGTGGACCAATTGCACGAGCTGGGTGTGCCCGCAGCCTTCCTCAACAGCACCCTGGACTACAGCCGTTATCTTGCCACGACCGCTGCGATCAGGCAGGGCGAGGTCAAACTGCTGTACGTGTCGCCGGAAACGCTGCTGCGGCCAGAGACGTTGCTTTTGCTCGATCAATGCGCCGTGGATTGCCTGACGATTGACGAAGCGCACTGCATTTCCTCGTGGGGGCACGACTTTCGACCGGAGTACCGGCAGCTGTTAGCGGTGCGTCAACGCTATCCGCAGGCGGTGTGTGTGGCGCTGACGGCCACCGCCACCGCACGCGTGCGCGACGACATCCAGACCATCCTGGGCTTTGATCGCGCGCACGAATTTGTCGCCAGCTTCGACCGCCCCAATTTGTACCTGGCCGCCCAACCCCGCATGGACGGCTTGAGACAGGTGTTGGATTTTCTGGCCCAACATGCCGACGAGTCCGGCATCATCTACTGCAGCACGCGGCAGCAGGTGGACACCCTGGCCGCGCAGTTGAATGGACACGGCTATCGGGCCCTACCCTACCATGCCGGACTGGACGATAACACCCGCCGCGAGAACCAGCGCCGCTTCGTGCGTGACGAAATGCCCATCATGGTCGCCACCATCGCTTTTGGCATGGGCATCAACAAGTCAAACGTGCGTTTCATCGTCCACTACAACCTGCCCGAGAACATCGAAAGCTATTACCAGCAGATCGGCCGCGCCGGCCGCGATGGCCTGCGCGCCGACTGCCTGCTGCTCGTCGGCAGACAAGACATCGGCACGATTGCCCGCTTCATCGAACAAGGCGCGGCGTCGGAACGCCCCGGTAAACAGGCGCGCTTGCAGGCCCTGCTCCGTTTCGTGGAATCCTCAGACTGCCGCCGGCTGCCGCTGCTCGACTATTTTGGCGAGGCGGCCGCGCAGCCGACGTGCGCCATGTGCGACCGCTGCCTAAGCCAGGCCGCGCCCGCGGCGCAAACTGATGTGACAGAGGCGGCGCGCAAGTTCCTGGCCGCGGTGGTCCAGACCGGTCAACGCTTTGGGGTGATGCACATCATCCATGTGCTGCGCGGCTCGCAGGCGCAGCCTGTGCTCAACGCTCGCCACCATCAATTGCCCATGTACGGCAGCGGCAAGGATCTCGCCATACCCGAGTGGCGACGCCTGGCGCAGCAGTTCATCACCCAGGGGCTGGCCGCGCAGGACATGCAGTTTGGCTCGCTCGCGCTCACGGCGCTTGGGGATGAGGTGCTCCAGGGACGGCGCGCGGTCAGCGTGGCGCAGGCGGCCGCGTCCATCCAGGCGCCCGCGGCCGCTCCACCGCACGATGAGGTTTTGTTCCAAAAGCTGCGCGAGGTGCGCAGGCGCCTGGCCGACGCAGCGAATTTGCCGCCCTATATCATCTTCTCGGATCGGACCCTGTTGGAGATGGCGACCTATTACCCGCAGTCGGCCGCGCGCCTGTTGGACATCAACGGCGTGGGGCAGGTCAAGCTGCAAAAATACGGAGAGGCGTTTTTGGCGGTGCTGCGCGCGCACTGCACGGAGTTGGGGCTGCCAGAGCAGTCCAGGCCGGCCGACCCACCCGTCGTGGTCAGCAGCATCAACGGCAAGCGGCGTTTCGAAGAGGTGGGCGAGCTGTTCGCGGCCGGGCGCACGATTGCGCAGTTACAAGCCTTGTACGGCGTACAAAAGAGCACCATTCTCAGTCATCTCTACGACTACCTGCGCGCCGGTCATGCGGTTGACCCTGCGCCTGTCCTGGCGGCCTCGAGCCTGGCGCCCGCGCAGCAGGCCCAGGTGATGGAACACCTGGCCATGCTCGGCCCTCAGCGCCTTGCGCCCATCTACGACGCCTGCGGGCAGACGATTCCTTACGAAGAACTGCACCTGCTGCGCGTGGTGTTCCTGGCCGCACAGCAGGCGGACGAACGAGTCAACGCAGCAGAGGCAGGAGAGACTGGCCCCACGGCTCTGCGATGACCGCATCGCCCAAGACGCAGGTGTACAACCATGCTCACGCCTCTGCAGGCAAGTTGCTCATAGGAACTGTGGTTGTCAGGAAGCGAGGAATGGAGTAGAATTGAGCAGTTGAGACGGAAGTTGAATTATCTTCCAGAGGTAACGGTGGATCATGCAAAGCACAGCGACCCTAAACGAAGTGTTTGACCTGGCAAAGCGATTATCGCCGCGCGATAAAATTCGTCTGATCGAACATATGGCCCCCGAGATCGAGCGCGATCTCTTCTTGGCCCCACCCAAACCCCGCAAGTCCCTATGGGGTCTCTGGGCCGACTCAGGTCCAGCACCATCAGCCGAGGAGATTGACCAGGCTCGCCAGGAGGAATGGGGCAACTTCCCGCGAGAGGACATCAGATGATACGCGCTGTCGCCGACACACACACCGTCATTTGGTATCTCTATGCTGATGGTCGTTTGTCTGTCAACGCTCGAAACACCATTGAACGAACCGCCACCAGTGGTGATCAAATCGCGTTTTCTGCGATCACATTGGTAGAAATCGTGTACTTGACAGAGAAAGGACGCATCCAGGCAGACACCTACGCTCGTCTGCCGAGTGCAATCCGCGGTCAGGATGCCGTACTGGTGGTTGTTCCGCTTGACGAAACCGTGGCCGGCTCCCTCCATCTTGTTGCACGTGATCAGGTGCCCGATATGCCGGATCGCATCATTGCTGCCACCGCTTTGACCTTGGGTGTGCCTGTTATCAGCCGAGATAGCAAAATACAATTGTCCAGTGTGAGCACAATCTGGTGATATCCTCACCTCTACTGCAAGCGGGAATAGATTTCGCTTTTCCGCTTAAGAAAAAAGAGCGCAATTCGTGCCCGCTTGCAGTATCGTTGCCTGACATCACGAGACTTCCGGGCAGGCTACGACTCCGGCCGGATGCCGACATCCTTGACGCTTGATTAAATCCCCTCGTCTCCCCCATCGTCGGCGACCTCAGACTCCTCCTCCAGCAGCACCAGGCGCGAGCGCCCGCCGCCTTCATCCGGGCCGACGTAGCCCTTCGCTTCGAGCTGTTCGATCAGCCGCGCCGCGCGGGGATAGCCGATGCGCAGTTGGCGCTGGAGCAACGAAGCGGAGACGCGCTTGCGGCCTTGCAGCGCACCGAGCGCTTCCTGCAGTTCGTTGTCATCCTCACGCTGCTCCAACAAACCTGCCCACGGTCGCGGCGCTTTATGGTCGCCGGGCGGCGCTTGCTTCAGCCAGAAGGCGACCACGCGCTCGGTCTCGCGCTCGCTGACGTAGCAGCCCTGCACGCGGCGCAGCTTGGCGCTGTCAGACAGCATCAGCAGCATGTCGCCGCGACCGAGCAGTTTCTCTGCGCCCGGCGTGTCCAGGATGACGCGCGAATCAATCTGCGTGGTGACGGAAAACGCGATGCGCGCAGGAAAGTTGGCCTTGATCAAGCCGGTGACCACATCCACGCTCGGGCGCTGCGTCGCCAGCACCAGGTGAATGCCGGTGGCGCGCGCCATCTGCGCCAGGCGGCAGATTTGGCGTTCTACGTCATCGGGAGCGCTCATCATCAGGTCAGCCAGTTCATCAATGATGACGACGATCATGGGCAGCGGGGTCATGTCGGAGCGCTTGGCCGCCTTCTCGTTGTAGCTTGCCACGTTGCGCGCGCCCACCTCGGCAAACTTGCGATAGCGATCATCCATCTGCACCGTGGCCCAGGTCAGCATGGCGACGGCGTCCTCCACCTCGGTGACAACCGGCGCCAGCAGGTGCGGGATGCCGTTGTAGATGGGCAGCTCGACCATCTTGGGGTCTACCATCAGGAAGCGCACGGTGTCGGGCGTGTTCTTGTAGAGCAGGCTGGTGATGATGGCGTTGATGCAGACCGACTTGCCTGCGCCGGTGGCGCCCGCAATCAGCAGATGCGGCATTTTGCTCAGGTCAGCGGCCACGGGCGCGCCGCTGACATCCTTGCCCAGCGCGACGGCCAGGTTGCTGCCAATTTTCTGAAATTCAGGGCTTTCGAGCACACCGCGCAGTGTGACCAGCGTGCTGCGTGGATTGGGAACCTCGATGCCCACGTAGGGGCGTCCCGGCACCGGCGCCTCGATACGAATGGATGACGCCGCCAGGGCCAGGGCCAGATCATCGCTCAGGCGCTCGATCTTGCTGACGCGCACCTTGTAGCGCTCGCCGTTGCGCTCGATGAACCCCGGTTCGACGCCGAACTGCGTCACGGTGGGGCCGCGGTTGACGTTGACCACCTTGGCCGGCACATTGAACGCGGCCAGGGTGCGCTCGATCGTGTTTGCCATCTCACGCACAGTCGCTTCGCCGAAGCGTTGTGTGCTGTCCGACGCTAATAGACTGAGCGGCGGCAGCTTCGGTTCAGGCGGGGCGGCCGGGTTGACCACAGCCGGCGGGGACGGCGGCGCAGCACGGGCGGGCATAGCTGGCTTGCGGCCGGGCGCGGCTGGCTCAGCGGCTTTGGCTGGCGCGGCGGCCGCCGGGCGCGGGCTGGGGCGCAGCGGCGCAGCAGTCTCCGCTGCTGACGCTTCTCCACTGGACGCGGCCACGGCGGTTGGGGGCGCGGATCGGGCCGTTGCCTGGACGCCAACTTTGGGAGGAGCGGTTGCGGGCCGTTTGGCTGCTGGTTGGGGTTTGGGCGGAACGGGCAGGGGGTTTTGCTCCCACACGGGCGCTGGGGGCGGCGCGGCCAGTTGGCGGCCGGCGGTGGGATCAAAGCGCGGCGCTTCACCGCGCAGCCAATCGAGCGCGCGCAGCAGGTAGTAAAGCAGCCATTGCCAGATGGGGCGCAGAATGAGATAGCCGCCGGCGCCGGCCATGACAATCAACAGCAGGGCGCTGACGCCCGCACCGACGCTGTCGTGCAGGAGGCTGCTAAGCGCCCATCCCAAGTAGCCGCCGCCGCGACCCGCCTGCGCCCATCGCAGCGGGTCATCCCCGCCCCACCACAGATGCGTCAACGCCAGCAGTCCCGTCAGCAGCAGTTCAACGCCGACGATCATCGGCCAGCGCCAGGTGATCTTGACGAAGCGCTGCACCATCAGCAAGAGGCCGGCGATCATGATCGCCAGGCTCAACGGCACGGCGCCCCAGCCGGACAGTTGGCGCAAGAGAGGCGCCGCGCCCGGCGTTGCCTGCCCCACGCTCAGCAGCGCGACCGCGCCCACCGCCAGGATGACCAGGCCGATCGTCTCGGTTGTCATCGAGTCGGGACTGGGCGGCGGTTGCACAGTTGATTTGGCTGGCGGCGGCGATTGGGTCTTTGGCATGGCGGTCAGGTGTTCCCTTACGTGCGGGTCTGCAGGCGACGCAGGCTCAGCGCCAGGCGACGGCTGGCTGGGTCAATGCTAATGACCCGCGCGGTGACATTGGTATTCTCTTGGACGACATTGCGCGGGTGTAAGAAACTACCCTCGGCCAGCTCAGAGATATGGATCAACCCTTCCAGGCCTTCCTCCAGGCGCACAAACGCGCCGAAGCTGACGACATTGGTCACAACACCTTGCACCAGTTGCCCAATGTGGTAATGCTCTTCCACGCTCGTCCACGGATCGGGCGTCATGCGTTTGAGGCTCAATCCCACGCGATGCTGGTCCTTGTCAATGTCCATGACAAAGACAGAGACGCGCTGCCCCAATTGAAGCACTTCCGACGGATGCCCCACACGGCCCCAGGAGAGTTCAGAAATGTGAATCAAGCCTTCGACGCCGCCCCCCAGATCCACAAAAGCGCCGAAGTGGCAGAGATTGCTCACGGTTCCGGTGCAGCAGTCATTGGGGCGCAGTTGGCTCAGCACATCGGGCGGGCGCTCGTCCTCTTGCCCAATCCGCTCAGACAAGATCAAGCGGTTGCGCGTACGGTCCAACTCGATAATGCGGACGCGAATGGGGTGGCCGACGCGCACGCCCAAGGAAAGCTGACGATTATCGTTGGTATAGGTCAGGCCGATCAGATGAGAGGAAGGGACAAATCCGGTGAGCGAATTGAGCCTGACGAGCAGGCCGCCGCGATTGAAAGCGGTCACCATGAGGTCATAGATCTGATTGTCGGCAAATCCCTTCTCGACCGATTGCCAATCACGTTCCTCGGGGGACAGGTCGGCCAACGGGTCCGGTTCAGCCTCAAGCGCATGGGCGGCTTCGTACGTTGAATGTTGCTCCTCCAACGAGGGCAAGGGCGCATGCAGTGACCGTTGTTCGTAAACGGTGGTTTCCCCCTCGGCTAACAGGGATTCCCAATAGCCGTCCTCCGCCCACGGGGGGGTCTCCTCGTTTGTATGACCTGAACCTGCTTGCTTCGACTGTGAATAACTATTATGACGCCACACCATATCTACTACTCCCGCTGTAATTTCTCTTTTTCCATGTCGGCGAGTGTCCGCGCCACCTCTGTGATGGCTACTCGCTGTTTACGATACAAATCAGACTCGCTCAGCGCCAGGCGCGTGGCGATGTCACGTACACGTTCACCCTGTACAAAACGCATTTCCAGGATATTGTACAAGAGCCATTCTGTCGCCGTCAATTTGCGATCGCCGCCGGGGCGCTGCAGCTCGATCGCGCGCTTGAGTGCGGTGCGCAGGGCGCGGCTGGGGTTGTTGTCGTTTTCGGCCAACAGATCGCCCACGACGCGCAGTTTGAGCAGGGGGCTGGACGTCAATTTTGGTCCGCCCCAGTAATGCGTCAGCGCGTCACGCACCCAGCGTTCAAAGTCTGGCTGCGCCACCAGGCTGGCGTCGTCCAGGGCTGGCAGCGGCGTGGCGCCGGTGTACTGCACGGTGCTCCGCCATGCTTGCATGCGTTCGATTTCGGGGATGATTGTGCGCAGGGCCGCAAAAAGCCCTTGCTGCACCTGGCGATCTTCCAACGCCTTGGCGGCTTGACGCAGGAGCGCATGCACCATGAAGCGCTCCTCGGTCGCCAGGCTTGTCCGCACTGGCTGGGTTGGATCCATGGCCAGGCCCAACCAACCAAGCAGACCAGCCCCATTTTGCTCATGCAGGGGAAAAAGCCAGGTGCCGCCCACGATCAACATCTCGGGCGCCGGCGGTTGACTGCCGTTGCGTGCGCCTTTGTCTGGCTCCACGCGCGCCAGGGCTTCCTCAAAATCACTGCTGTGGACGAAGGCTTCGGCGGCGTCGCGCGGACCAACGACGGCTTCCAGGTGAATTCGTTCGTCAGCCGGCACGGCTGCCACAAAGCCAGCCGGCATGCGCAGCGTCTCGCACAGCGCCACCAAGACATTTTCCAGCACCTGGCGCAGGTCGGTTGAGGTGAGGAGATGACGATCAATCTCGGCCAGCCAGGCTACTTCGGCGCGGTCGCGCCAGTAGATCAGCCGATCAATCAGCGGTTTAGCCAGGTGAATGGCAACCTGAAAGAGGATGATCGTCGCCACGACCGCGGAGACCAACACCATCTCGCGTGGCAAACCCCAGAGTTGTCGGGTGTCCGGTATAGCAATGATCAGGATCACGATCAAGGTGCCCAAGATGGGACCGCGCAGCAAGTAGTACATCAGGCTCTGGCGCACCACGCGATCGGGCGCCAGGACGCCGAAGTAGGCAACGGTATAGGTGAGCACCACGAGCATGAAGTTGATCACCAGGTTGCCTGCGGTGGCCAGGATGAGCACGACGAGCGGCGAAAAGAAGGACGGCGCCGAGATGAGAATCAAGAAGGGAAAGACGCCAAAGCCCGGCGCGGCAAACGCGGCGCCCAGGTAGTTCAGGCGCCGGCGCGCCGCCGGGGTGAGGCAGCGCCGTCGCGCTTCGAACACGTTACGCGCGCCAAAGAGGGCCGTGACGGCAAAGAAAAGGACGTAAACTGGAAAAACAGGGCCGGGCGAAAGATGCGCCACCGGCAGTTTGACGCTGCCATCAGAAACCAGGAGATCGGTGAACACGGCCAGCACGCACAAGAGGGCGCCAATGACATAACTCACGATCACCGTCACAAAACGCCGCCGTGAACGCCAGTTGGTGGTGGAAAGGAGCGCATGCGAGAAATGCAGATAGGCCGCGGGGATGAAGGCAATGCCCAGCCATTGGAAGCGCAGCCAGGGTACAGCCGCGGCCACCGAGGTGACGCGCCCCACAGCGACATCGCCTGCATAAACCACCATGACGCAGGCCAGCAAGGCGGCGAAGGAACGTCCCACATCGCTGAGCAGATTGTGCGTCAGCACATAGATCAGCAGCGAAAACGCCAGGATGACCGTCGCCGACGACAAGATGAGATTGGCAAAAGCAAAAATTTGTGTCCAGTCTATGGCAAACACACTATCTATCTCAAGAATCCACCAAAAAACAAAGCTATATCCAAATTTACAAAGTAACGTTCATTGAATCCACAAAAAGAAAGGCCCAGTTTACGACAGAAACGCACGGCGGGGTCATTCTTGCTCTGCACGGCCAGCATGAGCCGGCGCACCCCACGCTGTGCGCCCCATTCATGCGCGGCGCGCAGCAGCGCCGTGCCAATGCCCTGACGCCGGCTGGGCGCAGCTACCAGCAGGTGATCCACCCAGCCTAACTCGCGGTCGGGCTGCAGGCTCATGACCGTGTAACCGAGAATCTCTTGTCCGTTTTCGGCGACCAACACGCAGTCGCCGCGCTCCCATTGATCGAGCAGCCCTTCGCCCCACGGCGGATAGGAGGCCTTGAGCGGTCGCGGCAGGCGCACCAGGCGCAGCGTCACCGTGATGACGTCTTCTTCTGCGCGTTGATCCACTTGCCAGACGTAAGCGGTCTCGAACGCGCCGCTGATGTGATAACAGCGAGATAGGTCAGCCAGGTTGGCCGGGCGAATGTGCACAGGCAAGTCCGCACCTTTCCATGTGGAATGAGCTGCAACGGTTACTTATTATCGCTGCGCGGCCGCTGAAAATAGGTGGCAGCCGCTTCGGTCCGATTGCTGACGCCGAGCTTCTGGTAGATGTTCTGCAGATGAAACTTGACCGTGTTTTCGCTCAGCATCAGGCGGTCGGCAATTTGCGCATTGGTCATGCCCTGGGAAACCAGGGCGAGAACTTCGTCCTCGCGTTCTGACAGCGTCTGCAGCGTTGGCTCTGACTTGGGCTGCCCGTGACTGACCAACCAGCGGCGGGCGGCGCGTGGAAAGACCAACTGGCCGTGATGAACCTGGCGGATGGCAGCCACTGTCTGCGCCGGCGGTTCGGTTTTCAGGGCGATGCCATCGGCCTCTAGCTCCAGCGCGCTCTGAAATGATTCACCATCGCTGAACGCCGTCAGGATCAGAACCTTCGTCGGCAGATTTTCGCGCCGAATTTGGGCCAGGCACTCCAGGCCGGTCATATCCGGCAACTGAATATCAATCACCGCCACATCGGGTCGCTGTGCGCGCACTTCACTCAGCAGGTCGCGGCCATTCATAGCCGAGCCAACCACATCCATGTCGGCCTCTTGCTTCAGAATGCCGCGCAGCCCTTTCAGCACCAGTTCATGGTCGTCCGCCAGGACGACGCGAATGGGACGGTATCCCGCCTGTTGATCGTAGGCAAGGTTGCTGCCGTTATTGCTCATACAACGGAATCCTCACCTGGATGCGTGTGCCTTGTCCAGGGACGCTGTCAATCTCAAACGCGCCGCCCACCATTTTGACCCGGTCGCGCATGCCGCGCAGGCCAATGTGATGGCCGGCCTTTGCTTCGTTCTCGGCTGACAGGGCCGCCTGGGCGTCGAAACCGGCGCCCTGGTCCGCCACGGTGAGGCACAGACTGCCGTCCTCCATGCCCAGGCGCACGTCGTGGTGACTGACGCCTGCGTGTTTGTGCGCGTTGAACAGGGCTTCCTGCAAAATCCGATAGACGGCAATCTTGATCGGCAGCGGCACCATCGGCAGTGCGGTTTCCACTTCCAGGTCAACCGTGCCGCCCGTCAATTCCTCATGCTGGATGATCAGCCCTTCGACAACAGCCTGTAACTGGCGGCGGGCAAATTCAGGCGGCCGAAACGAGCCGATGAAATTGCGAATTTCGGTGAGCGAACTTTCGAGCAGCCCCGACACGCGCGGCAGGCGCTTCTGCAGCTCGGTGTAGTCTTCCAGTGCCAGGCCAGCGTCATGCTGCGCCAGTTGACTTTGCAGCAGGTTGACCTGGGAGAGCGCAGCAAACATATTTTGCACTGGCCCATCATGAATGTCCAGGATGATGCGCCCAAACTCTTCTTCGTTGATCGTGAGCATGTCGAATGAGGCGGCGCGTGCCTGCTGCCACTGCTGCCGCTGCTGCTGCACGAGCTGCTGCAGGGCGACGGCGTGCGCCGCCAGGCGTGTAATCGCCTCAGCGCCCGCTGGCGTAGCAAAAGCCAGTCGCAACCGTCCCCACGGTTCATCGTCAACCGCCACTGGTGCTTCGCGCCAGATCACAGCGGCCTCGTCCAGGACCGTATCCGCCAGCAAGTCATCCCCGCGCCAAAGCTGCGCCCGCCCGGCGCCGCTCATGGTCGCCACATCGGCCAGCGCGACCTGCCAATCGTCATTTCGTTGCCACCCGCCAGGCACCGCTTCTCCTTTGCACGCCGCTGAGCTAGAGAGCCTTCTCGTAGACTCGATAGCGTTTGTAGACCCGACCGCCGAGCATCTGCAAGGCCCGGTTCATCATCACGTTGCTCTCCAAAATCCACGAGCCTTCGCCACGCTGATAGCCTTTGGCCAGGCCTGCACGCGCGGTTTCATAATAGAGCAGCGCATCTACCCCGCGCCCGCGCCATTCTTCGACCACACCCAGCGCAATCACGCGCGCGGCCTTGATCTTGCGCTGATAATACAGCGCCTTCAGGATGGTGATCGGGTTGACGCGACCGTTCATGCGCTTGAGCACTACATTGACATCGGGCAGCGTCAGGCCAACGCCCACCACGCGCCCTTCCTCTGGCCCCTGCGCCACCTCCGCAATCCAGATCAAGTCCGGGTCAACCGCCTGCTTGAGCTGTTTCGCCAGGTGGTCAATTTCGGCCTCGGTCATGGGGACAAAGCCCCAATTCTTCTCCCAGGCCTGATTGTACACTTCCTTGAAGCGCTCCACCTCGCGGGCAAAATCCTTCATGTCAATCGGGCGTAGGCGAACTTCGCCGCGTTTGCGTACTTTCTCTGCCACGCGCGTCAGCTTGCTGGGCAACTGGCCGAGGTCTCTCGCTTCGCCAAAATCCATGAAATAGGCGAGCAAATCCATGGCTTTCTGAAAACCGGCCTGTTCGATCAACTCTGGATAAAAGGGCGGGTTGTAGGTCATCATCACCATCGGTGATGAATCAAAGCCATCCACCAAAAGCCCACATTCATCGTTCGTCGAAAGGTTCATCGGCCCGCGGATGGCCGTCATGCCGCGCTCCGCCACCCATTCGCACGCCGCGTCGAGCAGCGCCGTGGCGACCTGTGGTTCATTGACGCATTCGAAAAAGCCGAAGAAGCCGACCTGCTCATCGTGAAATTCATTGTGACGGTGATTGATGATCGCCGCAATGGTGCCGACAACCTCGCTGTCCAGGGGCGCCATGGGCAGGCCGGGCGCAATCGTCATATTGGGTTGTTTGATGATCGCCGTTGCCAGGAAAAGCGCCACCTCCATGTGCTCAAAAGAAGGGTTCTTCTTGGGATCGAGCATGACCTTGCGATCGCCGATCAAGGGTGGAACCCAGTAAGGATCGCCCTTGTAGAGGCGCCAGGGGAACTTGATGAACTGCATTTTTTCGCCGTTCGTCGTCACTTCGGTGACGCGTAAGTTAATGAGTTCCGTTTTCATGATTCACCAATCGGTATCATTGCAGCAGGCGAGCAAGCTCAACGTTGGGGTCGCAACGAGTTGATTATATCGCAAATGACGTTTTGCTGCCACTTGTCACACCGCGCGCAGCGGGCTGGCCCCGCGGCCAGGGTTTTCACATTTCGGGATGGCTGTAGTAGAATGAGAAGGGATAAATGAGGTGTTCGTATGACTGTCAGTGACAACAACCAACCATCTCCAACTACGCTCGATGGGCTGCTGGACATGCTGTCCAAAAGCCTGACTCCGCAAGATCTTGAGCTGATCGAACGCGCCTACCGCGTGGCGGATCAGGCGCACGCCGGCCAACAGCGCGCCTCCGGCGAGTCGTATATGCACCACCCGCTGGCTGTGGCCGGCATCCTGGCCGAGATCAATCTCGACGTGGCCACCCTGGCGGCTGCTCTCCTGCATGATGTGGTCGAAGACACGCCCTATACCATTGAAATGATGCAGCGGGACTTTGGACCAGAGATTGCCAAGCTCGTAGACGGCGTGACCAAGCTCGACAAGATCAATGAGCTGCGGCGTTCGCAAGAACGCATGGCTGACACCAAAGCTGAATCGCTGCGCAAGATGTTCCTCGCCATGGTGGATGACATTCGCGTCGTGCTCATCAAGCTGGCCGACCGTCTGCACAACATGCGCACGCTGGGCGCCCTGCCCGAACATAAACGCAAGCGCATTGCACGTGAAACGCTCGAAATCTTCGCGCCGCTGGCTAACCGCCTGGGCATATGGCAAATCAAGTGGGAACTCGAAGACCAGGCTTTTCGCTATTTGGATCCTGCCACCTATAAGGCGATTGCGCAGGCCATTGACCAGCGCCGCGTGGAGCGTGAACGCGCCATTAGCCTGGTGGTCAACACGCTGGAGCGAGAGCTGCGCCAGATGGGCATCGAGGCGCATATCTATGGGCGGCCCAAACACATCTACAGCATCTGGCGCAAGATGAAGCGCAAGGGCGTTGACTTCGATCAGATCTATGACGCCCAGGGCGTGCGCGTGGTGTTGGATGAAGTGCGCGACTGCTACGCGGCCTTGGGAATTGTGCACAGCCTGTGGCGTCCCATCCCCGGCGAGTTTGACGATTATATCGCCACGCCGAAGGAGAATCAGTACCGTTCGCTGCACACGGCCGTGGTTGGCCCCGGCGGGCGGCCGCTTGAGGTTCAGATTCGCACCAACGACATGCAGCACACGGCTGAATATGGCATTGCGGCGCATTGGCGTTACAAAGAGCAGCCGACGCGGCGCGATGTGGCTTTCGAGAACAAAATTGCCTGGCTGCGGCAGTTGATGGAATGGCGTCAGGAAGTGAGCGAGGCGCAGGAATTTGTGGACGCGCTCAAGACCGACATCTTCCAGGACCGCGTCTACACCTTTACACCGCGCGGCGACATCATTGACCTGCCGGCCGGGGCCACGCCTGTGGACTTTGCCTACGAAGTGCATACGGAGATCGGTCATCGCTGCCGCGGCGCGCGCGTCAACGGGAAGATGCTGGCGCTGGACAGCAAACTGTCGCACGGCGACCAGGTGGAGATCATCACGGTCAAGCGGGGCGGCCCCAGCCGTGATTGGCTCAATCCTCATCTTGGCTTCGTGCAAACCCAAAAAGCGCGCAGCAAGATCCGACAGTGGTTTCGTAAGCAAGACCGCCAGGAAAACATCACCGAAGGCCGCGATCTGCTAGAAAAAGAGCTGCGCCGCTTAAGCGTGCAGCCCCCCAGCTATGAAACCCTGGCCAAGCAGTTCGGCTACGATAAGGTGGATGATCTCTTCTGCGCGATTGGCGCTGGCGACATCAATCCGCAGCAAATCGCCAGCCGCATGCTGGAAGAAGAGCGGCCGCAAGATCCCGTCATGGTGATTCCCCCAGAGGCTGTCACCGGCAAGCGGCCGAGCGAATTGGATGACATCAGCGTCTCTGGCGTGGAAGGGCTGCTGACTCATCACGCCCGCTGCTGCAAACCGCTGCCCGGCGAAAGCATCATCGGCTATGTCACGCGCGGACGCGGGGTTTCCATTCATCGCCGCGATTGCCCCAACATTCTCTCCACCAAAGACCAAGAGCGCCTCATTTCGGTGGAATGGGGGGGCGAGAAGCAGACCTATCCGGTCAGCATCAGCGTGAGAGCCTACGATCGCAGCGGTCTGCTGCGCGACATTGCCAGCCTGGTAGCCGATGAGAAGATCAACCTGCGCGAGGCGCAGGCGCGCACCGGTCTGAAGGACAACCTGGCCATTGTCACGGCGACGCTGGACATCAGCAGCACCGTGCAGTTGAGCCGCATCCTCACGCGCATCGAACGCTTGTCGAATGTCGTAGAAGCGCACCGCCTGGCTGGATAAGCGGCCTACGCGTGCGCATGGCATTCTACGTCAAATTGGCCTCACAGGTTACTAAAACAAAAGGCCAGGAGCGTCGCTCCTGGCCTTTTGTTTTTTGCTCACTGTGGTCGAAATCGGCTGGCGTTCAACGCCCCGACTTTACCGTGACGAACAAGGTTCGTGTCTCATCTGCTCGGCCAATTCGCACACTTACGCAGTTGTGTCAGCGCTTGCGCGCGCGTCAGGCGATGCGGCGGCGGAGGATCAGGGCAGCGCCGGCAACCAGCAGGGTCAACGCGGCGAGCGGCAGCAGGCTGCTGTTGGTCTGTGCGCCCAGGGTGGACAGGCTCACAGCCGTTGGCGCGGCCGCGGTGTACTCGAAGGTATCAATGCCGATGTAGTTAGAATTATCGCCGCTAGGGCCGCCATTTTCCACGAAGTAGCGCAACGCGAAGCGGCCCATCGTGGGCGCCGGCACCTGGGCAGACGTCAACGTAACCGAGTACTGAGTCCAGGTCTCTGGATAGCCGCCGACGGTCAATGTCGAATTGACGTCAACCAGCAGGGTGGTGAAATCACCGACGTCTGTGGCGAGCGTGCCGACGTTGGTGCTGGCGCCGTTCAGGCTCATGCGCAGCTGCAGGCGATCGGGCCAGATGCTGCCATCGGCAGTGCGTGTCCAGAAGGAGACGGTGTCCCCGGCCGACAAGGTCACGACAGGCGTCATTTCCCAATTGCTGATGGTGCCTACGCCGGCGGTGTTGTTGTAGTTGGCGCCGAGGTAGGACGTCGTGCTGCCGGCCTGGGCCGGGAAGACGGTGTCGTTGCCCTGGAACCAACCGGTCAGCCCGACGGGGCTGCTGTTGTTCTGATTCGCCCAACCCATACCGGGCAGCAGCGTGATGTCTTCGAAGCCTTCACTGAAGCTGGCGAGGGGGGCACGCGGGGCCGCGGCGGCGTGCTGCGGTAAGCGGGCGCCGGAGCCGGCATCGGACTTGGTGGGGCCGCCGGCGGCAGAGGCGCCCAGGGCCAACACGCTCAGGCAGAGCGCGAGGACGAGTAGTGTCACCCATACGCGACTTGCACGATTTAGCATGGTTTTCATTCCTTTCTCATATGGAACCAACGGAAACGAGAGCAGGACACAAACAGAAACGCAACTGCGTAACGGAAGCAGCGCCCATTATAGCCGACGACGCCCAAATCGCCAAGACGCCCCATCGGGGGATAAGCATGGATCTGCGCATGATGCGGGCGCTGTTGGCTAGGGCTGCATCTCGTACGCGCCGTTGTAGCCGTACACCTCGGCCCAGACGCGGCGATAGCGCGCCTCATCGAAGACTGGCTTGCGCACCATGCGCAGCGCCAATGCCATCTGCGCCGCGGTGCTGCTCGCCTTGCTGTAGAGCTGCAGCGCGTAGCGGCTGACGTCGCGCACCATGAAGTCAAAGATCTGATCCACCAGGTCTGCGTGTACGTGATAGATCTCGGCGTTCTCCAAAATCAACTGCGCGTAGACCACCTGTGCAAACAATTCGCCCAGGGCCAGCAGGAAGTCGGTGTCGAGCGCCTGCTCCTCGCTAGGTGTGGCGCGGCCCAAAAACTCTTTGAAGACGGCCACCTGTTCCTTGAACACGTTGACGTTGGGTAGATCGAAGCGGCTGAAGACCAGGTTGTAGTCGTGGAAGCGAATCTTGCCCAGGCCACGCGCCGGGCCTTGATGGAAGAGGAAATCGTCGTGTGCCGCGTCATCGCGCCGCGGCACATCGGGGTAAGCCGCGGGGTTGAAGAAGTAGTTCGGCATGAACTTGATGATGAGCGCAATGTTGACGTGCACCGTCCCTTCCAGCTTGGGCAGCGCGCGAATGTCACGCGCGGCCATCTCGAAATACATGCTGCGCTCGAACCCCTTGGCCGCGATGACATCCCACAGCAGGTTGACCACCTCTTCGCCCTGCGTCGTCACCTTCATCTTGACCATCGGGTTGTACAAGAGGTAGCGCCGATCGCTGGCCGAGGCGGAGCGTAGATAGTCGGCCGCGCGCAGGGCAAACAGTTTCATGGCGACCAACCGCGCGTAGGCGTCGGTGAACATCTGCTGCACATGGCCGAAGTCGGTCACCGCGCGGCCGTAGAGGAAACGGTTGGCCGCATGGTTGATGGCCTCGTAGAAGGCGTGCGTGCAGATGCCAATCGAAGCCCAGCCCAGGTTGTACTTGCCTACGTTGACGGTGTTGAGCGAGGCGTCCCAGGCGTCCTGCCCGCGGGAGAGGATATCCGCGGCCGTGATGGGGTAGTCGTCCAACATGAACTCGCCGACGTAGGACTGGCTGGCGACGATGTTCTGTATGAGCTGAAAGCGCGGATGCTGCGAATCCACGGCGAAGAAGACGTAGTCCTGGCTGTCGCTGAACTTGCCGAAGGTCGAGATCATGGCCGCGCGGTTGGCGTTGCCGATGTAATACTTGTCGCCCCGCGCGAGATAGGCGTCGTCCGCCTGCGGCACGAGGAGCATATCGCTGGCGTAGATGTCCGCGCCATGCTCCTTCTCCGACAGGCCAAAGCCAAAGATGCCGCCGTCGCGCAGCGCCTGCGCCGCGCGGCGCTTGGCGTCCTCGTTCTGGCTCATCCAGATGGGGCCAAGCCCCAGGATCGTGACCTGCCAGGTGTACCAGTAGGGCAGGCCGTAGAAACCGAGGATTTCGTTGAACTCGCAGTTGCGCCACGTGTCCCAGCGTGCGTCGGCGTCGCCGTCGCCGTAGCCAGAGGGGGTGAGCAGAGTGGCGAAAATGCCTTCACGCTTGACAAAATCGAGCAGGTCCGCGTACCACACGCGATCGTAATCGTCGGCCTTGAGCTTCAGCTTGCCTTTTTGCTCGAAGAAGGCCACCGTTTTCTGCATAATGGCGCGTGAACGCTCATCGGGGTAATAACGATCAAGGTGCTTGGGGTTGAGAAGAATCATGCCTGTTACCTGAGATCAGAGATTGAGTGGGAGGCTGGCTTGAGTGCACGGGGTGAGGCCGCTGACGCCTACTCCATGACCCAGCACGCGTGCGGCGGAAAGTTGACTGTCACCGTTTCGCCGACCTGGGGCAGGGTGAGCAAGCGCTCGTTGAAGATGTCCACGGCCAGCACGGCTCCGCCCAAGTCAACCCGCGCGCGGACAATGCTGCCCAGGAATGTCACGCTTTCCACGCGGCCCGGCAAGAGAATGCAATCTGGGGCGTCGCCCAGCGCCAGCTCCTCCGGGCGGATGGCCAGGTGCTTGCTGGCGCCGACCTCTGCTTCGATCGGCTGACCCGTTGGAATCGGATGGCCCTTGAATGAGCATAGTCCGCTTTTTGGGTCGGCGACGGTGACCGGAAGCATGTTGAGCTGGCCGATGAACGCGGCCGTGAACGCGGTCTTGGGGTAATTGTAGATCTCGAACGGCGTGCCGATTTGCTCCACCTTGCCCGCGCTCATGACTACGATGCGATCGGACAGGGAGAGGGCCTCTTCCTGGTCGTGGGTGACATAAATCGTGGTGATGCCGAGCTGGCGTTGGATGCGGCGAATCTCAGTCCGCAGTTCGACCCGGATCTTGGCGTCTAGCGCGGAGAGCGGCTCATCCAGAAGCAGCACCTGCGGATGGATCGCCAAGGCGCGCGCGAGCGCGACGCGCTGCTGTTGGCCGCCCGACAGCTGATGAGGGTAGCGGCTGCCGAAGCCGGGTAGATGAATCACGTCGAGCATTTCGGCCACGGTGCGGTCAATTTCAGCCTTGGGTGTGCGGGCGATCTTGAGGCCAAACCCGACGTTGTCGGCCAGCGTCATGTTGGGGAAGAGCGCGTAGGACTGGAAAACCATGCCCACATGACGCTGGTTGGGCGGCTTGTTCGTGATGTCCTGGCCGTTGACGACAATCGTTCCCGTGGTGGGCAGCTCGAAACCGGCAATCATGCGCAGTGTGGTCGTCTTGCCGCAGCCGCTCGGTCCCAGGAAAGAAACGAACTCACCTCGTTCGACATCGAGGTTGAAGTCGCGTACCGCAAGGCTGTTACCGAACACTTTGGAGATGTTTGTCAGGGTTAAGAATCCCATGGCGTCACCTTGTCCCCACAAGTTGGCGTTGGCCCGGTTGACCGCGCCCGAAGAATTGAATCAGCCCCATGAACAACCAGGTCAGGGCAAAACTGATGATAGCCAGGGCAGACGATTCATAGGTTTTGTTCTGTCCAACCAGCGACATGTACGGCCCAAAGGCATTGATGCCAACCAGGAAGCTGGCGATGGTGAACTCGCCCACGACGGTGGCCAACGTAAGGAAGGCGCCGCTGAGCAGCGAAGAGCGCAGGTTGGGGAAGATGATCTGCAGCAGAATCGCGCCCCAGCCCGCGCCCAGGCTCTGCGCCGCCTCGGTCAACGTGCGCACATCAATCGCGGCGAGACCTGTATCCACGGCGCGGTACATGTACGGCAGCGCCAGGACGACGTAGGCAGCCACCAGCAGCATGTTGGTGCCGGCGCGGAAGTTCGTGAGCGGCAAGAAGCCTCCGCCATACACCCGGATCAGTCCGAAAACCAGCACAATGGCAGGCACCACAAACGGCATCAAGGTGATGAATTCGACCACCGGTCGCAGTTTGGGTAAACGGAGGCGAATCCAATACGCTGTGGGGACGATCAGCACCAGGCTGACCAAGATCGTCAGCACGGCCATCTCCAGCGAAAAGAACAGGGTTTTGCGAAACGCCGGATCGGCCAGCACGCGCTGGTACGCCAGCAAGCTGAGCTGCCCTCTTTTGGCGCGCAGCGAAAAGTCCAGGGTGGCGTAGAGCGGCACGAAGAAGTAAAGAATACCGAGGGCGGTCCACAGCCAGCCCCAGAGCATGTTGCGTCTCATAGGCGCAGCCACCTTTCACTGCGGCGGCGCAGCACGTAGTAGATGGCCATGGAGACCGCCATCACCACGACCATCCCCAGCGCGAGGGCGTATCCCAGGCCGGGGTTGTGCAGCACATCGCCCTTGATCTGCGAGCCGATGAGGATTGTCACCAGGTTGATCAGACCACCGGTCAGGGAGAGCGCGGTGGCGTAAGCGCCAAACGCATTGCCGAAGAGGAGAATCATCGCGCCCAGCAGCGAGGGCATCAGCACGGGCAGCCCCACGTAGCGCCAATACTGCCAGCCGGTGGCGCCCAGGTTTTCGGCCGCCTCGCGCCACTCGCGGCGCAGCCCTTCCAGCGCCGGGGTAATGATGAGCACCATCAACGGGAACTGGAAATAGAGATAGGTCACGCTCAACCCCCAAAAACTGTAGAGGTTGAAACCATGATCATACAGATTGAACCCGAAGACGTTCTTGAGCAAGACTGTCACCAGCCCCAGGCGGCCCAGCGTGGCGATGAAGGCGAAGGCCAGCGGCACGCCGGCGAAGTTGGACGCCACGCCGCTGAAGGTCGCCATGCCATCGGTCACCCAGCGCGGCAGGCCCACCAACGTCGCCGAATAGGCCAGGAAGAAACCGAACAGCCCGCCAATGACCGCCGTAAAAAGGCTGATGCGAATCGTGATCGAGTAGGCGCTGAGGATGGAGGGTGTGAACAGTCCCTGGATGTTGGCCAGGGTGAACTGCCCTTGATTATCCTGAAAACTGCCAATGAACAGCGAGAGCGAAGGCAGGAACAGGAAAAAGAGGGCGAAGATCAAGAAAGGCGCGACGCCCAGCCACGCC
Organism: Candidatus Amarolinea aalborgensis; assembly: GCF_900491745.1. NCBI lineage: Bacteria > Bacillati > Chloroflexota > Caldilineae > Caldilineales > Candidatus Amarolineaceae > Candidatus Amarolinea > Candidatus Amarolinea aalborgensis. Next base: position 187,722 of record NZ_UETR01000005.1, on the reverse strand, counting down.
CAGTTGGCGCGGCGCGCGGGGCGCGCCAGCGGCGCGCCCCGCAGTAGAGAAGGTGTGGGTTGCGGTGTGCTCGCCACGGCTCAGTGCTACTTCACATCGGCGCCGACGACTTTGTCCCAGCCATCGGTGATCGCCTTCTTGGCGTTGTTGATTTGCTCGATGGTCGGGAAGACGGCCTTGGCGTAGAGTTCGGCCGCGGGCAGTTTGGCCGTGACTTCGGCGGGGATCACATTGCGCTTGACCAAGTCGTTGTAGCGAATCGGGTGGCAGCCACCCTTCAGCCAGATGATCTGGCCTTCGTCCGAATACAGATACTCCATCCACAGCTTGGCCGCGTTGGGATGTGGCGCGTAGGCGCTGATGGCCTGGATGTAAACGCCCGCGATGACGCCCGTCTTGGGAATCACCACTTCGATGTTGGGGTTGCCGGCCAGGGCAGCCTTGTCGGCCAGGGCGTTGTAGTCCCAGCGCGTGATCACCGGGGTTTCGCCCTTGGCGACGGTCGCCTGCTTGGCGATCACGGGGACGAAGTTGCCCATCGCGTTCAACTGCTTGAAGAACTCCAGGCCAGGCGCCACGTTGTCGAGCGAACCGCCGTTGGCCAGGGCCGCCGCGAAAACGCTCATCTGCGCCTGCGCCGAGGCACGCGGGTCGCCGGACAAGGCCACTTGACCCTTGTACTCCGGCTTGAGCAGATCGGCCCAGTCCTGCGGCACGTTCTTCACCGCGTCCTTGTTGACTTCGAACGCCAGCACGCCGTAATAGTCGCCGTACCAGTAGCCATCCACGTTCTTCGTGTCGGCCGGGATGGTGTCCCAGGTGCTGACCTTGTAGGGCTGCACCAGCTTCTCATCCACCAACTGCGGACCAAAGCCAAAGCCGACGTCAATCACATCAGGCGCCTGCGGGCCTTTGTTGTCTTTGTTGGCTTTGATGGCTTCGACTTCGTCGCCAGAGCCGGCATCGGGATTCAGTTCGTTGACCTTCAGGCCGTACTTGGTCTTGAAGCCCTCGATGGCCTCGCCGTAATTGCACCAGTCGTGCGGCAGGGCGATGGTGGTGAGGGTGCCTTCTGTCTTGGCCGCATCAATGAGTTTCATCATTTCGGCGGTCATGCCTGAGACGACAGGTTCTGGGGACTTGACGGCGGGGGCGGCGGGGGTGCAGCCTGCGATGAGCAGCGCTAACACGGTGATCAGGATGCTCAGGTGCATCAAACGGGACTTGCTCACTTCTTGTCTCTCCTTTTGGTATGGACAAGCAAAATCCGCTTGTCCGGGCACTGCAGTCAGAGTATGAAAACGGTATGTTCGCGTGGGGAATAGGGAGCGCCCACAGGCGCCGCCGACCGTCAATCGTGTGCGGGTCCACCTCCTTGTGGCTGGCAGATTGGCCCCACGGGCGGGGCAAAGAGGAAACAAGAGCCTCGATACAGAGATTATTCTAACACCGTTCGCCCGCATCGGCAAAGCGCGCAGGGGGATCGGTGTTAATCGCTGCTTCATGCAGCACATGGCCTCCGCTGAATTTCAGTCGGAGGGTTATGGGATGTTGACCTCGCCCGATGACCGGATCACTCCATCTTTGGTGAGTAAGTTGGCTCCATAGAACAGGGACGTCGCCACAATGATACGGTCGTGGATCTCGGGAATTTTGCTGACTCGCAACGTCTCCTCAAAAACCTCGACGCCAAACTCGGCGATCTCAAACTCAGGTTCGTTGAGCACGAGTTGATAGAGCAGGTCAAAATCAAACACCACTCGCCCCTTGGCCGCAATGTTGAGGGCCTCCGCCAGAACAATCGTTGGAACCAACAGACGTCCCCCTGTTGCCGTACCTGGTCAATCGTGTTGCGCACGTCTTCCGAAAGACGCCTATTGCCGGTGAAGTACCAGATGAGGACATGCGTGTCAATGACGTAGAGCATGGCCGTTCCTCCTGCGCTCACAGGTCGTCATACGACGGGAAAAGTTCCCGCTTAGCATCCTCGATCATCTCGCCCGTAATATCTCCGGCCCGAACGCTGCCGAAGAGAGATGGTTTACGTTGAGACAATGCGGGTGGAGCTGTTAGCCCGCGCAGCAGATCGCGTCGCAATTGCTCAACTTCGCGGCCTAGCAAGTCCACTCGCCGCAACAGGGTATCAAGGCTGGTTTGATCAATCATGAATATCACCTCGATCTGAAGATAACGTGTTGCAGACACCCGCTGCGCGCATTATACCCGTGGCAGCCTTTCGTGTCCAACAAAGTCATGGAAGGAACTTCCCAGTAGCTCTATTGCGCGCTGACGACCATCAGACGGCCAAAGAGGCGATCAGGCAATTCGTCACTCCAGGATGACGCAAGCATGATCTCACCACTGTTGCCTCAAAGCTCACAATACGAGCGGAGTTCCGCTCCCCCTCAATAATACTCCCTGATGTATCCATACGCCTTGTCAAACAGCTCCTGATCCCGGTGCAACTGGTACTTCAGCAGCGTGCGCCGCAGCGCCTGCTTGACCTCGCGCTCGCCGGCGCTGGTGGTCTGCCAGCCGGGGAAGCGCACCAGGCGGACGATCTCATCTATGTCGTTGACGATGCGCTCGATGATCGCGGGCGTCGCCTCGGTGCGGGTTTCGTGGAAAAGCTCGGGTTGAAGGCGCCGGTGATCTGCGTGTCGAGGTCCACCCGATCCACGACGACCAGCACGGTGGGGTTGCGCAGATCGGGGTGCAGGCGCAGCTTCTGCGCGGCAAAGACGATCAGCAGCGACTTGCCGGAGCCTTGAAAGTGCCAGATCAGCCCCTTCTTGATCCGCCCCTTGACCACCCGCTCGACGATCTGGTTGGCCGCGTGGTACTGCTGGAAGCGGCAGATGATCTTGATCTTGCGGCGCCCTTTGTCGGTGGCGAAGACGGTGAAGTGGCGCAGGATATCAAGGATGACGTCGAGGCGCAGCATGCCCCGGACCGCGGTTTCGACTTCGGGAAGTCCGGTCCTCACCCCCTGCCCCCTCTCCTGTCGGGACAGGAGTGGGGGTTCTTCGCGCCAGGGCGCCCACAGATCGAGCGACATGCGGATCGCGCCGAACCGGTAGGTTTTGCCTTCGGTGGCGAAGGAGAGGACGTTGGGCGCGAAGAACGCGGGGACGTTGACCTCGTAGTCGTCGTGCACCTGGATCGCGCCGTCGAGCCACGACACGGCCGGCCGCGTGGGGGTCTTGGCCTCGCCGACGACCAGCGGGATGCCGTTGACGAACAGGACCAGGTCGAAGCGCCGCGTCTGCGCGCCGGCGGTGAACACGAGCTGCGTAGCGACCAGGCAGCGGTTGTTCACCACCGCGTCGAAATCCACCAGCCGGACGCCCGTGTGCTCCCCGCGCGGCCCGAACGGCATCGAGCGCTCCCCGCGCAGCCAGGCGGCGAACTCCTCGTTGGCGCGCACCAGGCCGTCCGCGTTGACCGAGAGCAGGATGGCGCGCAGCCGGTAAAGCACCTCGTCGGCGCGGTCGGGCCGAGCCGCGATCTCCGGGTTGAGGCGGATCAGCGCGTCGCGCAGGTGTGACTCGACCAGCACGTCGGTTGTGGCGCGCGGGAGCTGCGCGCCGGGCAGGAAGCTCCAGCCGAGGCTTTGCGGCTGCGGCGTGGCTACTTCCGCACGGTAGGCGGCGCGAGGCTCGCCGATGCGCACACCGGCAGCTGGCTGCGGGCCGCAGAGCAGGTCACGGACGTAGTTCTCGACGGCGTTTTGTTCGTTGAACATGGATGACTCCCGGTGTCACGGGGGTGTTTGGATCGCGAAGACTTTGGATCGCGAAGACGCGAAGGTGCACGAAGACCACGAAGCACGAAGGCCGCTTGCCGCGGCGTGCCCCCTTCGTGTACTTCGCGCTTCGCGCCCTTCGTTGTCTTCGCGTTTTCGTGATCCGAAGTCCTCGCGCCTTCGCACTTCCAGTTCCCCTACGGATGCGGCCCGTGTAATGCCGGGCCGTTGGGCGTCCATACGAAACGGTCCTTGCCGAGCGGCACCTGGCCGAAATTCGCCAGTTGACACACACGGAAGTTGCCGTTGCGCAGATAAAGCTGGCATTGTTCGACATCTTCGGGGCGAAACGCTTTTGCCGCTTTGGTTTCCAGGAGATTGGTATGGGTATCATCCCAAATTACAAAATCCACGCGACGCCGCGTCACCTCGATACCATCGTAGACGATCGGAATCTCGGCCTCGCGGATGTACTCCAGCCCCAACTTGCGTAGTTCGATCTCCAGGGCGCGCTGGTAGTCCACTTCCATGCAGTGGGGACCTAGCTGCCGCTGAACGGCGATGCAGGCGCCGAAGATCTTGTAGGACAAAGGTTCAAACTGATGGCTCATGTATCACCTCAGAAAGATTGGACGGGAAGGTGTTTGGATCGCGAAGACTTTGGATCGCGAAGACTTTGGATCGCGAAGACTTTGGATCGCGAAGACGCGAAGGTGCACGAAGACCACGAAGCGCGAAGGCGCTCGCTGCGGCGCGTCCCCTTCGTGTACTTCGTGCTTCGCGCTCTTCGTTGTCTTCGTGCGTTCGCGATCCGAAGTCTTCGTGCGTTCGCGATCCGAAGTCTTCGTGCCTTCGCGACCCGAAGTCTTCGCGCCTCCGCGATCCAAATCCCCTGCAGGTCACGGACGAAGTTCTCGACGGCGTTTTGTTCGTTGAATATCCTCTTTCGCCTCGTTTCAGGTATCGTGATCAGGCTGACGACAGAAGCTGTTTGGATAGGATAGAAGCAAGAGATCGCAGTTTCGCGATGTGTTCCCTAACGTACTCGGATCGCCTCTCCACCTCTCGGTAGCTTGCGGCTAGTGCAAGTTGTTCTTCAATTGGAGGAAGTCTGATCGGAAACTGCTTGAGTATCTGGCAGTTCAACGCTTGAACGCCTCCTTGAGACAGCCTTCGCAGCTCCTCATAGCTGTTACCGAGATAGTAGAACAGGAACTCACTGTCCGTTCCAGGCTGCGAAACTGCGCAAGCGAAATTCTGATTGATACAGGCATCGAGAAGAAGACGCGCCACGGTACCGCGTGTCTTGCCCTGGCCGATCATGGAGATCAGTACTGAACCCGCAGGAAAGATCTTAAGCGAGCATTCCTTGACTGCCGCTTCCGTGATCAACTCGTCGGCCTGGGCAATGAGGCGTTCGTGCACTTTCTCAGTCGGAAGCCAAGGTATCGTTCCGTTTGTCCAGTACCGCTCAACCTCTCGTCTGGGGGTTGCCCCATTGTGCACCTCGGCGATATCGCCCAGGTTAACTACCGGCCAATCTGCTTCGGAACTGACCTGAAGCCAATACGCCCGCTTGAGCCCTTGCAGGCTTTCTTCAACCGCGACATAGCCATTGATAACCGCTCCCGCCGCCCACAGGATTTCCGCGATGCGGCGTTGCTCGTCGAGGGGCGGCAGGGGGAACTCCTGCACCGCCAGCGTCTTCCAGTTGATCGTCGGCGATAGCGAACCGACCGAGATCGCCATCGCACGCTCGAAGAAACGATCGCTTTGCAGGAAGAACGGCAGGAACTCCGGCAGACAGACGTCCGGCCTGGCCCGCAGCACCATCGCGTGGGCGGAGCAGATGCCCTCGAATTCGGCCACGGCGAGCTTGCGCTGGTAGGCCCGACGGCGACCGAAGATGACGTCGCCCGGATAGAAGCGCAGCTTGGTGCCTTCCACGTCGGCCGGCGTACCCCAACGTCGGAGGCGCAGCGAATCGGGGTCGAGATGTTCCAGGCCGACATAGATGTCAGTATCGGCCTGAGCCGGCTCGACGCGCTCCGCGATGTTGTCCGCGATCTGGTCGAAGCGGACGGTGCGCCAGGTAGCAGACGATTCGCTCATTCCTGGCCTCCGGCTTCGGCCAAGGTCGCAAACAGCTCATCCATCGCTGCGCGCAGCGCCGCCGAGCTCGCCTCCCATTCGGCGATCACCTCGCGCAGCGGATTCACCGTGTACTCGGCCGCTTCCTCGCGCACCTTGGTCGCCGGCCGCACATACAACGGGATACTCAGATTCGTGGCGTGCGAACGGATTTCGTCCAGCGTCGCCGCGTGGCTGAAGCCGGGCGTCTCGGCAAAATCAGCGTAGGCCCGGACGATCTTCTCGATGTGGTCGTCCTCCAGGAAGCTCTGCGCCCGCTCGCGCGTCACCTCGGCCACCGCGTTGACGAAGAGCACCTTGCCCCACCGCTCCGGCGGCATGCGCGTCCGGCACACCACGATGCAAGCCTCCAGCGGCGAGTTGTAGAACAGGTTCGGCCCCAGCCCGATCACCGCCTCGAGCAGGTCCAGGTCCACCAGCTTCGCCCGCATGGCCCGCTCCTCGTCACGGAACAGCACGCCGTGCGGAAACAGGATCGCGCAGCGGCCGGTCGCAGGTTGCAGGCTGGCCAGGATGTGCTGGAAGAAGGCGTAGTCGGCGCGGCCCTGCGGCGGTGTGCCCAGGAAGTTGCGGCCGAAGCGGTCGGTCTTCCACGCTTTACGGTTCCACTGCTTGATCGAGTACGGCGGGTTCGCCAGCACCAGGTCGAAGCGGCGCAGGCTGTCTTCTTCCAAGAACTTCGGATCGGCCAGCGTGTCTCCGCGCTCGATGCGGAAATCCTCGAAGCCGTGCAGGAACAGGTTCATGCGCGCGATGGCCGACGTGATCAGGTTGCGCTCCTGGCCGTAGAGCCGCAGCGTGCGCCACTCCTGGCCCTGCCGCTTGAGCTGCATCGCAGCCGAGAGCAGCATCCCGCCCGACCCGGCCGTGGGGTCGTAGATGCTTTCCCCTTCCTGCGGATTGAGCAATCGCGTCATCAGCCGGACCACGGTGCGGTTGCTGTAGAACTCCGCCGCGGTGTGGCCGCTGTCGTCGGCGAACTTCTTGATCAGGTACTCGTACGCGACCCCCAGCTCGTCCTCGGGCACGTTGGCGACGGAGAGGGTCAGCGACGAGAAGTGCTCCACCAGGTCGCGCAGCGTCGCGTCGGAGAGCCGCTCCTTGTTGGTCCACTGCGCATCCCCGAAGATGCCGTAAAGCTGCCCCTGGTTGGCCTGCTCGATGGCGCGCAGCGCATTCTGCAGCGCCTGCCCGACGTGGGTCGTCACCGCGCGCACGTCCTGCCAGTGCGCGCCCGCCGGAATCTGGAAGCGGTGGTTCTCGGCGAACGCCGCGTAATCTACATCCCCGCCCGACTCGGCCAGCGCCCGCGCGTACTCCTCATCGTACACGTCGCACAGCCGCTTGAAGAAGAGCAGCGGGAAGATGAACTGCTTATAGTCGCCCGCGTCGATCAGCCCGCGCAGCAGCGTCGCCGCGCCCCAGAGATAGGACTCGAGCTGGGATTGGGTGATGCACTCAGGCATCAGTTTGTTCATTAGTTACTTCAGAACCCCCATCACCATCGGCGGACATAACAGTCTCGAACCAGATTAGTGCCAGTTCACCAGCGCGACGGCCAATTTCCCCAAGCGTACGATTATGCATCGTTGCGTTGCGGAACTCGGAAAACGCCTCCATGTGCCGCTCGACGTCGACCCTGCGACGGAATACAGGCTCGAAGTGCGGCCAATTGGTCTTGGTAACAATGAGCTTGAGATAATCAGGCACGTTACAGAAGTTGAGCTTGTGCCGCGCGTCAGCGAAATCCTGTTGTCCACGCTCGGGCTGTTTGCGCAGCTCAGCATCGATTCTCCTTTGCACTTCGACACGAATGTCCTCGGGAACGGCAGTCTTCCAGTAGTCCTGGCCATGCGCGTCTGACAGGGTACTGTGGACTAGGTCGCGGAGGCGGGTCTCCAGTTTCCCAATCGCTCTTTGCCGTTGATCTTCAGCCGGAACGGTCGAGATTCCGGTCAACCGCTCGATCTCACCAAGGATTAGTTCAGAGCGTGTCTTCAGAAACAGCAAGTAGTCGTCCTCTGTCAGTCCGGCCCCTTTTCCAATGGGCAGCAGATGTGTCCGCGCGGCATCAGCAAACTCCGGATTCTCCTTTGTCAGATCAGGGATGTATATCGAGGGTTTGGTGTCGCAGATGCGCTTGTTCAGCTCGGCCGGCAAGAAGCAGAAGTTTGGCAGAGCGTGTACCTCCACTTCGCCAGAACTGTGAGCGCGCAGGAATGCTTGTGGGAAGATATGGTGCTTCTCCGGATTGGTGAAATCGGAGATACCTCCGTTGACTAGATCAAGGCTGCTGTTGTTTGCCAGGTGAACCGGGTTCTGCATAGCCAGGAGGCAGAGGAATGCGTTCCGGATCGCGGATCGGGACCACGTCATCTTCGTGCCCACTAGCGTCTCAGCGGTGATATTCATTGCGGGTGCAAACGCTGGCAACGCGCCGGTGATCAATCCATCGAAGAGGTCCTTATCGCGGCCCATTTTCGTAGGACCTCCGGAGCCATAGTGCTGGCTGAAGGATGCCCGCCAGAACCATCTCTTGACCCAACTCAGCTCGCTTTCCGACAGTGAACGCCGTCCGGACTTGGCGTAGAAATACGCGAGAAGGGTCAGAATGGCGTCGTAGGGGAGGAAACTGGCATTTTGTACGCCAACGTTCTTCCGAAGCGTGTCCGCAGCCAGTAGGATCGAATCAACGACCGATTTCCACATAGACATGATTTCGTCCGAAGTCAGGCTATACTCAACGTTTTCTGTGCATGCACCTTTCTTGACTAGCGCCATGAGTTGAGTGAGGATTGCGGGCGAAATTTCGCCAAACGCTTTCTGCTTTAGTTTGGCGACGATGTCTTGTTTGAACTTCTCGCGTAGATCGAAGTCGGGGTTGAAAGTCATAGTGGAAATCAGGTCGAATCGGTCCAGGCGCTTGCCGGACTGATTGAGGCGTTGGAAGATTTTGCAGACAGCAGGCAGGTCCTGATCTCTGACCTCGACAATGGAAACTGGGTAGGTTTGTAGAATTCTAAAGCATCGCTTGTACGCGGGCTTGTAAGCTTTCTCCACCTCTTCAACAATGTCTAGGGCGTTCTCGCCCCAGATATCGCTGATGCTGATAAACCGCTTGTTATCTGGCTCTCTGTAGGTGAATTTCTCATCCTTAACGTCGAAGCAGATATGGCTGTAGTCAGTCCCCTGTGCAGTCAGTCCCAGCAAAGCGACATACAAAGACGTTATCCGCTGCTGCCCATCGAGAACGAAGGTGACGTCATCATCGTCCTTGACGGGAGGAATGTTCAGGCTAATTGAATGACGAAAAAGGCGATTGTGCTCCCGACCCGCTTTCCAAAGGAAGAAGGATCCAATGGGGTACTCCTTATAGACGCTGTCGAAAAGCTCGAGAACTCTGGATTTCTCCCACACATACTCGCGCTGAAACTGAGGAATACGATACAGCCCTTTGTTGACGGCGACGATGAGGTTGCCTAGAGTATCAGGCAGAACATGGATATTTTGATCGTTGGAGTTCATAAGTAATCCTCCCCTAGCAAGCCGTTTAGCCTGATTAGTGTCAGCAGCCGTTCCTCGGTCGCGAAGGCAGCTTCGACACTCTCTCGCAAACGCTGTGCTGCCTCGTCGATCGTAAGCGAGTCGTGCTCGACGGATGGCTCAACGTACCGCTGGATATTCAAATTCCAATCGTTGCGCTCGATTTCAGCCAGGGTTGCGACGCGGGCCGCGCCGGGCGCATCCCGATACTCCCGGTACAACGCCAGCATCTGCTCGGCGTGCTCCGGCTCCAGCGTGTTCTGGTTGCGGCCCTTGCGGTAGAGCGCTGATCCATCAATAAAGAGCACCTGGCCGGCGCGCGTTGACTGCTTGCGCGCCCGGAAGACCAGGATCGCCGCGGCCAGCCCGGTGCCGTAGAACAGATTCGGCCCCAGTCCGATCACCGCCTCTAACAAATCCATCTCCAGGATCTTGCGCCGGATTTTGCCCTCGGCGCCCATACGGAACAGCGCGCCGTGCGGCAGCACCACGGCCATCCGCCCGCGGCCGGGCGCCATCGAGCGCAGCATGTGCTGCACCCAGGCGTAGTCGCCGCTGCTGGATGGCGGCAGTACGGCGAAGTTGCGACCGTAAGGATCGTTGGCCCAGATCTCCTCGCCCCACCGCTCCAACGAGAAAGGCGGGTTGGCGATCACGCAGTCGAAGGTCGCCAGGCGATCGCCGTCGAAGAAAGCCGGCTGGCGCAGCGTGTCCCCGCGCACGATCTGGAAATCCTCGATGCCGTGCAGGAACAGGTTGATGCGCGCGATGCTGCTGGTGGTCAGGTTGCGCTCCTGGCCGAAGAGCTTGCCCCACAGCAGCTTGACGTCGCCGCCGGCCTCCTGCACGTGCTGCACTGCGCCCAGCAGCATGCCCGCGGTGCCTGCGGCCGGATCGTAGATCGTCTCGCCGGGCTGCGGGTCGAGGATGTTCACCAGCAGCCGGACGACGCTGCGCGGGGTGTAGAACTCGCCCGCCTTCTTGTTCGTTGCGTCCGCAAACTTCTTGATCAGGTATTCGTAGGCCTGGCCGAGGATGTCCGCGTCCACCGCGCGGTTGGGCAGCGGCAAGCGCGAAAAGTGGTCAATCAGGTCGCACAGCAGTGCATCCGACAGGCGCTCCTTGTTGGTCCACTGCGCGTCTCCGAAGATGCCATAGAGGGTGCGCTGATTGGCCTTCTCGATCTCGCGCAGCGCTCGCTGTAGCGCCTGGCCCACGTTCTCGGTGTGAGCTCGCACGTCGCGCCAGTGACAGCCCTCTGGGATCAGGAAGCGGTGATTTTCGGCAAAGGCGGCGTAATCCCGGTCGCCGCCGGATTCATCCAGCGCGACCTGGAATTCTTCGTCGTACACGTCGGAGATGCGCTTGAAGAAGAGGAGCGGGAAGATGTAGGTTTTGAAGTCGGCTGCATCCACCGGCCCGCGCAGGATGTTCGCGGCCTCCCACAGGTGGCTTTCGAGGCTTGAGAGATCAGCGATGAGTGACATCACGTGTTGTTTGCACCAGGTTGAGACGGACGACGCGGACCGGCATGCGGTCTGCGCAGGCAGGATTCACGCACGTGGCTGCAGTCTTGAACCGCGGAAGCCGCCGCGTGCCGGCGAGGTAAGAATGTTTTCATTATAGCGGTGTTTGGTGGAATTCGCAAACAAGTTCGCAGGTGCAATTTGTGTTTTGGGCGCTCTGGGCTACACTACGCATCACGTGTGGAACACCCCCCGATACCCCTATTTCGACAAGGGACAATCAACGTGGACGCTAAACAAAGTATCATCTTTTACCCCGCCAGCAGTCCGTATGCGCTCGGGCATCCCCGGCTCGATGCCATTCTGTTTGCGCAGCCGACAGGAGCCGATGATGATCTGATCTCAGTGGATTTTGTGGTCGCGGCGGATCAGGGCGAGGTGGAGCGCTTGTCCGTGGTGCATCCCTGGCCCTGGCCCGGTCATTACCGGGTGGGCGCAGACAATGTGGTCATGTTCACGCGCCACCAAGAGACGGTGGAAGCGTTTACCTGGGGCGGTGAGTTGGAGATCACCACGGATGAGGAGCGCACCGTCTGCAGCTTGACGTCATCTGCGCCCATTGTGGACCTGGATGACCTTGACTCGCTTGAGGATCATATCGCCACCGGTTTCGACGCTGCCCTCGCGGGTTGGCGATCGCAGTGGCGACGCGAGGACATTACCTTTGACGCGCACCTGGCCACGATCGAGCCGGCCGTGCTCTACGCCGTGGCGCTGACCGAGATGGAGCAGCGCATTCATCAGGTGCCAGTCAACGCCCGTGACGACCGTCACTGGCGCTTGTCGCAGGCAGTCCATCAGTCCATTCGCTCAGCAAAGGAGGCTGGCGCCTGGCCCACGCCTGTGCCGACGGTGGCTGATCTTCTTGCCTGAGTTGGAACGAACCGCTAGAGCGAAGCTGCAAACTCACGCGCGGCCGCAGCGACGATGACGCTCTGCTCGAGCATCACCATGTGCCCGGCCTCCGGCGCCTCCAGCAGCCGCGCCGCGGGGATCTGCTGCGCGAGGAAGCGGCTGTATTTGGGCGGCGTCAGCCGGTCCTCGAGGCCGACAATGACCAGGGTCGGCAGCGCAATCTGACTCACCTCGCTGGTCACGTCGAAGGCGTTGCAGGCCGCAAAATCACCGCGCGTGACTTCCATCGGAACCGCCTGCATCGCCTGCGCATAGGCATCCAACGTCGCCGGGTCCACCTGGCGTTTGTAGGCCCATTCGGCAATCAGGCGCGCGGTGGCCGCATAGTCGCGGCTGAGGCCATCCAGAATGGCCGGTGAGACCGCCAGCCGCGCGCCAGTCCCTACCAGGATCAACCCGGCCAGGCGCTCCGGCTGGCGCAGCGCCATCGTTTGCGCAATCGCGCCGCCCATCGAATGGCCAGCCAGGATGAAGCGCGGCAGTCCGAGCGCATCCGCCCAGGCAACCACGGCCTGCGCATACTCGGTAATCGTCGTGCAGCCCGCGCCGGGCGACTGGCCATGGCCGGGCAGATCGAGCGCATAGACCGTCGTCGCGGGCAGGCGGCGCAGCTCGCCCGGCCAGTGCATGTGCGTGCCGCCCGCGCCGTGAATCAATACCAGCGGAGGCGCGTTCGGCGCCTCCGCTGACTGACTGCGACGAAAGTAGATCGTTTGCTCACCAACTTGAATCGTTGGCATCGTGTTCTGTCCCATCTCGTAGATCAGGCGATTGCCAGTCGCGGCTACGATGACGAAGTCTCTAACCCGGACAAGCCGGAGCCAAATGCTTCAACGCAAAGGCGCCACGGTGCAGAGACGCTAAGAAAACGCTTTGCGGCTTTGCGTTAGAATTTCTTGCTCGCGGTGACCGTGGCGGCCGCCGGCGCTTTGAGCGCCGCGTACCCAGGATAGCTGCGGTCTTCCAGGTCGGCCAGATACTTCTCAACTTCCATCGCGGCCGCGCAGCCCTGCCCGACCGAGGTAGCCACCTGCTTGAAGCGCTTGTCCTGAATCTCGCCGGCAGCAAAGACGCCGGGGATGTTCGTGCGCATCAATTTGTCGGTGACCAGGTAGCCTTCCTCATCCATGGCGACCTTGCCCTCGAACAGGTGCGAATTGGGGAAATGCCCGACAAAGACGAAGACGCCGCCGGTGAGCAGGGTGGACGCCAGCCCGGTCTTGACGTTGCGCAGACTGACCGATGTGACCCCGCCTTTGCCGTCGTCATCGTTGATCGAAGTGACCACCGTATCCCAGATGATGTTGATCTTGTCGTGCTCGAACACGCGCTTTTGTAGAATCGGACTGGCGCGCAGGCTGTCGCGGCGGTGGATGAGCGTCACTTTGCTGGCAAAACGGGTGAGGAAGATCGCTTCTTCGGCCGCGCTGTCGCCGCCGCCAACCACCACCACCTCGCGGCCGCGGAAGAAGAAACCGTCGCAGGTGGCGCAGTAGCTGACGCCGCGGCCGGTCAGCTCGTTTTCGCCTGGCACATCCAGCTTGCGCGATGACGCGCCCGTACTGATGATGATGGCCTTGGCCTTGTACTCCATCTCATTGGCCGTATGCACGGTATACGGAAACTGCTCGAAATCCACACGGTCCACGTAATCGTATTCGACGCGGCAGCCGAACTTCTCAGCCTGCTTCTGCATCTTCTCTACCAACTCTGGGCCGCTGAGGCTTTCAGGAAAGCCGGGGTAGTTTTCGACTTCATAGGTAATCGCCACCTGGCCGCCGATCTCATTGCCGGTGATCAGGAGGGGATTCAGGTTGGCGCGCGCCGTATACAAACCGGCCGTCAGTCCCGAAGGCCCGCTGCCGATGATAATCACATTTTCAATCGCTGGCTCGGCCGCCGGCTCGATCACGCCGTGGCCGTTGCTGCCGTTGGTTCCGTTTTCATTCATGGTTTTACTTTTCCTCTGGTCTGTTGATACTTGGTCTCGCTTGCTTCTGTACGGTTTAGATGGCCTGCCCCGCGATTTGGTTACATGTCGCCCAGCTCGTACAAGATGGCGGCGGCCGCGGCCAGCCCAGCCGTCTCCGCGCGTAAGATGCGCGGGCCAAGGCCGATCAGGCGCGCGCCAGACGCCTCGGCCAGGGCCGCTTCGCTCTCGGCGAAACCACCCTCAGGCCCGACAAAGAGGCTGATCCGTCCATTCGCTGCGGCCGATGACTGCCACATCTGCAAAGTCTCCTTCAAGCCGCGCCCTGGCGCAGATTCCCACAGAAACAGGGCGAGGCCGGCCTCGGCGGCAGCCTCCTGGCACGCCTCGGCCAGGTCGAGCGGCGCGGTCAGCGCAGGCAAACGCGCGCGTCGCGCCTGTTCGGCCGCTTCTTGGATGATCCGGCGCCAGCGATCCGCCTTCTTGTCCAGGCTGGCGCGGTCGTGCGTCACACAGCGCTGCGCCAGCAGCGGCGCGAACCGGCTGATGCCGATCTCGGCGCCTTTCTGCAGCAGCCACTCGAACTTCTCGCCCTTCAGAACGGCCTGGTAGAGTGTTATGTGGGTGCGCGGCTCGCCCGGCCCGGGCGCCTGACTGAGAATGTGTCCTTCCGCGCCCGTGCGGCTCAAATGGGTGATGGTCACCTGGTACTCACGGCCGCTGCCATCCAGAACCATGATGTCCGCGCCCGGCCCCAGTCGCAGCACCTCGCGCAGTTGATGCGCGGTCTGCGCGTTGAGCGCCACGGCGTCGCCCTGGATCGCGGTCGGTGTGACAAAAAAACGGTGCATGGCCGTCTTCAGCGCGCGGCCAGGCGCTGCGCCGCCAAACCGACCCAATCACCTTCGTCCAGCCGCGTCGCGACCGTGAAGCCGTTGCGCGCCAGCGCGGCCAGCACTGCATCGGCCCAGGTGTCAATGATGCCGCCCAAGATCAGATGGCCGGCCGGTTGCAGCCAGGCGTCAAGCCCCTCGTCCAGCAGCGCGATGATCACCTCGGCCAGGATGTTGACGACGACGATATCGAAACGCTCGTCAGCAGCCTGCGGCCGCGGCGGGAGGGGCGTTGCCAACAGGCTGATCTGGCCGGCCACCCCGTTGATCTCCACATTCTCGCCGGCGATGCGCAGGGCCAGGGGATCAATGTCCGTGCCAACCACCGCGCGTGCGCCCAGTTTGGCGGCGGCAATGGCCAGGATGCCCGAACCGGTGCCGACGTCGAGCACCGCTGCGCCGGGCTGCACGAGACGTTCCAGGTTGAGCAGGCACAGGCGCGTGCTCGGATGGGCGCCGGTGCCAAAGGCCATGCCCGGGTCAAGCCGAATCACGATGTCGCCGGGCTGTGCGCGCGCCTCGATCCAACTGGGAACCACGAACAGGCGTTCACCCAGACGAATCGGCTGGTAATGCGCTTTCCAGGCGTTGGCCCAATCTTCTTCGGCCACCTCGCGCACGGTCGGCTCGGCAAAGGCGTAGAGCATCTGCAGGTGCCAGAGGGCTTCTTCAACCTTGCGCACGAGGGCCGCGGCCTGCGGGCCTTGACGCACATAGGTGCGCACGCTCATCAGCGGCGCGGTCAATTCACCGCGGCTGTCGAAGCCGGTCAATTCCACCACGGCGCCCGCGGTGCCCTCGTGCTCGTCGGCGTAACGGTTGAAAACTTCGCTGATCGCTTCTGCGGCTTCGCCGTCCGCCAACACACTGATTTCAAGCCAATTCACGGCAAACCCCGTCCCGTCTTCTTTCAACCTGTCGGCTTGAACGCTTCGGTGATGGCATCCACGAGCTTATCGAAAAGGCCCTTGGACGGTTTGTTGACATCGGGCGTGCCCAGGCTTTCGCCTAGTTCGCGCAGCAGCTGGCGCTGACGTTCGGTCAGCTTCTGCGGCATCACCACCTGCACAGTCACGTATTGGTCGCCGCGATTGTTCTGGCGGATGTAAGGCACGCCTTTGCCGCGCATGCGGAACGTATGCCCGTGCTGCGTGCCGGCCGGAATGGTCAACCTGACGGAGCCATCCAGCGTAGGCACTTCCATCTCGGCGCCTAACGATGCCTGGACAAAATTGATCGGCAGGTTAAGGTAAATGTCCTGCTCGCGGCGCTCGAACAGCGCGTGCGGCTGCACATGCAAGACCACAAACAGATTGCCGGGCGGCCCGCCGCGAAAGCCGGGTTCGCCCTCATTGCTCAGACGAATCTGGGTGTTATCATCCACGCCGGCCGGAATGTCCACTTGCAGGGTGCGCGTCGTGCGCACGGCCTTTGCGCCGCGGCACTCGGTGCAGGGCGTGGTGACAATCTCACCCGCGCCGTTGCAGCGCGGGCAGGTGGCGCTGGTGACGATCGTGCCGAAGACGCTCTGCTGGCGCCGCTGCACCTCGCCCGCGCCGTTGCACTGCGGACAACGCAGCGGCGAAGTGCCCGGTTCCGCGCCGCTGCCCTGGCAGCGCGCACAAGGCTCCTGGCGGGTAATTTGCAGCTCCTTGGCCAGGCCGCGCACAGCCTCTTCGAAGGTCAAGGTGACATCCACACGCAGATCGGCCCCGCGCCGGGGAGCCATGCGGCTGCGCGTGCTGCTGCGCGTGCCAAAGCCGCCGAAGAACTCGTCAAAAATGGTGCTGAAATCGCCAAAGCCGCCGGCGCCAAAACCCCCGGCGCCCCCTTGCGTCCCCGCATGACCATAGCGATCATAGCCCGCGCGCTTCTCGCGGTCGCTCAGCACCTCGTACGCCTCGTTGACTTCCTTGAACCTGGCTTCGGCGTCCGCGGCTTTGTTGACATCAGGGTGATACTGGCGCGCCAATTTGCGATACGCTTTGCGGATGTCGTCGTCGCCGGCGCTGCGCTCGATTCCTAACACCTCGTAGTAATCTCTTTTTGTACTCATACCCAGTTCGTTAAACCATCTCCTACACTGCGAGCCTGTTCAGAAACGGCGTTCCTGTGCTTAGCACTCAGACCCCCTGAGTGCCAGCAAATCATACGACGATCAGACGCTTTTGTCAAAGCCGCGCCTGCGGGCGCAGTAGGGCGGCCACCCAGGGCCGCCCGTTTGGTTTTTGATCACGGAGATCACATAGAACGCAGAGATGGTGCCGATTTGCGCCCGTGTAAAAGACATGACCCCAACAGGCGTGGGCATTAACGGCAGCCGTTGGGAATATCCAACGGGTACACCAATTCTTCCGTACGATCGTTGTACCAGATCGGAGATACGAAGGCGCTTCCCGCTGTGATCGTCACCCGAATATGCCCACCGCCGCCGGATGTATTGTCAACGAAATCATGATCGCCCGGCGCCAAGTCGAGCAATAGGCGCGCAGGTGTGTCTCCTTGTTTGGGCGGTAAGTCCCATTTGTTCGGAGTATTTGCCTGGTCAATGTGCAGTGGCTCACCAAGGTGATTCTCGATCAACAGGAGGCCCATGCCCGGCTTGGGTTTGTGTAAATAATCGGGGCAGGGCGTCACCACCGCACGTGGGGTAGGTTTCGGGGTCGGCGCGGCCGGCGCAGGCGTATTCGTAGGCTTGGCCGCGGCAGGGGTTGGATTGGATTTGGTCGCTGTCGCCAACGGCGCCGGGGTCGCGGTCGGCGCCGACGTCGCCGTGGCGATCGCCATCTGGGTCGGTGTGGCAGTCGCCAGGTTCGTCGTTTGGCCTTGTTCTGTGCGCGTGCCCGCGGGTGTGACCGTTGCGCCGTCGGCGCTCGTCGCCGTCGTTGCGGTCGGCCCTGGGGCCAGCGTGGCCGTAGCCAGGGCGATCGCGGTCGGCGTCGTCGCGGCGCGGCCGCCGCCCAAGGCCATCGTCAGCGCGACGACCAGCAGCAGCACAACCGCGCCGCCGCCGATGGCAAACCATGCCCACACTGGGAAGCCGCGGGCCGGCCGCGGCCCGGTCTGCGGTCGCGGGACCGACGCGCGGCCGGCCGTGGGCGGGGCTGCGGTACGCGGCGTACTGTCAGGGCGGCGCCCTACGATCACCGTCGGCGGCGCCAGGTTCGTATGCGCGCTGCGCAGCGCGCCTTCGATCTCCTGCTGAAAGGCGACAATGCTGTTGGGGCGGCGCCCCGGCTGCGTCTCCAGCCCGTGCAAGAGCGCAGCTTCCAGCGCCGGGGTGATCGCGGCGTTCATCTGGCGTGGGGGTTTGAGCACGGCATTGGCAATCGCGCGCTGAATGCTGTCAGGCGGCGTCTCGCCGGTGAAGAGCGCGTACAGCGTGGCGGCCAGGGCATAGATATCTGAGCGGTGGTCGGTGTGGGCCGCGCCGTACTGTTCCGGTGGAGAGAAGCCCGGCGTGACGCCAAGCGCGCCCGTCGCGGTGCGCTGCTGCTGCGTTCCCACCTTGCTGAGGCCAAAGTCCACCAGCAGCGCGCGGCCATCCGGCGTGATGCGGATGTTCTGCGGCTTGATATCGCGATGAATGATCGGTGGATTCTGACTGTGCAGGTAGTTGAGCGCCTCACAGATTTGCCCCAGCCACTGCATCACCTCCTCGGGCATCAAGCGGCCGCGGCTGCGCAGCAGCTCGGACAGGTTCATGCCTTCGACGAAATCCATCACCAGGTATTGAGTGCCCTGCGCGGTGATGAAGTGGTCAATGACGCGCGGCAAATTGGGATGGCGCAGGCGAGCCAGCACCTTGGCCTCCTGCTCGAACTGGGCCTGCGCATCGGTCGTGGCCAGGGTGTTCTCTTTTAGGGCCACCCATTGGGCCAGGCGCATGTCCCAGGCCTTGTAGACCGCGCCCATGCCGCCTTGGCCCAGCATACGGTCAAGACGATAGCGATTCTCAACAATGGAACCAGGTTCTAAAGGCATCTTTTGTTCTCCCATCTCACCGGGCTTTCGCCAGGTCATTGCAGCGAGGGGTGCTATGGGTTACTTCTGAATTCGTTCGTAGTTCGTGACCAGTTCCCTTACCGATTTGCGACTGCTCGGCTCGAGCGGCGCCTGGCTGGAGCTGAATGCGCGGCGATGAACGAGGGGGGCTGGTCAGGCGTAGGCGGGTTGTCGGCGAACTGTCCCAGCACAGGCAGTTGTGCAAGAACATCGAGATACCACCACCAGCGCTGAGGCGGCGTGATCGTGGTCTGGCGACGCTGTGAGAGGTCAACAAAGCGCGCGAGTTCGCGACTAAACGCCGCCGCCTGGCTTAGCAAACGCTGATCAGCAGCGGCTAATGCCTGTCTCTCCAGAGTAGTAAGCGTCGGCTGCAGATCGGCGAGCCGGTCACGTAACAACAGCATTTCCACGTGTTCGGCGCCACTGACATCAGGGAACTCAACATCTGTTGCATACTGCACTACTAGATCATTCATGCCATAGCTCCTGCAGGCGGCCGAGGTACGAATACGCCGGATCGGCCAGATAAGTGGTCGGGTCGCGCAGCGGAAAGGCGGTCTCCATCACGCTATCCATTCCGATCATGACCAAAATCACAGCATTATACTCATCCAGGCTGGTCCCGACAGGAAGATGTCCTAATCGGATTCGCTTGGTCAAATGAGAAGCTGCCTTACCAGCCTTCCATCGAATCGGCATCAAGGCTTGACGTACTGCCTCAAGTACGTGAGACACATCAGCATCTCGCATTGCCAGGCTCCGGTTGTTGCAGTCAGTTTACAAATCCTATTCTACCACAATGGTTGGCGCCTGTCGAAACCATGTGGAATTCTGGGGCCTGCGTGCTTCCCACCGGCGGGCAGGTTGTCAACAGCGGCGATGGCAAAAGAAAAAGCGCCGCCCTGGGTTGGCGGCGCCTGACTGGCTCTGTCGGTTGTGCGGGGAGAGGACAGTCGCTAGAATATCCCCAACTCTTCTTTGGCGTCCTCGCTCATCATGCCAGGATTCCAGAACGGCGTCCACACCAGGTCAATGTTGACTTCCTCCAACTCTGGGAAGGCTTGGTGAACATAACGCTGTGCGTCGCCCAAGATCATCGGCCCGGCCGGGCACCCTGGGCTGGTCAGGGTCATCGAAATGGTGGCGGATTTGTCTTCCACGGCAATATCATAAATCAGCCCCAGGTCCACAATGTTCAACATGAGTTCTGGGTCTTTGACGTTGATTTTCAGTACTTCTCGGATTTCTTCAGGCGTTGGCATCTTTTCCAGTTCCTTATCTACAGTTTTTCTGTTTTGTCCTGCGCTAATCCAGCGTTTCCACGAGCACACTGTCTTGTTCAATCTTGACGGCGTACGTGGGAACTGGCTCGAAGGCGGGCATCTTGGTGGCGCGCCCCGTGCGCACATCGAAACGCGCGCCGTGTCGTGGGCATTCGATCTCGCTGCCCAGCAGGTCGCCTTCCACCAGGTTGCCGCCATCATGCGTGCACAGGTCTTCGATGGCGTAGAAAGCGCCGTTGACGTTGAACACGGCCACGGCCACGCCGTCAATCTCGACCAATTTCTTTCCGCCCAGCGGGATGTCAGCCTGGGCGGCCACTTTTACGAACTTTGCCATAGGTGCTTGTCAGCATTCCTCTCTGACTGCTCGATGCGCTGCGTGTTACTCATCCATGTCTTCCAGGCCCCACACGCCCGCCTTCATTACCTTCAGCGGCAAGAGCGCGCACTTTAGGCGCACCGGGCCGATTTCGATGCCGAGCAGGTCAAGGACATTTTCTTTGGTCCACTGCTTCAGGTCATCCAGGGATGCGCCAATAATCTCATCCATCAACATCGAGGCCGAGGCCTGGCTGATGGCGCAGCCCTTGCCGCGGAAAGCGGCATCTACGACCTTGCCGTCGGCGATCTTCAGGTCAATGGTGATATCATCGCCGCAAAACGGGTTGGCATCATGATGGGTGATGTCCGGTTCTTCGATGTGTCCGTAGTGATGCGGGCGCCGATAATGCTCCAGAATTTCGGCCCGGTAAAGTGCGTCCATGCCATGCTCCTACAGTGCGAACATCTCCTTGGCCTTATCCAAGGCGGTCACTAACTGGTCTACCTCAGCAGCCGTGTTATACAGATAGAAGCTGGCTCTGGCGCTGGCGGGCAGGCCATAGCGTTCATGCAGCGGCTGTGCACAATGATGGCCAGCGCGAATGGCAATGCCTTCGCCGTCCAGAATCGCGGCCAGGTCGTGGGGGTGAATGTCGCCCAACGTAAAAGCCACCACGCCGCCGCGGTGCGCCGCGGCCGGGCCAAGCATGTGCAGCCCTTCTACCTGGCTCAACTGCTGCATGGCGTAGGCCACCAACCGGTGTTCATGGGCCTGGATCTGGGACATGCCCAGGTCGCTCAAAAAATCAACCGCCGCGCCCAGCGCAATGGCTTCGGCAATGGCTGGGGTGCCGGCCTCGAACTTCCAGGGCAGCGTGTTCCAGCGCGAGGCGTCCAAATGCACTTCTTTGATCATGTCGCCGCCGCCCATGAAGGGCGGCATGGCGTCCAGCAGATCGCGGCGGCCGTAGAGCACGCCAATGCCGGTCGGCCCGCACATCTTGTGCCCGGAGAAGGCGAGAAAGTCCGCGCCCAGCGCCTGCACATCCACGGGCAGATGCGGCACGCTTTGCGCGGCATCCACCAGCGCGAGCGCGCCCATCGCATGCGCCGCGGCCACCAACTCCGCCGTCGGATTGATCGTGCCCAGGACGTTGGACATCGCGGTGAAGGCAAAGAGCCGGGTGCGCGGCGTCAACAGGGCAGGGAGCAGGTCCAGGCGCAAGAAACCTTCATCATCCACCGGCACGTAGCGCAGCGCGGCGCCTGTGCGCTGACAGGCCAGCTGCCAGGGTACGATGTTCGAATGATGCTCCATCTCCGTGATCAGCACTTCATCGCCCGGCTTGAGGTTGGCGCTGCCCCAACTGTACGCCACCAGGTTGATCGCTTCGGTGGTGTTGCGCGTCCAAATGATTTCTTTGCTGCTGGCCGCGTTGATGAAGCGCGCGACTTTGGCGCGGCTGCTTTCAAACGCCGCGGTCGCTTCTTCGCTCAGCGTGTGCACGCCCCGATGCACATTGGCGTTGCCATGTTCATAGTAGGCTGCCAGCCGGTCAATCACCGCGTGGGGTTTTTGTGAACTGGCTGTGCTATCCAGGTAGATCAACGGCTTGCCATGCACCTGGCGCGTGAGGATGGGAAACTGAGCGCGCACGGCTTCCACATCGTATGGCCGCGTGGCGGCGGCGTTCACCCTGCCACCTCATCTACCGGCACGAATCCATGGCCGCGCGCGTCTGGCAACACAATCCCATACTCCTGCGCCAGGCGCTGGCGTCGCAGTTCAGTCACCGCGTTCTTGACGGTGGTCAGCCCCAACGTTGCACAGCGCAGCCGCGTGGCCGCAATCTCGCGGCCAAGCAGGTCTAGGATGACATCTTGCGGCGTCTCTTCGATGTCGGCGAGAGTCTTGTTTTCGAACATTTCCATCACCATGGAAGTGGCTGCCTGGCTAATGGTGCAGCCCGCGCCCTCAAAGCTCAGCGCGCTGACGTGATCATGCTCATCGGTCTTCAAATAGACGGTGATAATGTCACCGCAGCCAGGGTTGCCGCCCTGCATCACCACATCAGCCGGGTCGGTTGGCCCGTAGTGACGCGGATCTTCGTAATGTTCTAAGATGAAATCTATTTTTGCTTGCCGATCCACGGCATACCTCTTTACTGTAAGAAATCGAACCGCGAACAGCAGTCCGATTTTACTGCGATTGATGAAAAACGGCAAGACTTCCGAAGCCTCGTAGACTTCGGAAGTCTTTTTTGCACTAGCGTTCGATCGGCACGCCGACCAGATTGCCCCATTCCGTCCAACTGCCGTCGTAGTTGCGCACATGGGGATAGCCCAAGAGATAGGTCAAGACGAACCAGGTATGCGATGACCGTTCGCCGATGCGGCAGTAGGCGATGACGTTGTCATCGGCCTTGAGCCGCTGCTCTTCTTCATAGATCGCGCGCAGTTCGTCGGCCGTCTTGAAGGTGGCGTCGGCGTTGGCTGCCCGCGCCCAGGGAATGTTGCGCGCGCCCGGGATATGGCCGCCGCGCAACGCGCCTTCCTGCGGATAGGCCGGCATGTGCAGCAGTTCGCCCGAATACTCGCCCGGCGAACGCACATCTACCAGCGGGCGCTGTTGACGCACGTGCTCAAGCACCTGCTCACGCGTGGCGCGAATCTGGTAGTCGGCCCGTTCCGGCGCTTTGTACGTGGTTGGCGCGTAGCTCGGCGTCTCGCGCACCATCGGTCTGCCCTCGGCTTCCCACTTGGCGCGGCCGCCGTCCATCACCCGCGCGTTCGTGTGGCTGAACAGTTGGAACACCCAGAACGCATAGCAGGCCCACCAATTGTTCTTGTCTCCGTAGAAAACCACGGTGGTGTCGTTGCCAATCCCGTGCCGGGCCATCAGCGCCTCGAACTGTTCGCGTCCCAGGTAGTCACGCGTCAGGGGGTCATTCAAATCACGCTGCCAGTCAATCTGCACCGCGCCGGGAATGTGTTTGATGTCGTACAGCAAAATGTCTTCGTTCGACTCAATCACACGCACGGAGGGATCGTCCAGGTGTTGCGCGACCCATTCGGTGCTGACAAGCACGTCCGGGCGGGCGTAGCCTTTGTCGCTCATAATAGTCTCCAGTCTAGAATTTTTAGATGCCAATGCGCTGACCGATGGCGGCTTCTAGTTTTTCGCGCACGCCTTCCAACGGGATACGCGCCAGCACTTCCTCGAAGAAACCGGCCACGATCATATGCTCCGCCTGCTCTTTGTTGAGGCCGCGGCTCATCAGGTAGAACAGATATTCAGGCTCGACCTGTGACACGGTCACGCCGTGGGTGCAGCGCACATCATCGGCCGAAATTTCCAGGCCTGGCACAGAATCCGCCCGCGCGTGTTTGCTCAAGATCAGGTTCTGATTCTTCTGATAGCCATTGGTTTTCTGCGCATTGGGTTCCACACGAATCATGCCGCGCCAAACCGCGTGCGCCCGGTCACGCAGCGCGCCCTTGTACAACAGGTCGCTGACGGTGTCCGGCGCCACATGACGTTGGTACGTGTCCAGGTCAATATGCTGGCGGCCAGCCGCAAAGAGCACGCCTAGCATCTCGCTCGACGCGCCCGCGCCCATCAGATCGGCCTGCTGGAAGGTCTTGGTCAAGCGGCTGCCCAATTGGCTGGTGACCCAGCGCACGTGCGCATCGCGACCCACCACCGCGCGCTCGCGCGAGAAATTGAAAACCTGGCTGCCCCAACTCTGCAGGCTGATGTAGTTGACACGCGCCGCGGGTTGGGCGATGATTTCGACAATACCGCTGTGAAAGTCCTGGCTGTCTCGCTCTTGCAACGAGACCATTTCTTCCAGGTAAGTGACTTCGGACCCGGCCTCCGCCACGATGATCGTGTGCGAGAAATTGCCGACGCCCGCTTCATCCAGGGCGATCAAGCCCTGCAAGGGGGTGTCAATCGTCACGCCGCGTGGGACATACAGAAACGTGCCGCCGTTCCACAGCGCTGCATGCAGCGCCGCGAATTTGTCATCGTCGGGCAGCGCTACGGCTTCGGACATGAAATACTTCTGCACCAGGTCGGGATGCTGGCGCACCGCGGTGTGCAGGTCGCAGAAGATGACGCCTTTGGCTTCGAGGTCAGGGCGCAGGCTGGAGAAAAGCAGGTCCGCATCGCGGTGTACGACCGCGCCGGCGTTCGTGCTCAACGTCGCCAGTTCCGCTTGAATGGCGGCTGGCAGATCGGTCTGTTTTGCCACGCGCACGTCACGCTCCGGCGCGAACGGCTGCACCGCGTCCAGCTTGAAGCCGGTGAGGCGCGTGCGGCGCCAGGTTTCTTCCATGCCCGTGGGCATTGGAATCTCTTCGAAAAAGCGCCAGGCCAGCAGCCGCCGGTCAAGCATCCAATCCGGCTCGCGTTTGAGCGCGGCCAGCGTCTCCACCGCTTCGCGGCTGATGCTCATTGGAATAGTTAATTCTTTCGTTATTGCCGTCACAGGTTGATTCCTCTTATCGTCTTGTTGCCTTCACCGCTGGCCGCTCGGTCAATGGCTTGCCAATCGCGGAAACCGGGCTTTTGCGCAAAACCCGGTTTTCTTTCAGCCGCCGCGACTGGCCCTGGCTTGCGCAGCCATGGACCGCACCACGTGGTCGTTGGCGCGAGCGCGCTAGCCGATCGAGCCTTCCATCTGCAATTGGATGAGGCGGTTCATTTCGACCGCGTATTCCATCGGCAGTTCTTTGACCATCGGCTCGATGAAGCCCGCCACGATCATGGCCGAAGCTTCGTCTTGGCTCAGCCCGCGGCTCATCAGGTAGAAGAGCTGTTCTTCGCCAATTTTGCTCACCGAGGCCTCGTGGCCCACCTGCACATCGTCTTCGTCAATCTCAATGTAAGGATAGGTGTCCGAACGAGACTCTTCGTCCAACAACAGCGCATCGCACACGACGTTGGACTTGGAACGAACTGCGCCCTTGGCCACCTTCAACAGACCGCGATACGACGCGCGGCCGCCGTTCTTGCTGATGGATTTCGAGATAATACGACTGGTCGTGTCAGGCGCGCCGTGCACCACCTTGCCGCCCGCGTCCTGGTGTTGGCCTTTGCCCGCAAAGGCAATCGAGAGGATTTCGCCATGCGCCCGCGGCCCAACCATGTAGACCGCCGGGTACTTCATCGTCACCTTGGAGCCAAGATTGCCATCAATCCACTCCATGCGCGCATCTTCGTGCGCCATGGCGCGCTTGGTCACCAGGTTGTAGACATTGTTCGACCAGTTTTGGATCGTCGTGTAGCGGCAGCGGCCGCCCTTTTTGACGATAATTTCGACGACCGCGCTGTGCAGGCTGTCGCTGGAGTAGATTGGGGCTGTGCAGCCTTCCACATAGTGCACATTGGCGCCTTCTTCTACGATGATCAGCGTGCGCTCGAACTGGCCCATGTTCTGGGCGTTGATGCGGAAGTAGGCTTGCAGCGGAATGTCCAGCGTGACGCCCTTCGGCACATAGACGTATGAGCCGCCTGACCAGACCGCGCTGTTGAGCGCGGCGAACTTGTTATCAGAAGGCGGAATGATGGTGCCGAAATACTCCCTGAAGATGTCCTCATGCTCACGCAGGGCGCTGTCCGTATCCAAGAAGATAACGCCCAGCTTCTGCCACTCGTCGCGCAGCGAATGGTAAACGACTTCCGATTCATACTGCGCGCCTACGCCAGCCAGGAAATTACGCTCGGCCTCTGGAATACCGAGACGGTCGAACGTGTTCCTGATGTCGGATGGCACATCAGCCCAACTCTTGCCTTGCTTTTCGGAGGGGCGCACGTAGTAGAAAATGTTGTCGAAATCAATCCCGCTCAGATCCGCACCCCAGTTAGGCATCGGTTTGGACAAGAAGATGTCCAGCGACTGATGTCGGAATTGGCGCATCCAGTCTGGCTCATTCTTGAAGTCCGAGATAGTGTCAATTAACGCATGGTTCAGGCCGCGACCGGACTTGAAGGCGTATTTCTCAGGATCGGAGAAACCGTACTGATACTCCTGCTTAACGTCATCGAGTATCGCGCGATCGGATTCAGTTGCCATCGGTAAAACCTCTCTCTGATTAGAATTAGTCGTGATGCGTCAGGTACGCGGCGATATCTTCGCCGAAGCGCTCGCGCACCCAGTCATAGCCACGCGACTCCAGGTCCAAAGCCAGCTCGGGCCCGCCTGAGAGCACAATGCGGCCGTTGAAGAACACATGCACGAATTCCGGTTTGATGTAGTTCAGCAAGCGTTGGTAGTGGGTGATCACCAGCGCGCCCATGTTGGGGCCAATCAGTTTGCTGACGCCTTCGGCGACGGTGCGCAGCGCGTCAATGTCAAGGCCAGAGTCGGTCTCGTCAAGGACGGCAATTTTGGGGCTAAGCATTGCCATCTGCAGAATTTCCACGCGCTTCTTCTCGCCGCCCGAGAAACCATCGTTGAGATAGCGATTGGCGAAAGAAGACTCAATCCCCAACAACGCCATTTTCTCGCGCATGTCCTTGCGGAATTCTTTCATCGGCATCAGTTCTGAGCCGATGGGTTTGGCATGGCCGTTGCCGTTGTTGGCCGCGGCTTCGGCCTTGGCCTTCGCGGTGTGACCACGTACGTTGCTCACGGCGGTGCGCAGGAAATTGGCCAGGCTCACACCTGGAATGGCCGTGGGATACTGAAAAGCGAGGAAAAGCCCAGCCTTGGCGCGTTCGTCAGGCTCCATCTCCAGCACACTCACGCCATCCAGCAAAATGTCTCCCTCGGTGACCACGTAATGCGGATGGCCCATGATGGCATAGGCCAGGGTGCTCTTACCGGAACCATTCGGGCCCATCAGGGCATGCGTCTCGCCCTGACGCACTGTCAAGTTGACACCCTTGAGAATTTCCTTGTCTTTGACGGTTACATGCAAATCTTTGATGACTAATTCGGACGTCATATGTGGCAAAAAAGCCCCTTTCTTTGATTCGTTACGTTTCTTGTTTCGTTCAGTTCGCAATCTGCGTATCAAGTTGAATCGCGGACGACCTGGGCAACACCGTGAATTCGCAGCCGCGGTGGCCGTCCATCATACACTGTGTGAGTTCGACATTCGCCGCCAGCACTTCGGACATCATCGTCTGCTCCATTTGGCAGATCTCACGGTGCTCCTGCGCCAGCTCATGATACGGACAGTTGTACGATTTCAAAATGAAGCCGCTGCTCGTCGAGTGCAGATCGGTCAGGATGCCCTTGTCGTCCAGGGCGGAGGCCAACGACCGCACGCGCTCGCCCAGGCGGCTGCCGCGCAATGGCTGATCATACTTCGTCGCCAGGCGGCTGCCCACGCGATTGAGCAGCACGGCAACCTGCGCGGGGCCGACTTCGGCCAGCAACTCCTCATAGAGCGACATCACCAGTTCGTCGCAGTAGTCAGCGAAGACCTCGCGCGCCTTATCGGTCAGGAGATAGACGTAATGGGGACGCCCCACACCTTCGCGCACCAGACGCGTCGCCACCATACCGTCGGCCATCAAACTGGTCAACTGTTGGCGCACGGCTGTCTTGGTCACGCCGACTCGTTCTTCGATTTCCTTGATACTCAACGGGCCATTCCGCTGCAAAATCTCGACGATATGGCCGGCTGGGCTGTCTTGTAAGGCTCGCAGTAAGGCCATCTATTGGCTCCTTTCGTATGGCGTTGCTCTGCTCACAGCCCGATTGTAACCTCTTTAGACAATTTTGTCAAATCTATCTGTTAAAATTACTAGATTCCATCTAGAACGTTTTTTCTTTTGACCCATCTTCGGGTATAATAGCGGTTGATTGCTGATGAGGAGGACTCACGCACATGGAAATCACCTGGTACGGTCATTCTTGTTTTCGCCTGCGCGAGCGACAGACAACGATCGTGACCGATCCGTATGACAAATCAATCGGTTACACATTGCCGCGTTTGCGCGCCGACGTCGTGACGGTCAGTCACGATGCGCCTGGGCACAACAGTCAACAAGCTATCAAAGGGGAGCCAATGGTTCTGACGGGACCTGGCGAGTATGAGATTGGCGGGATTTTTATCACCGGCGTCTCCACGCTGCACGCGGCCGCCAAGCAGGAGAAGAACGACCAACCGTCGCTGCCCGAGCACAATACGATTTTTGTTTTTGAATTCGACAAACTGACGGTTTGTCACCTGGGCGACCTGGGGCAGATTCCAACGCAGGCCCAGGTGGAAGCCATGCCAAAAGTGGATGTTTTGCTGGTGCCCGTGGGTGGAGGCGCCGCGCTCGACGCCGCGCGCGCGGCCGAAGTCATCAGCCTGCTGGAGCCGAGCATTGTGATCCCGATGCACTACCAGACGCCGCTCTATACCGGAAAACTGGATCCGGTGGAGAAATTCCTCAAGGCCATGGGCCTTCCCGAACCCCCGGTGCAGGAAATGCTCAAGATCACTGCGGCCGACTTACCGGAGGAAACCCAGGTGATCCTCTTGGAGTGCAAGCAAACCTGAGCTGCGACCAACCTATCGGTTGCGACGGCGCAGGCTGGGGACGCGCTTCTGCAGCGGCAGCTTGCTCTGGTAGTCGCTCCAATAGCGGCGCAGAATGGGCTGCAGCGACTGCCAATCGGCGAACAGCGCTTGCAGATCGCGCGCGGTGACGGCGACCGGGCTGAAGCACTCTTGTACATAGAGATCGGTGATGCGGCGAATGGGCGCTGCGCCTTCCGGCAGGGCTTCGATCAGCATACCCGTATGCTCATACGGCGTTTGTGAGACGCGACGGCCCAGCCCGACGCGTGTCGCCCAACGGTCGAGCCGTTCGTAGATGCGCAGCGTCATATCTGGCGGCAGGACAGCCGGCTGGCGCGTGCGTGCACGGCGGGATAGGAGCACGATGGCCGCGGCCATCACGGCTAAGAGCGCGATCCCCACGCCAATCTGACCAGCGATCGGTAGACTGGCAAGCGTCTGCCCAGCCGGCAGGTCGCCGCCTGGCACATCCTCACCCTCGCCAAACTTGTTTTCTTCTGAGCGCAGATCCCGCGCGTCTTTCTGTGCAGCCTCTTCCGCCGCCTTTTCTGCATCGGTGGGCGTGGATGGCTGCGCTGGACGCACGATGCTCGGCTGGGCCGCAGTTGGCTCGAATTCGATCCAACCGTAGTTGGGGAAGTAGACTTCCACCCAGGAATGTGCATTCGCTTCGCGCACCCGGTAAACGCCCGTCTCTGCCTCGTAGTCGCCCTGCGAGTAACCAGCGACGAAACGCGCCGGTATGCCGAGGCTGCGCGCCATCACCGTCATCGCCGAGGCGTAGTAATCGCAGTAGCCTTCTTTTGTCACGAACAGCACGTAGTCAATCGGATCCACGTCAGCCGGCGGCGCCGCGATTTTTTCATTGTATTTGATCTCGGTGCGCAGGAACTGCTCCAGAATCACGGCCTTGTCGTATGGGTTGGCCGCGTTGGCCGTCAGCTCGGCCGCCAGCGCCTTGATGCGCGGCGACAGGTCTTCCGGTAACTGCAAATAACGCTGGCTTACGTAGGCCGGGTAGAGCACGCCGGCCTGGCGCAGTGAACGCTCATCGGCTGTGCTAATGGCTGAAACCACCTGATAGGAACTTCCCTCTTTGAACTGCTGGCGGCTGCGCATACGCGAGATGTCCACGGGCTGCGCCTCGTTTGTCGGCTGACGGCCAGCGCTCGCTGGCTGCCCGCCGGCCTGTTGGTTTGGGATGTAAGTTACATCCGCGCTGCCTGCCACTTCCGCGCCAATCGGCTGCGGCGCGGCAAAGAGGACCGATTCCCCGCGCAGGTAGGTGGTCACGGTCTGCGTGATCACGCGGCGTGCACTGTATGTCGGCGCCGTGATCGGCTCATCCTTGCCGATGGCGATGGCATCCGCATCATTGTTGATCCACTGACGGCCATTGTACGTATCGAAGGTGACGCCGCGCCAGTAGTTGCCATTGGGCGCTTTGATGTCCATCACCACGTTGTTGCCCAGGGTGCGCGGACCGGAAAGCGTCATGCTGCGGCCAAAGGCGCTGGCGAGTGAACTGGGCTGGTAGTTCAGTGAACTAAACAGGCGCCCCCATTCCTGGCGCACCGTTTCCCACGGCCGCTCCAGGGGTCTCATCAGCGGACTTAACTGCCCGCCGGCGGCCGCGGTTGGCGTCACCCACGCCATCAGAATGACCAGCACCGTAAAGATGGCGCCATCGCGCAGAAAATCCACGCCAATGTCACTGGCGTAGCGAATGCCCGTCTCCTGCCATTCCTCCTCCTGGCGCGTCAGATTGGCGCGCACAATCAAGAGGAGCGCGCTGACGAGGAAGATGAGCAGATAGGTGCGCAAATGGCTGGGGCCGTAATAGCCGTTGACCAGCATCGCCAGACCCACGGGAATGACCGCTCGCCATACGCGGCCCTGGCGAAAAATGGCCCACGCTGCCAGGTAGCCAAGCCACCAACTGAGAAAGGCCACCTGTAGTACGAACACCAGGTTGTTGGCAATTGGTTTACCGGACAGCGCGCCCTCTGTCCAGAGGTAGAGCTGATGCCAGATGTACTGCACTTTTTCGAACATGGTCAGGTCGGAGATGATGAGCGACGATGTGAGAACGATGACCCACGCCGTGCCCACAATGAGGGCGTAGAGGCGGCCAAATGCGCCCGGCCAACGCGTCAGCGCCAAGCCAGCGCCGGCCAGGACGCCGCCCAGCGCCGCCCACTGCAAAATAGACAAGCCAGCGGCCCAGCCGGCCGCGGCGACTGCCCAGGCCAGACTGAGAACCATGATGGTCAAAAGCACAAAGGCCACCCATCCCCCGCTGACATGAATTGCCGTTCGTTGGTTCTCGTCCAGGATGGAGGCTTCGGGCGATGGGCGTAAAGTCAAATTTGCTGGTGCTTGCATTTGTGTTCTCTCGTTGCGGTTGACTGGCTTCGCTTCACTCGTCATGGGTGCGGCAAACGGGAATGGGCCTCGCCTGTCCGCCTCAGGAAAAGGCGCAGTTCGCACCTGCTCGCCTCATAGTCTACCGCCAGGCCTTACTAATCGTAAGTACGATGCCCTACGGTCTCGGTCGTCGCGCCGAAAGTCTAATCACTTCTTCATCTTTTTCTCATCTAACCTGCGCGCCACCACGCCCACGCCGCCAGCAGGGTCAGCAGGATGACGCCAGCCGCCGCTCCCAGCACGGTTTCCACGCGATAGTCACGCACGCTCAGGCTGATGTGCAGCGGCTGATCCGGCCGGCCGACCGCAGTCTGCGAAATGGCCGGCTGCTGGGCGCTGTCCATGGTCAGCCGATAGCGCACTTCGCTGGCGTGCGCCAGGGCTTCCCAGGCGGCGGCCTCTTCTTCCCAGAGACTGCGCTGAATGGTCGCCAGGGAAAGCGTCGAGGTGAGGACGTCGTTGCCTGTTGGCTCGGGCGCCAGGGCGCTGATGGCCTGATGGTAGCGCGCGGCTTGTTCTAGCCATACGCGCTGTGCTTGCGGTAAGTCAACCGTTTCGCTGAGCTGGCGCGTGCGCCAGAAAAAGGACTCGGTCTCTTGCATGACCGGTGTGGGCGACGCCAGCAAGGCATGGAGCAACGCCAGGTCCGCGTTGGCGGCGACTTGGGCGGCCAGCTGGTCGCGCCGCGCCTGCCATTCACTATCCGGGCTGAATTCTATGACCATTTGTAAAATCGGCGCAGGGCTGGCGGCAGTGATGCGCGCGGTGACGCCTGATTCTGCGTTGAGTTTGGCAAGGGCGGCATGTGTCATCTCGAACGCGTCCGTCTCAGGCGCGGGGCGCAGCGGCAGTGTCATGGTGATGAACTGGCGCCCGCGTTCCAGCGCCACATCAGCCACCTGGGCGTTGAAGGTGGCGCGCCTGGCGCCGGGCGCGGTCAGCGCCGCTGCGCCCCAAATCTGCTCCACGATGGCGCGCGCCGCGGCCAGGTCGCCATCATGCATCTTCTGCATGGCCTGTTCAAGCGCCACAAACTGGCGCAGGCCAAGCACACGATCGGCAGGCAGTCCGTCCCGCGCCGGTGCGGGCAGTTGGTCGAGCGCGTCCAAATACTGGGCGCACAACGTCCACGCGTCGCCGCGCTGCGCGCGCTCAGCTAACTGAAGATAGAGCGCAGCCAATTCGGCGTCGCGGTCGGCATTGGGAGGGCCTTTGAGTCGCGCCGCGGCCAAGAACTCCGCCGCCAACGCACGATAGGCCGCCTGTTCGTCCTCTGTCGCGGCCCGGTCAGCCTGTTGTTGATAGAGGTCGGCCAAGAGCAGCGCGGTTTCGCTGCGTTCAGGCGCATCCTGCCAGGCGCGATCCAGCGTCGCAATGGCTTGCGGGTAGTAGTGCACGAAGAAGGCTTTCTGCGGCGATTCAATGCGCGCCAGCCGGGCATACAAACGCCCAAGCGCCAGCGCGGCATCTGTCGCTCCAGACGCGGCCGCGTCCTTCTGCGCTTGCCGCAGTTGGCGCCAGACGGGCGTGGTCAGAAAGGCCAGGTCAAGCGGCGCGATCTCTGGGACGTTGTCATAACTCCAGGTGAAGACCGCGTCCGTATTGACATAACCGCTTGGGCGCACAAACAGCAGTTGATCGGCATCTGGCTTGTCTGGGAAGCGCACGGTGAGGCGTGCGCTTCCGATGCTGCCCCACGCGCGCACCGTCTCGTAGCGCAGGCGGCCGGCTGCGCCCTGGCCAAGCGCAACCCGATAGGTCAGCACGGCCTCAAGCCGCGTCTGCCCGGCAAGCGGAGTCGCCCAGCGCCAGCGGAAGTCCCCATCGGCTGTCAACGGCTGGCTTACATCGGCCACCGTCAGCTGCAGAGATTTGAGCGGCGGCGTGCCATCTGCGCGTTGCACCACCGCATCGAGGGTGAGCGTGCGCGTGAGGGGATTCTGAAAGCGCAGCCAGGTGGTAATATCGGCCCAAGCGCCCTGGTCATCCTGCGCGATGACGACATCGACGCGCATCGCATCGAGACGGATGCGGGTGCTAGTGCGCGGGCTAATCGTCACCGTGGCATTGGCCGAGAGAGTGTCTACCGGCGCGGCTGTTTGCGGTCGCCGCGCGGCCATGACATGCGACGGCCACAGCAGGACGATAAGCAGCGCAACGTTCAGCAGACTGCCCACTGCGAGTCGCGCGCGCCGGGCGGCGGCGAGCGTGTTCAGCCGGTGCAAAAAAGGGAACTTGCCTAAAGCCCTGGAATCTGGTATGCTATCATTTATCATGGCACGCTTTCGCTCCCGCACCGATGGCTGGATGAGAGTTTGCTGTGGGTAGACGTTTGATCTACGTTCAGGTAAACGTTGAGAAATCGGCATGGTTCCTGGGTTGATGCGGCTGCCGAGCCAACGTGAGAGATGGGTGAACAAATATGATTAAGCTGCTAATGAGTTGGGATATCAAGATGGGGCGCGAGCAGCCGTATTTTGAGTTCATCGTGCGGGAGTTTGCCCCTGGGCTGATGCGCCTCGGTATTCAACCGACGGAGGCCTGGTATACCATCTACGGCAAAGGGCCGCAAATCCTGACCGGCGGCGTCACCGACGACCTGGATACGATGCAGCATATTCTGAACAGCCAGGATTGGCAGCGTCTGCACAGCAAATTGCTCAACTATGTGACCAACTATCAGCAGAAGGTCGTCGAAGCCAGTGGGCGCTTTCAACTGTAAAGCGGTTGTCGCCGCCCTGAATACGTACTACAAGCCCCATGGCCGACGCCATGGGGCTTGTAATTCGGTGCTAGTTTTAATGGAAAGCGTGCGCCAACGCGCACAAACAACTCAACCAGGAGCCGGCTGCGGCGCTGGAGTCGAGGGCGCTGGGCCGCTGTCCGGCTTTGAATGAGTGGCCTGGCTTGCGTCGCTCTTGGCGTCAGCGGCGGCTTCTTTGCTGGTCTCTTTGGCGGCGTCGTTTTTTGCTGTTGATGGGCCGGTGCTGCTCTTGCCCCGATTATCTGTGACATAAAAGCCTGAGCCTTTGAAGATGATGCCTACCGGTTGAATGACCCGAAACAGCGCATCTTCGCCACATTCGGGGCACAGCGTTAGCGCAGCATCAACCATGCGCTGCTGACGCTCGAAGCGAATTCCGCAGTTGCGACATTCGTACTCATACAGTGGCATAGACTACTCCGCATCTTCATTCCAGTATTTATGTTTGGCTATCATCATGTACCAATAGGTCACAAACGGGCGTCATTATACACGAAGCTCAACCCTTTGACAAATGCCCCGCTAAATTGGTCTTGGCCCTGACAGGATTTGTCAGCAAGCGGGTCGTCTCCTTCATCGAGCATGAACGTCTTGCCGTACAGGAGTTGGGTGGTTGTTGGGTGGTTGTTGGGTGGTTAATGAACGCGCCCGTATTGCAGCCCAATGGATCACAGTATTGCACGATGGCCGTTCACCCCGACGCCATCAAGAAAGGTTTGATCATGCGCACACAATTTGGATTGCCCATGCGCCGACTGCCGGTCAAGCGCGACCAGCGGGCCAGAACGATCATTGCCAGGTTTGCTTCCAGCTTGGGCGTCACAGGCGTGTTAGCGGCCAGCCTACTCCTTGTGTTTCTCTTTCGCCCGACTGCGGCTGCCTTGTCGCCCGCCAACGCGCCCACGACGACCTTGCCTGCGGCCGACGCCGGCGGCAACTCCTTGCAGATGACGACCGGGGCCACGGGGCTGATTCTCGATCTCAGCACGAACGCCTACCAGATGGCGCCGGTGACGCTCGATGGCGCCGACTTTCTGCGCCTCACCGCCCCGGATACCACGCCGATGGGCGACCCTGGAGCGCCGGAGATTCCGGTGCGCCGCGTCCTGTTGGCGGCGCTGGCTGGAGCGACCATCCAGGTCACGGTCCTGCGTTCAGATGAGGAGACTGTCGGGCTGAATGGCTTGCTGGCGCCGGTTCCCCATACGTCGGCGCGCCCAGCGCTGCCGCCGTCCGACGAGAGTTTCACCGGCCGGCCAGCCGGCCTCGATGACTCGTACGTGCTCGACGATCAGGTTGCGCAGCGCAATGCCTGGCTGCCGGATGGTCTTGTCAGTGTGGACAGCGACGGTTACCTGCGTGACCAACGCGTCGTCAGTGTGTCGCTGCACCCATTCCAGGTCAATCTTGCACAGCGCACGCTGCGCATCGTACGTCATCTGCAGGTTCGAGTAGACTTCATTGGACAGCCGGTCATGGCGACCGACGCCGCTTCGGTATCGCCCTACGAGTCTATCTTGCGCAGCCAGGTGTTGAACTATGAGCAAGGCAAGGCCTGGCGCCTGTCGCCGGCTCAGATTCCGCTGGACGCCCGGCCTGCCGCGGCCAACATCAGCCGCCCGGCGGACACAGGCGAGCGCTGGCGTATCGAAGTGGACCATGACGGCCTGGTTGCGCT
Source organism: Candidatus Amarolinea aalborgensis (assembly GCF_900491745.1). NCBI lineage: Bacteria > Bacillati > Chloroflexota > Caldilineae > Caldilineales > Candidatus Amarolineaceae > Candidatus Amarolinea > Candidatus Amarolinea aalborgensis. The sequence continues at coordinate 152,012 of NZ_UETR01000005.1, read as the reverse complement.
CGATTATGATACGCTGCGCGATGCGGGCATGCCTGTAGACGCAACCGACCCGCGGCGTTTTCGTTTGTGGCGTGATCAGCAGGAAGTGGCGATCCTGGTCGAAGGCGAGAGCGACGGCCGATTCGACGCCACCGATCGCATCCTTTTCTACGGCGAACAAATGCGGTCGCACTATACCGATGTCAATGTGTATTGGCTGACGCGAGGGTCTGCGCCAGGCCTGCGCATGACGACGCGCGCCGCGGCGCCGCAGGCCGGCGCGCCGACATCGTCGTTTCGGCAAATGCTGCGCTTTCGCGAATCGCATTTTTACCTGAGTGATCTGCCGCGTGAAGAAGGCGCGGATCATTGGTACTGGACAAGCTGGTCAACCGGACGGCGCGGCGAAGTGCCCACGCACACCATCACGGTCACGCTGCCTGGATTGCTCCCCGATGTCAGCGGCGTGCTGACCGCCACCCTGCGTCCGGTGTTGTATGGTCAAAGCAGCGACTATTTCATCAACCCCGACCATCATCTGCGCTTTTTGGTCAACGGCGTCGTCATTGGACATGCCTATTTTGATGGCATGAGTCCCTTCGATCAAACCTACGTCTTCAATCAAAGCCTGCTGCAGACAGGCAACAACGTATTTCAACTAAATTCCGTCACCGATACTGGACTGGCGCAGGAGTCGGGCTATGTTCAATGGTACGAGGTTAGCTACTGGCAGGCTGGCAACGCCCTCGATGATCAGTTCATGTTTTCTGGCGCGCAGCCCCTCTACCAGGTGCGCGGATTCAGCGGCAGCAACCTGATCCTGCTCGATCTGAGCAACCCGCTTGCGCCAGTGCGCTTGACGGACTATGCGTTGGATCCGGTTGGGAATACGGCCGATCTGCGCTTCAGCGACGGTGGACGGTCGGCGCGCTACCTTGCGATCAACCGCCTACTGGCTGCGGCCCCGCGCTCGGTCAGCGCGGATGCGCCGTCCAGCCTTGCCTCCACGAGCAACCAGGCAGACCTGATTGTGATCAGCCACGCGAACTTCTTGGATGCGCTGACGCCCCTGGTCAACTTGCGCCAGAGCCAGGGTTTGCGGGTTGCGCTCGTCAATGTGCAGGATGTCTATGACGAGTTTAGCGGCGGCGTGTTCGATGCCGAGGCCCTCCACGACTTCCTCGCTTACGCCTTCTACCATTGGCAATCGCCAGCGCCGCGTTTTGTTCTGCTTGTGGGGGATGGTCATTACGATTTCAAGAATTTCTATGGCGGCAATGTGCCCAACTTCATTCCCCCTTATCTGAAAATGGTTGATCCTTATGTGGGTGAAACCGCCACGGATAACCGGCTGGTCACAGTTGTCGGCGATGACGCCCTCCCGGACATGGCGATCGGACGCCTGCCTGTGAATACCTATGACGAGATCAATGCCATGGTGGGCAAGATCGTGGCGTATGAAACGATGCCGATCAACGGCGACTGGACCATGCGCCATCTTTTTATCTCTGACAATCCCGATAGTGCGGGCAATTTCTGGGAACTTTCCAATGCGGTGGCCGATGTGCTGGTGCGCCCCCCCTACGTGGTGAACAAGATCTATTACGGGCAGCCGCCCTACACCTCGCCTTTGCCGACGCGCCAGGCAATCGTCAATGCTTATAACCAAGGCGCGCTCATCATCAGCTACGTTGGACATTCATCCATTCCCTGGTGGGCGGCTGAGATTCTTTTCAGCACGACCCAGGTGCCTTTGTTGAACAACGCTGAACGCACGCCGATCATGCTCCCCATGACCTGCTATGACGGCTATTATCAAGATCCGCGCTTCCCTTCCTTGGGCGAGGCCGTGGTGCGCGTCAACGGACGCGGCGCGGTGGCGAGCTGGTCGCCCACTGGGTTAGGCGTGGCGCACGGACATGATTACCTCGAACGCGGTTTCTACACCTCGGTCTTCATCAATGGCAACCCGAACCTGGGCGACGCCACCACGGCCGGCAAGGTGAACCTTTATGGGGGCGATCCTCGTTTTCTCGATTTGCTTGATACATTCCTCTTGTTTGGCGACCCGGCGATGAATGTGGCTTTGATTGACACCGATTTGCAGGTGAGCGATCAGGTGCTGCCTGCCTCACCGCTGGTGCAAGGCAGCATGGTGACCTACACCATGCAGTTCACCAATGCAGGGCCAGCCGCTGCCCCCAACACGTATTTGCATCTCGATCTGCCGAGTCGCCTGGAAAATGTGGCGATTCAAGCGTCGGTTCCCATCACCCCAGACCCCAACACGCCCCATCGGTGGCAGCTTGGCACGCTGGCGCCTGGCGCGTCCGGCTCGATCCAGGTCAGCGCACGGCTCAGCCTGGCGGTGACGCCAAACGATCTGCCGCTGACCTTCGGAGGCCGTCTGCAAACCAGTTGGCGCGAGCGTTCACAGACCAATAACGGCCAATCCTACATCCTTCCCGTGGCGCCAGCCGACTTGGCCGTCAGCCTGGCGGCCGCGCCGACAGGCATGATCGTACCAGGCGACCGCGTGACCTTTACGATCAGCTACGGCAATCAGGGCCCTGGCCTGGCGGTTCAGGGCCTCCTCACTTTCCCGCTGCCGAGCGGCTTGTTGGCGCCCACGGTCACGTTTGTCGGTCCGGCGCTGACGCCGGCGCCTGGTTCGCCATTTGCCTGGCGCTTGCCGGACTTGCCCATGAACAGCGGCGGGCAGGTCATCATCAGCGCGGTTGTTGACCCGAATTTGACGGTGAGCCAGAGCCTCCTTGCCGGCGCTGCCAGCCTGAGCACCACCTGGTTGGACAGCAATCCTGCCAATAACCGCGCCAGCGCCGCACTGCTGGTGAACGTCATAGATGCGTATGAGCCAGATGGAACCATGCAGCAGGCCAGCGTGCTGTTAGCGCCAGGTGTGCAGTTGAACCACACCTGCCATCGCGCAGGGGATGCCGATTGGATTCGGTTCAACGCCGCGTCTGGCATCACTTACTATTTGCGAACCTATAATCTCTCCGAAAATGGAGACACCATCATGGGTTTGTACGATAGCCTGGGAAACGAACTGGCGAAGAATGATGACTTCTTGCCAGAAAGCCGTTGGTCTGGCATTGATTGGACAGCAACAACAACTGGGAAATACTTCATCCGAATCACGGGGCGGGGAGAGCCCTGGTGCGGCTTTCGCTATGACGTCCGAGTGACCACGTCGCTTGTCACCTTTTTGCCATCCATGGGCCGTTTGACGCCAGGAATGGCACCTGTAAGCCAACAGTAAGGTCATTTCGCTTGACGAGACATGTTGACAAGTTATACTTTCTCATGCATGAATAGTGCGATCATGCGTACACTTGGTATCTATGACATCCGCCTTTGCTGCGCGCGTTCGTTTGGAGCGCCAGGCGCTGATTCACGCAGAATGGGCAAGCGGACGCGCAGTGCGCCTTTTTCCTTCATGTGGAAAAGGGAAGTCCATCCCCGCTTGCAGTGTAGGTTGAACATGTCACACCACGCGTTGCGCACGACTCTGCAGTCCCTCTCAGTTATCGGCCCAGCTCATGCTCGGACAGATGTTGCATCGCACGGTCTACGGAGAGGGAGTAATGGTGTGAACAATCGCGTTCTAATCATTCAAACTGAACCACCATTATCGTCCGATTTGCTCTCTCAAGCGTATCGCGAACATGGGTATCACGTGGAGATCGCGACTGCGAGTCACTCACGCGAACGCATTTTGCAAGTGGCTTCTCAGAGCGAGATCACAGTGGTTGAGCTGCGCAGCGATGATGCGCAAATGTTTGCGCTGTGTGAATGGCTGCGCCAGCATTGGAGGGGGCCATTACTAATTCTAACGTCTGCTTTTGCCAGCGCCGATGTCGTTCGTGTATACCAGATGGGCGCCGATGGCCTTCATCCGTATCCATGGAGCATGCGCGTGGTCATGGCGCGGACTGAGGCTCTTCTGCGCCGTTCTCAGGGGAGGTTATGCAGCCATTAAGAAACGATAGGGTAGTTTGTCCTCCCCCAGTTGTTTTCGATCAAGAGTAAGATATTCAAAGAATGAAGGAATGAATGGTTTGCGGCCCGCACGCAAACACATTGGTAACAGGAGGAATGATGATGCATCTCGTGATGGCTTTAGCCAGTCGCCGGGCGCCAGATAGCCCGGCAAAATTGGTGGTACGGACACTGTTCGTGCTCATGTTCGTTGGAACACTTTTCTTGCTGCCCAAGGCGCCCATTGCCCTGGCTGGGAACCCAGACACCCCCCTCGATCTGCTATACCAGGTTGGCACCTGCGCAGATCCGAATTACGCCGTTGCCGCAACGGGCGTTGGCCTCAATGGCGCCACGTCGGGCACGATGTCGTTGACCATCCCTGCGACTGCCACCGTGGTGCAGGCCTATCTGTTCTATGTAGGCTATGACTCCACCGATACAACAGGCGGCGACCCCAATATCACATTCCAGCGCGATGCATTGGCGATCAATCCAATCGTCGCCATTGACATGGGCGGCCCTGCTTTCTGGCAGACAGCCAAGTGGGCGTGGGCTTTCCGCGCCGATGTAACCAGTTTCATCGCAGCCGGCAGTCACACGTACACGGTGGCAGGCTTGAACGCGTTTACATCGCCCGTCCTGAAGACCGAAGGCGCGCAGCTCGTTGTGGTCTACAGGGATGTCAGCGCGGGCAGCCAGGCCGTCTACCTGTACGCGGGCATGGATATGGTGCAGACGCGCAGCGGCCCGCCGGCCGGCGTCGGCAGCATCCCGGTCGTGGTGGGGCCATTCGATACGGCGTCCGTTGTGCGCACCGTCAAACTCAAGACAGTCGTCGGCGGCGGCAATCTGAACCCTGCCACTAACGAATCAGCGTTGTGGTACACCTCTGGCCTCGTGGCGCCTCCTGGCGACATTTATGGCGCGACCCTGGTCGCCAATAACCCCTTTGTCGGCGCCCAGGGCAATTACTGGGACAGCTATTCATCCACCGCCAGCCTCCCCATTGGCCACAAGTACCTGGCGGTGCAGGTTGAATCCAAGGACACCAACGGCGCCGCCCTCGAATGGATTGCGCAGGCTGTCGAAGTCCCGTTGGCCTGCCCCACAGTCCAGGTGACCAAGACGCTCACGAGCAATAACTACGTCTTGGAAGGCGGGCAAGCCACATTCCGCATCAATGTCGCCAACACAGGTAACACCAAGTTGATGGTTGTGCACCTGCGCGACTCGTTCGACACGGTGCATCTGAATTACAACAGCGCCGCGCCGACGCCCAATTCATTCAGCGAGCCAGCGGGCACGATTGATTGGAACGATCTGACTGCCGCCGCGCCTAACGGCTTCAATCAGGACCTGCTCCCCGGCCAGCAGTTCACCGTGACAGTCGTCTTCGATGCCGCCGTGGCGAACGGCCTGATACCGAATCTCAACACGGCCTTTATCATCACCTCCGATACCAAAGATGAGAACGACCGTAACCCGCCGCCCAGCACGAGCACCACCCAGGTGACGATCGTCAAGCCTTCGGTCTCCCTGGAGAAGACGGTGACGACGCAATTTGGAGCCTGTCCTGGGGTTGACAACTTGAATGTTCCGACGGGCTCCACTGTCAAGTACTGCTACCGCGTCACCAATACCGGCGACACGTACCTGGTCAATATCGTCATCACCGACGACAAGATTCCGGGCATCATCGGCACGATCCCTGGGCCTTTGGCGCCAGGCAGCACCTCCACGTTCGTGTCAACCACGGCTGTGCTCAACGCGGACACCCTGAACACCGGTACGGCCACCGGTACGCCAAGCACGTCAACCGGCACGTCGCTGCCTAATATCCCCAATGTCACTGCCAATGATCCAGCCAACGTCCGCGTGACTGGCCGCATCGGCGACTTTGTGTGGAATGATCTCAACGGCAACGGGATTCAGGATGCCAGCGAACCTGGTCTGCAGAACGTGCTGGTGAACTTGTTCCCCAACAGCACCTGCACTGGCTCGCCCTCAGCGACGCAGACGACTAATGTCAGCGGCTTCTACCAGTTCACTGATCTCTTGCCCGGCAGCTACTGTATCCAGATTGCGCCTAGTAACTTCACCGGCGTCTTGACCGGTTGGAACACAAGTCCCAAGGATCAAGGCGGTGACGATACCAAGGACTCGGACGGCGACCCTGTCACGCACAATGCCCCAGTGACCTTGGCTTCAGGCGTGACCGACAACACGGTTGACTTCGGCTTCTGGAATCCCAGCAGCCTGGGCGACTTCGTTTGGAATGATGTCAATGCCAATGGTATTCAGGATACCGGCGAGGTGGGCGTCAGCAATGTGAAGGTGAACCTGTTCAATAACGGCGCCTGCACTGGCACTGCCCAGGCAAGCACAAACACCAATGTCAACGGTCTCTACACTTTTAGCAACCTGATCCCCGGCACGTACTGCGTGCAGGTGGACAGCACGAACTTCAGCGGCGCGGGCGTTCTCTTGGGTTGGAACAGCAGCCCCAAAGATCAAGGCGGCGACGACACCAAGGACTCGGATGGCGACCCTGTCACGCACAACAGTCCGGCCACGAACCTGCCTGCTGGAACGAACAATTCTACCATTGACTTTGGTTTCTGGAACCCAGCCACGTTGGGCGACTTTGTGTGGAATGACCTAAATGGCAATGGCATCCAGGATGCCAGCGAACCTGGCGTCAGCAATGTGACGGTCTATCTTTACAACAACGGTTCCTGTACGGGCACGCCGGTCAATTCGACCACGACGAATGGCAGCGGCGCCTACAGCTTCGGCAATCTGGTGCCTGGCACTTACTGTATCGAGATTGCCGGTATCAACTTCTCCGGCTCCGGGCCATTGGTTGGCTGGAACAACAGCCCCAAGGACCAGGGCGGCGACGACACCAAGGACTCGGATGGCGACGCGGCTCACCATTCTCCACCGACGACTGTGACGGCCGGCGTCGTGAACAACACGGTTGACTTCGGCTTCTGGAACCCATCCAGCTTGGGCGATTACGTATGGAACGATCTCAACGCAAACGGTATTCAGGATGCGGGTGAAGTTGGCATTCCCGGCGTCACTGTCAACCTGTACGCCAATGGGACGTGCACAGGCTCGCCCCAAAGTACAACGACAACCAACGCCAGCGGCGTCTACACCTTCGGCAACCTGGTGCCTGGCACGTACTGCGTTGAAATTGCCGCTGGCAATTTCAGCGGAGCTGGCGTGCTGGTCGTCTGGGCAAGCAGTCCCCAAGATCAAGGCGGCGATGACACGCGCGACTCGGATGGCAACCCGGTGACGCACCGCTCGCCGGCGACTAGCCTGGCCGCGGGCGTCAATAACCCAACGATTGACTTTGGCTTCTGGAACCCAAGCAGTCTGGGCGACTTTGTCTGGAATGATTACAACGGCAACGGTATCCAGGATGCGGGCGAGCCAGGTCTGGCCAATGTGACGGTCAACCTGTACGCCAATGGCGCCTGCACGGGCGGCGCGCAGAGTTCGACTACTACCAGCGCCAGCGGCCTCTATCAGTTCGCCAACCTGCTGCCTGGCACCTACTGTGTTCAGATTGCTGGCGGCAATTTCTCCGGCGCCGGCGTTTTGGTCGGTTTCAACAGCAGCCCCAAGGATCAGGGCGGCGACGACACCAAGGACTCTGATGGCGACCCCGTGACGCATAACAGCCCGGCGATCAACCTGGCGGCCGGCGCGAACAACCCCACGATTGACTTCGGCTTCTGGAAACCGGGCCAGATTGGCGATTTCGTCTGGAACGACATCAACGGCAACGGCATTCAGGACGCCGGCGAACTAGGCGTCGGCAATGTGACCGTGCGGCTCTACCCCAATTCGACCTGCACCGGGACGCCGCAGGCGACTACGACAACCGGTCCCACGGGCTTGTACACCTTCTCCAACTTGCCCGCTGGCAACTACTGTATCGAAATTGGCCCGAACAACTTCACTGGCACAGGCGTGCTCACCGGCTGGAACAGCAGCCCGCAGGATCAGGGCGGCGACGACACGAAGGACTCGGATGGCAACCCCACCACCCATATTGCGCCGTTGACGCTGCCCCCCGGACAGACGAACACAACGGTTGACTTTGGTTTCTGGAATCCATCCTGTCTGGGTGACATCATCTACACCGATACCAACGGCAATGGCGTTCAAGACGGCTGTTCCGATCCGAACAACCCGTTGAGCTGCGCTGAATCCACCGGTATCGTCGGCGTACCGATTACGGTCGTAGGGCCAAACGGCTTCACGGCCTCGCTCCTTAGCGGCAGTACACCTGCGGGTGTCTATCGGGTGAGCAACCTGCTGCCCGGCACCTATACAATCAGTGTGCCGGTCTCGATCAGCCCGAATTTCGTCCGCACCACCTCAAGCCCACGCGTCATCACGCTGACCGCGGGACAATGCGACTTGTCCGTGGACTTCGGCTACATTGGGCCGACGGGCATCAACCTGCATCGCTTCAACGCCGCCTGGCAGAACGGCGCTGCAACGCTGACATGGGAAACCATGAGCGAAAATGGCGTCGAAGGCTTCGATCTCTATCGAGCGTCAACCGTGGATGGCGAACGCGAACGCATCAATGAGGCGTTGATTCCGGCGCAAGGCGCAGGCGCCGTCTACTCCTTCACCGACCGGTCAGCCGTCCCCACCAGAGAGTATTTCTACTGGCTGGCAACAAGGCCAGGCAGTGAAATGCTCGGCCCGTGGCGGCTGGGGCCGGCCAGCGCCATGCGCATGTTCTTCCCTTCGATCCGGCGCTAACCCGTCGGCTGCGGAGGACGACTGATACCCGGTGTTCGCAAGAATGCCGGGTATCCATCTAGCAACTGAAAAGGCGGGCAGCTGCCCCGTGGTGGTCAGCGCCCGCTTTTTTTTGTGGACTTTATGTGATAGCGACGCAGTGCAAAGTTGAGGAGATGGGCTTTTGGCTAATATACAATCATATATCAAATCTGCATCGCCTGATTCAACGAAGCCGACCTCAGATCCGGGATGAATGTAAGATGGGACAACGAGTACGGATCATGCTGTGCGTGAACTCAGCAGACGAGCGCCGGGCACTGACGAAGCGGCCACACGCCCCTGGATTGGCCAGCGCACGGTATCATTCTGCTATCGGCCGCCAGCAAAACGGTTCCTGATATTAGCACCGATGTTGGCCATCCGATCAACGTGCGCAAAATGATCCATCGGTTCAACACACGCGGCTTGGCGGGTCGTGTCGGTAAATCACCCGCCTGGCCGCCAGTGTTCCCCTCCGAGGCGCAGCGTGAACAGATCATGACATTGGCCCACTCAAACCCGCGAGGAGCGGTTTAGCCTTTGATCGTTGGTCATTGCAGCGTTTACGAGCATCTCATCAGCAATCATGCACATTGTAGAATCAATCAGCGCCGAAACTGTTCGCCAGATTTTGCTGGACTAACACGATGCTGACATCGTTTCGCATCAGACACAGCTCTGCTCCAAGCGCAGGGCTTCTGTTTTCATGACCTGCGTATCGCCAGGGCGCAGAATTACCTGTGATGCGGCGATCTGTAAGCCAAAGGTAAGGTAAAGACATTGACTGGGATGTTGAAGTATCCTACACTTGATGCGTACCTGCCAGTTGAAAACACTCGTTCATGTCGTGTTGATGTCCAATGTTTTTCGTGAGTAGGCCAGGGCCTCGTGAGCGTCCCCATGTCACTCAAAAAATCGGTGTGGCAAGATGTGAGTGCCCGCGAAACTCCCGCACGATGACGAACGGCTTTGAAAGCTGTGTGAGATGCTTACACAAATGAGACAGAAACCTACAATCCCTACAATCTTTAGCTTTGCATGTTGCTCTTCCTGGTCGCCGCGATCTTGCTCTGGTAGCCGCCTAGGCGCAGACCTCTGCCTACTCCTCTTCCTCAGGTTCCAGCCACCGGTGTCAGTTACAGGCTTCAAGTCGCCCGTGAAGGCATCTACCGGCTGGACTTATAACGATTTGCAGAGCTGGCTTACCGGTCAGCACCTTTGAACCTGCTGTAAGCTGGTGGCAGGATGTTTGTGGCGGTCTGAAATTGCCATCTATGTTGTGGGCGAGGCGGATGGGCATTCTGACCCAGGCGACTATAACCTTTTACGGTCGCCAGTACACACGCTTACACCGACGTCAACACTCATTGGTTGGTCTATGGCGAAGCCACCGGGATGCATGTCTCAGCGCAATGTTGCGCTGGCTGGAGGAGCCTTACATCATTTGCCACTACGGCCCATTTCGAGAACAATGAGCTGTACGATGGCAAGCTCCTCAAGCACCGAGTGGCGGCGATCACTGGTATTCAGTAAACTACTTCTTTTGTAATTTCGTCTGCGCCAAACACCTGTCCTACAGACGCTCAGTTTCGAACTTCGCTGCCCGGTTGCTGGATCGCATGCGGCCGGTCTGTACGTGGTCATGCGGCGCGCTGGGGCAATCCGTTTGTCGCTCCCGGATCATCTTCTGTTGCGACATTTTACCCGAACGGCGTTTTCCCTGGGTGACGTCTCCTGGGATGAGGAGTTGAGTAAACACCACCCTGAGCTTTGATCAGCCCTTCTGCAAGCGACGAACACATTGACGGCAACAATAACGGTCATCGGCGGGCACGCAGGACTGTGGTTTACCGATTGGTTTGAACTGAACTATTACGATGCCCCGCAGGCGCGAGTAGCCGTCGCGCGCCAGACGCGATGGCGCCGGCGTCCTGGCCTACAACACATTGGCGGCTTCAATAAGCTTCCACGCTGTCGGCGTTCGACGTGACCTCGGCGACCCATCCCGTGCGCCTGGTCAACGCGCGGCGGTCACCGGCAGCAGCGTTCTTATATTGAGTTTACCGACACGCGCGCGGTCCTGCACAGCCGATGTCTTATGGCTGATTCCGCCTTCTGACGCCTGACAGTTTCAATTCTCTGGACACTCCTCGCACCTGAAGGCATTGGACCACGGTGCAGATTACCTGGTCATTACGCATCACGATTTCTGGCACAGGCAACTCAACGGTATGACGTATCGTTTTCAGCCACAATCATGTCACGGCTGCCGGATGTGCAAGACATCTACGACGAGTTCAGCTACGGCCCGATGAGCCAGCAGGGCGACGTTATCTTGACCTTGTACGCCATCCGGCATCCACGACCGCAGCCTGTTTGCTGATGGGCGACGCGACCATGACCAGCGCTGGCTCACCGGCATTGCGGGATCGTGCCTGTTCCGGCCTTTCGCTTAGCGAGCGATTCTTCTGCAGCGAAACTGCGGCTGATAATCGCTACGTGGACGTGGACAACCAAACATGAGTGCCTGATATGGTTCTGGGCCGTTTCGTCAACACCGTGGCGAGGCGCAGGAATGGTGGATCGCGCCATCAGCTACGAGGCCCAGGATCCAACTGGGCGTGGAATCGGAATGTCATCTTTGTCGCGATGACGCGGATGGCGCTGGCAATTTCGCTGAGCACAGCGACCCGGTTGCGAACTCAATTTTGCCCGCGGCGTTTACCAGGCAAAAATGTACTATCGTGTCAACTACGCCAGCAGCAGCGCATTACGCACTGCGCCGCTGAATGAGACACCAGCGTGCTGTTGTGAACTACAACGGCCATTCATCCATTCCGGGTACTGGGGCGGCGAGCGATATTTCCGTACGACGGATGCCGACAAGGAGGAACGCTGGCCGCTGGCCGGGTGGATGATTCCGACACCTGCCCTTGAAGGATACTACATCGTCCCCGGCTACAAGTCGGTGGGTGAACGGTCGTGCGCACGCGTTGGGCGGCGCGACGCTGCGCTCGGTCTCCTGCACCGGTTTGGCGCATACCGGACATAATGTTTCGTACACCGGCTTCTACGAGGCCATTTTCCAGCAAGGCGTTCTAGAAGGTCCGCCAACGGCCGGTAAACTCAAACCGTTCAACAGTTCGAACACGTTCAGTTGTTTCGTTGATAATCCACGTTCTTTTGGCGATCCCGCATTGACCCTGGCCGTGCCCACGGGCGGACTTTACGCCAGTAAAGACTGTGTAGCCGGCCGAGTGTGACCGCAGGTCAGCCGGAGACTTCTACACGGCTGATCATCAGCAATACTGGCCAATTGGTTTCAACGGTGCGCATCACGGACACGCTGCCTTCGCAGTTGACGAACATGATATTGGCGCCAGCCAGCCGGACGCCAGTTATGGCAGGCAGTAATCTTGAACGGACCATAGCCAGCCCGCCGCGGGCGAGCAGCGCACGATCACCGTCCATGCCACCGTCAGCAACGCTATCACACCGCCAACCGTGATTACCAACACGGCGCAGGTCACAGGCGACTCAACGGAACGCCGCCTGATAAAAAACAACAGCGCCACGGTAATTCATCACAGTGGCGGCGGCGACCGCGAACGGCGGGTTTGTATGGGCAGATGTCAGCGGCGACGGCATTCTCAATGAATCGCCCGTCATCGGCCTGCAGGCGTTTGTCATTGGCATTCACCTGGCGGCTTCACCGTACCACCAACACGAGCGATGCGCACGGGCCAATGGCGCCAATGGCTCCGCCAAGCGGCCTGCCATACCCGTGATTATTCAACTGGTATTGGTCGCTACCGACGCCGATGACGCCTGGTCACTACTCTGCCAGGACAAGCCATCCTCAATCTCACCCTGGCTACATTGTCCCCACATCTGTCGGCCCGCGCCTTCCACCGCCCATGGAAGGCGCGCGCAGGTGCGCGCCGCTTCTGACATCGCTTCCGTGAGTTGAACGTTTCAGGGTATTATGTGTATAATAGTGTGTCCGCAACCGGACTTCGGACGCTATTAACGATGCCATGATTCCCGCCTGCTATAGCGCTACAGCGCGCATGAGGTCATAGATCCGTCAGGCACAGCGGCGATTTGTATTGATCGAAGCGGTCAGCGCGGGCAGCATTTGGTATATCCGGCGGTTGCGGAGTCACAAAATTGGCGTCGGGTTTTCATACCCTTCTGCGCAACGTTAGCGCCATGCCTAATGTCTTAGAAAGAAGTAGATTGCCAACGCCTTGTTGTGTAGTAACCGCAAGGTTTTGATCGTCATGCAACCTGGATAGAAGAATGGCAGCAGTTTGGTGAGGTTGTACCACCTAGCTCTTTGCCTTTTTTTCTGATTTGCCACAGATAGACTTACAGTTCACGACACAGGAGGTGGCCTACGTTTCACCCGGAAATCCCATACAGGCTCCGATCCGCCAGGCGCTCACACGCGCAAGCCAGCCCGGCAGGTGATTCGTTCACAGCCCTGGCTGATGCCGATGGGCCATTGTGCTGATGCTTGGCCCGATTCGCGCCCGGCCACCCCCCGTCGGCGCAGATCGACGCTGAGGGCATTTCGATGATGCCCGCTGCAGACCGCGCGCATTGGGGGGGGTACGTGCTTGGATCAACCTGATGGCGGCTACGGCATCGTTGCTCCGGCGTTGGTCTGGGACGGTATGCTACCCGGGAACGATCAATATCACGATCCCGCACCGTCTTCAAGGCCTATCTCTATTGGAATAACGCTGACGGCAGCGCAACGCATCCACTTCAACATCACCTTCAACTCACATGCCCAGATATCTGGATGGAGACTATTCCGGTAAGTGGAGTAATGTTCTCTACAGTCACCGCCTACTGGCTGATGCTCACGGCCCTGGTGTCAGGCCCGGCGCTGCGAGCTACCCGATCTCTGGCGTTGCCATCGGCAATTCCAGCAATGGAGCCGCCCTGGTCGTTGTTTACAAACAGACTGGCTGTTTGTCTTCACCATGTCTGGCCCAACGACGGTCTTGACATTGCGCGTGGTCACTTTGGCCCATTCCACCCCGGCTGCCGGCACGGATCCAACTGAGTTTCTGGCGTATGCCTATGACCTGACCGTTCCGGGCAGCGCACGGCAAGCTCTCACATGGTCGGTCGTTGGAGGCGTTCAGCCGCCCGGCGGCACGCTTTGTGGGGATTGCAGGGCATCACCAACACCACGCCGATTACTGCTGACCCTTTGTGACTGGTACGCCTATCGTTGATAACCCATCTGCTGCCAACCGGTGGTCACTATATGGACGTACAGCACGACCATTACCGTTCCTGTGACAACGACCTGGCAGTTGATCCAGGTGGAGTCGAAGCAGACGAACTCGCCTGACCTGGACTGGATTGTTCAGACCTTCGAATTCAATTGGAGTGGTTGTGCTTCGACGCCAACCCCACGCCCTCCGCAACCAGGACGCCGACCAGACGCCGGACGCCGACGAGGACGCCGACCGCCGACGTTGATTAGGTGACCGCGACGCCGACGCCGACGCCGACGGATACCCTGAAACCACCGACGCCAACGCCAACCCGACGTCAACGAACACGCCGACCAATACGCCGACGCTCAACCAACAACACGCTGACGAACATTGCCGGACGAACACGCCGACGAACACGCCGACCAATACGCCGACGAACACGCCGACCACGCCGACGAACACGCCGACCAATACATGCCGACCAACACGCTGACGAATGCCGACCAACACGCCGACGAATACGCCGACGAATACGCCGACGAACACGCCGACGCTAACGCCAACCAACACGCCGACGCCAATCGAATACGCCAACCCTCGACCCCCCACACCGTCAGGAACGGCACCGTCAACTCCAACCCCGACCAATACGCCGATCGAATGACCAACACGCCGACCAACACGCCGACGAATACGCCGACCAACAACACGCCGACGAATACGTTGGACCAACACGCCGATCGAATACGCTGACGAACCATCGCCGACGAATACGCTGACCAACATGCCGACGAATACGCCGACGAACACGCCGACGAATAATGCCGACGAACACGCCGGACGAATACGCCAACGAATACGCCGACGAATACGTTGACCAACACGCCGACCAACACGCCGACGAATACGCCGACGAATACGCCGACCAACACGCCGACGAATACGCCGACGAACACGCTGACGCTGACGATCGTTAACCTACGCTGACGATCACACCGACCGCGACGCCCACTTGGACGCCTTATGACCGACAAACCACGCCGACGCCAACTGCAACGAACACGCTGACCGCACTCAACACGCGCCGACCAACACCCCGACGCTGACGAACACTGACGCCGACGCTGACGAACACGCCGACCAACACCCCACTGCGCATGCCGACCAACACGTTGACGAATACGCTGACCAACACGTTGACGAATACGCCGACGAATACGCCGACCAACACGCCGACGAATACGCCGACCAACACTTACGTACGCCGACGAATACGCCGACCAACACGCCGACGAATACGCCGACCAACACGCCGACGAATACGCTGACCACCACGCCGACGAATCAATGCCGACGAATCACGCCGACCAACACGCCGACGAATACGCCGACCGCCGACGAATACGCCGATCACCGCCGACCAACACGCCGACGAATACGCCGACCAACACGCCGACCAACACGCCGACCAACATCGCCGACCAACACGCTGACGAATACGCCGACGAATGCCGACGAATATCGCCGACGAATAATGCCGACGAATACGCCGACGAATACGCCGACGAATACGACCAACACGTCGACCAACACGCCGATGAATACGCCGACGAATACGCCGACCAACACGCCGACGCGTACACCAACGCCGACCAATACACCGACGCCAACCCCGACGGCGACGCCTTCTTGCCCGGCCGATCAGTATGAGCCAGACAACGATTTCACCAACGCCACCCTCCTGCCCACGGACGGCTCGGCGCAGGTGCACAACTTCCATGTGACCGGCGACCAGGACTGGTTCAAGGTCAATCTGCAGGCCAATCGCATCTACACCTTCACCACGTTCAATCTGACGCTGGGTGCGGATACGATCATGCGCCTGTATGACACCGATGGCACCACGCTGCTCATCACGAATGATGATTATCCCGGCGGCGGGGTGGCGTCACAGATCGTCTTCATTGCACCGCGGCAGGCAACTTACTACCTGATGGTGCGTGACTTCTACAATCGCGGCGACTGCCTCGGTTACTCGATCCGCGCGGAGCGAGGACCATTCCGCCAATACGTGCCGGGTATCATCAACATTTTGCCGCCGACGCCAACCCTGACCCCGACGCCGACTGCAACGAATACCCCGACTCGCACGCCGACACCGCTGCCGACGCGCACACCAACCCGTACGCCGACGCCGACCGTGACCCGTACGCCGACCGTTACTCCGACCCCGCCTGGTGGTGGTGATATTGTCGTGCCGGGTCTCATTCATACGAAGGGCGTTGCGATTAACCCCTTGACCAACCGCCTGTATCTGTCCAGTCGGGACACCGATGAGTTGTTCGTGCTCAACGCCAGCACCATGCAAATCATCACCAAGATTCGTGTCGGTGATGAACCATTCGGCGTGGTCGTGAATCCCGCGACGAACAAGGTCTACGTCAACAACTACGTAGACGGGACGGTGTCAATTATCAACGGCGCCACGAATACGGTCATCGCCACCGTTGCCGTCGGACCTGAGACGACGTTCGTGGATGTCAATCAGACCACCAACCGGATCTACAGCGTCAGCCACGCGTGGGACGTTGTTGGCATCATCAGCGGCGTCGAAGACCGGCGTCTTGCGCTGAAGTGGTCTGGCGGCGTGGGCGCCTGGGGCGCAACCATCAATGAGAGCCTCAACCGCGTGTACACGACGAATCGTGACACCGGCAATGTGGCTACGCTCGATGGCGTCACGGGCAACGTCTATGAAGACCAGTCGGTCTCGCCGTTTGTGGGTGCGATCCCGTATGCCATCCACTATGCACCTACCCTCGATCGGGTGTTCGTCATCATTGGCGAGGGCGACATTCCGTTCCGCCTGATGGCCTATCGGCCTACAGCGCAGGGTCTGTTCCCTGCTGGACAGGTGGATATGCCGCAGGATCAGCCGGACGGCGGCGGCGGCTTGATTGTCAACCCCACCACGGGCCATGTCTTGTTGGTCAACAGCAAGCTGAATCAGGTGCGCGTCTACGGCTATAACAACACCACCAGCACCTTCACGCTGCTGCGCACGGTGGCCACGGCTCGCAACCCGTTCATGTTGGACGTGAATCCGAACAACAACCGCGTCTACGTTGGCTCTCGTGACGAAGGCAAGGTGACGATCTTCACGGATAACTAAGCCACACAACCAGCATGGCCTCTGCAGCCCAGAATGCAGAGGCCATCACATGCAGCGCTTATTGGGGATTGTGCGAGCAGAAATTTCTCACTCGTACAATCCCCAATTTGCTTGTTATGTTCGCCGCTTCCTACGGCGTCACCTGTGATGTCTGACCTGCGTCTTGCTACATGGTTAGATCAGTGCGTGCCCTCGTCTTGTTGAGGAGAATACCTATGCTACGACACATGACAATGGCTTTTCTTCTTGCGCTCAGCCTGATGGTTGTTCTGGTCTTAGGCGTCGCTGCCACTTCGCCGGCTGCTGTGCCGTCTCCTTTGCACCAGATGCTCCAGGGCGCGGTTGATCCGAGTAATGGCTCAGTCCTTTTGGCGGGTTCGCCCGCGCCGCCATCGGCCCTGCGTCCAGGCGAATTCGAGACGCTGCAATGGAGCGTGGTGGGCATTGGCAGCGCCGCACCCAACCAGGTCAGTTACGTCCTGCGCAACCTCGATACCAATCAGGTGCTTGAATCAGCCACCTACGCTGGCGCAACCGGCCTCAACGTAACCCGCCTGTTTCAATTGCCCGTGACCTACACCCTGCCGCTCGCGCTCACCCACGAGCGTTACGCCGCACGAATTGAGTACTTCTCTGACAATGGATTTGAAGCAGCCGCAGAAGTGGTCTTCTTTGTGACGCAGGACACGGGTGACCTGCGCCTGGTCAAGTTCATAGACTTGAATGGCAACGGGGTGCAGGAGCCTGGAGAGAACGGCCTGGCCGATGCGGTCTTTACGCTGCAGTTCCCGCCGCCTTTCTCTGATGTCTTTACGCGCACCACGACGAGCAGCGGCGTCATCACCTTGACCCATCTCGGTGTCGGCGCGTACATCGTGCGCGAGACCGCCTGGCCGTCTGGCTACGAACCGAGCATCGCGCCGCCCGTGCAGACGGTGCAGATTCAGAATAATGTCACGGCCACGCTGTTCTTTGGCAATTGGCCGTGGACGCCCACCCCGACGAATACGCCCACCGCCGCCCCAACCGATACCTCGACCGCGGCGCCCACGAACACCCCGACGAATACGCCATCGCCGTCTCCGACCGCGACGCCCACAGAGACGCCGACGTTCACCCCCACGGCAACGCCGACGATCACCCGCACGCCGACGCCAACGCCCACACTAACGCCGACGTCCACCGTGACGCCCACCCGCACGCCGACGCGCACGCCGACGCCTACCCCAACGGCTACGCGCACGCCGGCGCCGCGCTTCTTTCCGCTCGGCGCCGGCAGCTACTTCCTGGTGCCGCGCGGATGCATCGTCGGCACGAAGGTCAACGCTGCTTACGCTGGCCTGAGCGGATGGACGATCCGCGCCCGTCTCAGTGACGAGACCGAACCGCTGTACACCAGCGTGACGGACGCCAGCGGCCGCTTCCGTTTCGACAATCTGCCTTGGGGCGTCTACACCCTGTGGGAAGAGATGCAGCCTGGGTGGCAGCCGCTCTCCCCGCCGCAGTTCAATGTCACCCTGGCGCAGACCGGGCGCTGCATCGAGGTGCGTTTCCGCAACCGCTTGGTACCGACGGCAACGCCAACCCTCACACGCACCCCCACCCCGACGCCCACCCCGGTCGTCTTCCCGGACATCACCGGTATAGATCGTCCGCATGGGATGGCTCTGAACCCCAACGCCCAGCGGCTTTACATCGCCAGCAATGCGCACAATTCGGTCTACGTGGTGGACACCACGACGAACAGTGTGGTGACAACGATCCCGATCGGCAGTCAGCCGTTTGGGGCTGCCTACAACCCGACCACGAACAAGGTTTACGTGGCGAATTTCGGCAGCAACAGCGTATCGGTCATCAACGCGGCCACCAACACCGTGGTCCGCACGATCTCAATGGCGCCCTATCGCGAACCATGCTGGATTGCGGTCAACCCGATCACCAACCGCGTGTATGTGACGCTGCATGGCGACGGGCGCCTGGCCGTGATTGACAGCGCCAACGATACCTTGTTGACCACGGTCGCTGTTGGCGCCGGCGCTTGGGGCCTGGCCGTGCACCCCAACTTCAATCGCATCTACGTCGGGCTGCGCGACATTGATCGCGTCGTATCGGTGGATGGCGCCACCAACTTGATCGAGCCGCTTCTCACCCTCTTCCCCGGCGGCGAGCCGTTTGGCATGGCGCTCGATGTGACGCGCAACCAGATGGTTGTCTCCTATGCCGTGCGCGGCGAGCCTGATCAGCGCGTGCGCTTCTATCGCCTGAGCGGCGGCGGCGCCACCCAGCTTGAATCAGTGCTGGTGGGGAGCAGCGGCAACAGCGGCGCTGCTCTGGCTGTCAATCCCACGAACGGGCACATCATGGCGGTGAACGCAGAAGATGACAGCGTCACGCGGTTGAGCGGCGTGCTGCGCGAGCCGATTGGTGTGCGGCCGGTCGGCGATTACCCGTTTGACGTGGTGGTCAACCCGAGCAACAACCTGGTCTACGTGGGCAACCGCTTGAGCAACACGATCAGCGTGTTCTACGACTTCCCAGCGTTGCTAGAAATTCGTAGAGCCTCTCGGTTGCGCTAGAACTGAACGCGTTTTTGACCACAGAGGGCACAAAGAGCACAGAGATGCCGCCAATTTGCGGCTAATCTCCCGTTTCTTTGTGCTCTCTGCGTTCCTTGTGGTTGAATGTGCGCGACATTTGGAGTTGCTGCACCTTGTCGCATTTGGTTGACGGGGCAGCCTGTGGTATGGTTGCGTGCTGGCGTTTTGCGCCCGCCATTCTGCTGAGGTCATAACCGTTGCCATGAACAACATCACGATTGTGGGGCTGGGGCCTGGCGACCCTCGCCTGTTGACGCAGGAGGCCTGGGAAACTCTGACGCAGGCGTCCGAGGTCTATCTGCGCACCGCGCGCCATCCGACGGTGGACGCGCTGCGGGATGTACCTGGACTGCGCCTGGTCAGCTTCGATGAAGTCTATGAACAGACCGACGCGTTTGCCGATGTTTACCAGACGATCAGCGCGCGTATCCTTGACCTGGCGACACGGCCGCAGGGCGTGGTCTATGCCGTGCCTGGCCATCCGGCCGTGGGCGAAACAACGACCGAACTCATTCAACAAGGCGCGGCCGCCCGCGGCCTGACGGTGCGTATCGTCGAGGGCTTGAGCTTCATCGAGCCGCTGCTGACGGCGCTGCGCGTGGATGCGTTGGATGGGCTGCAAATTGCCGACGCCATGGTGGTTGCCAGCAAGCACCACGCGCCGCTGGACCCCGACCGCCCGGCAATCCTGGGCCAGCTCTACAGCCGCCTGTTAGCCGGCGAGGTCAAGCTGGTGCTGCTCAACACCTACCCGGAAGATCATCCGTTGACCCTGGTGCATGCCGCGGGCACGCCGGCCAGCCAGCTCGTGCAGCTTCCTTTGCACGAGCTCGATCATGCCGGCAGCTTCTTCGATCATTTGACCGCGCTGTACATTCCACCGCTGCCCCATGCCGGCGGCTACGACGCCCTGCAGGAGATTGTGGCGCACCTGCGCGCGCCCAACGGCTGCCCCTGGGATCGTGAGCAGACGCACGAGTCCCTGGTGACGTCCTTGCTTGAGGAAACGTACGAGGTGGTGGCCGCGATCGAAAGCGGGGATGCGCATCTCCTGTCGGAAGAGCTGGGCGATCTCTATCTCAACCTTGCCATGCAGGTGCAGATTGCGGCTGAGGAAGGGGAGTTTCGCCTGGCCGATGTGCTCAGCCATGTCATCGCCAAGTTGATCCGCCGCCATCCGCACGTGTTCAGCGGGTTGGACGTGCAGAATGTGGATGAAGTGCTGCAGAACTGGGAGAAGATCAAAGCGGCCGAGCGCCAGACCAAGGGCGAGGTCGAATCCGCGCTGGGCAGCGTACCGTCCGCGCTGCCAGCCTTAATGCAGGCTGAGATTTATCAGCGCCGCGCGGCGCGTATCGGTTGGGCCGGCGCGCCCGCGCTCGATTCCGCGGCGCCGCCGGCCGATGAGGAGGGGTTTGGCGACCTGCTCTTTGCCCTGGTGGCCCAAGCCCGTGCGCGCGGTGTGGACCCCGAACGGGCTTTGCGCCAGGCCAATGGACGCTTTGCCGCACAGGTGCGCGCGGTGGAGGCCCGCGCGCAAGCCGCCGGCGTCACGCTAAGTGCGCTGCAAGCTGCCGCGCGCGAGATGTGGTGGGAATGAGCAAGCAATGTCTGAAAACAAAGAGTGCAGGTAGACAAACTCGCCGTTGAGTTTCTCTGCCTGCACTACTCGCCGGAGCAAGCACAGAATCTGTTGCAGCCTCACGGATCCGTGGGTGAGACTGGCGCCCCGCTGGAACACCGGGCAGCGTTGCCGCTGGCGGTGAGATAACTTGATCGTATGGGTCGGGGATCAGACAACGGGCGGCATTGTACCGCCAGTGCATATCGCTGTCAAATGGCGGCGGCTTTGACGCCAAAAAGGAAATCAGATCATGCATCCCAATCCCATGAGAACCATCTTCGTGTTACTGGCGGTCACACTCCTCATCGCACTCGTAACCAGCGGCGTCATCAAGAACCGCCGCAGCGAGACGATGACCGTAAACACCAGCTCCCTCGCTGGCAACAATGCCGGCGTCGAGAGCGTAAGCATCAAAAACGATGGCGCCGTGACGCTGAAGAACACCATCGTCGCCAACACGCCAATCCAAGACGGCTGCGACGCCTGCAGTCCTATCAGCGCTGACGGCGAGAGCGTGGATTTCGATGATACCGCCTGTCCGAATTTCCTCGGCGGCCGCTAACCTGCATTTCCGATCTTCCAGGTAGATCGTGGTTGAACCTGCAGCGCAGCTTCCAGGTGTGCTATCGCCTCCTCGGCGGCCAGCTCGAATGTCAACGCGCGCCCCTGCGCCCAGGCTGCCTCGAAGGCCGCGGGATCCAGGGACGCGCGGGCTGAGTCAGCCAGCCGGTTGTAGTCGCCACGTTCAATGGGCAGGAGACGCGTGCCTGTCTCATTCACGGTCTCCGTCGCGGCGAGCAGCCTGGCAACTAAGTCGTGCTGGTCCAGGGCTGCAGCCAGCGCGGCCAGGTTCAAAAGGCAAGGGCCCCACGTCCAGGGGTAGTGGTTTGCGCCCGCCAGGCTCTCCCGATACCACTCGACTGCGTGTCCGTAGTTGCCTTCGGCCTGCAGCAGCGCGGCCAGGCGCAGGTAGCCGGCGCGCAGAAAGTGCTCGTGGCCCTGTCCCTTTTGGAGGGCGAACGCCTCGTCGAGAAAGAGGTGAGCGGCCGGATAGTCGCGCTGGCGGGTGGCCACGGTTCCCAACTCCAAGAGGGTGTGCGCGATGGAGCCTTTGACGCCGCGCTGGCGTTCACCTGCCAGTCTTTGCTCGTTGAGAGAGCGCGCCCGCGCCAGATCACCCTCAGCCCAGGCCAGGTTGGCCAGAATGCCGAGCGGCCAGGGGTACGCAAAACCTGCACGCTGGGCGACGGCGAGGCTCTCTTCGCACAGCATCCGCGTGCGCGATAAGTCTGCCTGTTCAAGTGCGATTTCACCCAGGAGCGCCAGCGACTGGGAGATGCCGCCGGGGGCGTCCAGGGTTCGGTAGCGTGCCAGCGCGTTTTCCAGATGCCTGTGGGCCGCGTCCCGGTCGCCCTCGTCCTTCGCAATGCGCCCCAAAGCCAGCAAGGCATCGGCTTCCCCTTTACCGTAGCCCAACTCGTGACTGAGAACCAGGCTTTCCTCGGCAAAGGCCTGGGCCTGGACATTCTCACCCACAAATTGGAGTAGCAATCCCGCCAGGCTCAACGCCTTGGCGCGCGCGATCGTGTGCTCGGAAGCGCCGGGTAGAGCGAAAACTTCGTTGATCAGCCGCGTCGCTTCGACATAAGGCCCGCGCGCAATTAGCCACTCCAAGAGAGCGGCGGTGAGGTGCAGGGCAGCCTGGACGTCGTGGGTTGCGGCCCAGGCCAGGGCAGCCCGGATGTCGTAGATGTCATTGTCGAGCAGGCGGTGAAGCTGGATGCGCCCGGGGTCCGGATCTGCCCTCTCCACCTGTTCCACGAGCTGCACGAAGTAGCCGGCATGGCGCGCAAGCAGCCCTGCTTCGCGGCCGCTCAGGGCCAGCCGTTCCAGGGCATACTCGCGCACTGTCTCCAGATAGCTGTAACGCGACTCGCCGCGCGGGCCGATCTCACGGCGCAGCAGGCTCTTGTCCAACAGCGAGGCGATTCCGTCCAGAACCCGGAATTTCGTATCCTCGTCTTCGCACAGCGCTTCCGCCGCTTCCAGGGTAAAGCCGTTGGCGAACACAGCCAACTGTGTGAACAGGGTTTGCTCGGATGGGGAGAGCAAGTCAAAACTCCAACTGATGGCGCCGCGCAACGTCTTCTGCCGCGGCGACACGTCGCGCAGGCCATCTACAGAGAGCATCCACGGCCCGCGCACGCGCGCCAGCAGGTCGGCCGGCGGCAATAGTTTGACGCGCGCCGCGACCAGCTCGATGGCGAGGGGCAGGCCGTCCAACCGGCGGCACAATTCCACCACGGCCGCGGCATTGCTGTCCGTGACGATAAAGTCGGGCTGCACCGCGGCGGCGCGATCCGCGAACAGGGTCACCACCGGATAACGCAGCGCTTCGGCGGCGGTGAGCTGGGCGACGCCCGGGAACTGCGCGGGCAGGGTGAGGGGCATCACCGGCACCTGCCGCTCGCCCCGCATGCGCAGCGGTTGCCGGCTGGTGACCAGGACGTGCAGCCACGTGCAGCGGCGCAGCAAGCCGTCCACCAGCGGCGCAGCCTCGATGATCTGCTCGAAGTTGTCCAGCACCAGCAGGAGATGCTTCTCTTCCAGGTAGGCGCGCAATTTCAAGGCCGGTGGGTTCGGCCCGCTCGACGAGGCGTTCAGGGCCTGCACGATGGTCGCGGCCACCAGCTCAGGATCGGAGACAGGCGCCAGCCGCACGAAGAAGACGCCGTGCTCAAACTGCTCCAGCACGGACTCCGCGGCGGCCAGGGCCAGCCGGGTCTTGCCCACGCCCGGCGGCCCCAGCAGGGTGATCAGCCGCGCCCCCTCGCGCAGACGGCTGCGCACGGCCGCGATATCAAGCTCACGGCCAAGCAGCGGGGTGAGCTGGGCGGGCAAGTTGTGGGGACGCCGCGGCTTGCTCAAGCGGCCAGCCGGCGCATGCCCTGCGCCCTCGCCCAGCGCAAACCTCACCATCGCGGGCAGATCAGCGTCCACCACACCTGCGGCCGCAGCCAGGGAGGCAGCCAGTTGTCCTGAGGGTTGCAGGTCGCCGGCTTCGATCTTGCGCAGCGTCACTTCCGCGCAGCCCGCCTGCTGCGCCAACTCTTTCTGCGTCAGGCCCAGCACCTTGCGCCGCTGCTTAATCCACTGTCCAAAAGTTTGAATCGAGTTCATCGGGTCACCCCATTCATAGGGTTCGAACAGCCACCGATAGTCAGTTGCCGCGATTATATCACATCTGTATCGGTTTGACTATCGGTTTGCGCTGTCATCCGGGGCGCGACTGTGGCTTAATAGAGTCACTGGCCGACCAACGTATCCGGGCGACCGAGGTCGCTGCAACGATTACGAAGCCGCCCTGCGGCGGCTGACTCTTGAAAATTAACAAAATAAACCGACAATCAGGCCGGTCACCCGCCAGTTTCGCCCAGTCCGCTTCAGCGGACTTCAGCTATCAGCCTGAACTTCAGTTCAAGGCGTTTGCACGGCAAACCCAAGATTCAAGGCTTTCGTTCAAGGCGGTAGCGACCAAGCAGCGAGCAATCTCGTGCGGAACCCGCCTTCGAATGAATTCGAGGCTGATAGCTCAAGTCGGCTCAAAGCCGACTGCCATCGCGGTAGCATCCTGTCCGCTCAAGAAAACCTGTCGTTATGTCGGCCATATGTTTGGATAAATTGTTGATCTTCAACAACCGCCCGTGTGGTTCTTTGTAAAGGAGGTGGTCACGACATATCACGAGCTTGCCAACCCCAGTATAAGCCATTTGATTTCGCACGAAGGAGGCACCGTATGAAAAAGTTGTCCATTCTCTCCCTACTGATCGTTGTGTTCAGCGTCACCGCAGTGGCGGCCAACGCCAAGCCGCCGGCGCCGTTCTACCTGGTGTCTGTCGGTCAGCCATGCCGGCTGCCTGATGGCGCCGCCAGACCCCAAGAAGCGACAGAATCGAAGGTGCAGATGACGGAGACGGCCGATAATTTCATTCAGATCGGTTGTGTCGGCATGTTGCCGCCCGGCGCGGTTCTGCCCCAGCACCCGATCAAATTGAGCTACTACGAGACCAAGATCCCTTGTGTCACCCGCTACGGAGAGGACGTCCTGCTCTCAGAAGCCTATGCCGCGACCGTGCTGCCAAACGGCGCCTCTGAGATCAGCTGCCTGTTCCATATCCACTAAATGGGCGATACCCGATGTGCCGGGCAGGCTGTCGTGCTTGCCACGCCCTGCCCGGTCTTGTGTGCCCTGTTATGCGATGAAGGAGGTCTACCATGCGATTGATTACGCTGATTGTCACCCTGTTTCTGATGTCTGGTCTGCCGGCGTTAGGCCCGCGCAACCAGCCGCCCATCGCCAACGACGATGAGGTCATCCTGTTGTACCATCCCGTCCAGGTCCTCACGATTCCGGTCCTGGAAAACGACGTGGATCCCGATGGGGACGTGCTCACGATCTCCAGCCTGCCGCTGGTTGAAGGCGGCAAAGCCGAGATTATGAACGGCAAGGAAGTGCGGGTCTTCATTGACTGGCCCGCAGGGGGGAATGCGCAAGGCCTGATCGCTCACGGCGGCGACGTCGTCAGCGATGGCCGAGCCGAGAGCAAGGCTGAATGGTTCGTCTGGTATTGGCCAGAAATCGTGCCTTGACCTGAGATGAGTTTCTTCCAGCGCAGGCAGGAAATGCCGATACGAATCGAGGGGCCGCTTGCCCATGCAGGCGGCCCCTTCCTTTTTCAGCGCTGGTGCGCCGGGTTAGCCGTTACCATTTTCAGCGCTGGTGCGGCGGGTTAGCAGTTACTATACTTGTATCGGTTTTGTATCGGTCAGGGGCTTGCCACGCGGCGACTTTTGGGGTTTACTATCCGCAGTCGTTGTTACCCGCAGCCCCGCTGATCGTCACCGCACTTGATGTTCGCCATGTCACAAGGAGGAACCGAAAATGTCTACCAAGAAATGGGCGATGCCTGTGGTCGTGCTGATCGCCATGAGCCTGGCGCTGACCGCCTGCCCCGCGCCAACGCCGCCGGTTGCACCGGCCGCACCGACCGTCGTCGTTGAGCCGACCACGGCGCCGACGGTGGTCGCGCCGACCGCGCCCGCGGTTGTCACTCCGGCGCCCCAGCCCGGCAACAAAGTAACCCTGCACATCAACCTGGGCGGCGAGCCACAATCCGTGGATCCCTCGCTGGTCGCCGAGGTAGAGTCAGGTGACATCGTTGAGAACCTATTCTTGGGCCTGACTGACATCAACGCCGACGGCAGCGTCGCACCGGAATTGGCGACAGCGTGGAGCGTCTCCGCGGACCGGCTGACGTACACGTTCAAGCTGCGTGACGACGTCTCCTGGGTGCGCTACACGCCGGCCGGCGGGGTGCAGAAGTTAGGACCGGTCACCGCGCCCGACGTGGTCTACGGCGTCAAGCGCACGTGCGACCCCCGCACGGCTTCGGACTACGCGTACGTGGACTACATCATCGCCGGCTGCCAGGCGCTGAACATCGCGGACGCTGCCAAATTGAGCGCGGCCGAGCTGCAGGCCCTGGTGGATGGCGTCGGGGCCAGCGCTCCCGACGCTTATACCGTGCAGTTGACCGTGAATACCCCGGCTGCCTATTTCCCGGCCATCGCCGGCATGTGGGTCAACCGGCCCCAGTACCGCGCCGCGATTGAGGAGAAGGGCGAACGCTGGACCGAGCCTGGCTCCATCGTCACCAACGGCCCTTACACGCTGGTGAGTTGGTTACACGACGATCACATGGTGCTCGAGAAGAACCCGTTCTGGTACGGCTGGAGCCATGTGGCTGGCAATATCGAGCGCATCGAGATGAGTATGCTGGTTGACACAGCGCCATCCTTCGCCATGTACGAGGCCGGCAAGCTAGACACCGTGGGCGTGCCCTTGGGAGATATCGAGCGCGTCAAGACCGATCCTGTGTTGAGCAAGGAGTTCTACCGCGTCCCTAGCGCGTGCACGGTTTATGTGGGCTTCACCAACAGCAAGCCGCCGATGGACAACGTGTTGGTGCGCAAGGCGCTCTCGGCCGCGATCAACCGCCAGGGCCTGATCGAGAACGTGCTCAAGGGCGGCCAGATTCCCGCCAACACCTTCGCCCCGAGCTCCATTTTTGGCAGCGCCGCGGGCGCCCTGGATATTGCGCCGTGGACGTTACCAACAGAGATGGGCGGTTGGGGCTATGACAAGGCGCTGGCGCAGGCCAGGCAGTGGCTGGCGGAGGCAGGGTACCCGGACGGCAAGGGTTTTCCGACGATCACTTTCTTGCATACGACCTCGGACCGACCCCGCCAGATTGCCGAGGCCATCCAGGCGATGTGGAAGCAAGGGTTGGGCATCAACGTAGAGATCGCGAACCAGGAACTGAAGGTCTTCCTCACCACGATCCAACCCTCAACCCCCTTGTCTGGGCGGTCACAGGCCTGGTACCTGGGTTGGTGCGCTGACTATGCGGACGAGAACAACTGGGTGCACGAGGTGTTCAACAGCAACGAGGGCGCCAATCAGTTGAGTTGGGAGAAGGATGCCAACGCGCCCTTGGGGCCGGATGGCAAGAGTTTCAACCAGTTGACCAAGGAGGCCCAGGAGATCGAGAATCCGGCGCAGCGTCAGGCGCTGTACCATGCCGCCGAGAAAATCCTGGTTGACGACGCCGCGGCCTTCGCGCCTCTCTACTACGGCGTGAGCGTCGGCGTCACGAAGCCTTACTTGCAGCGCACCTACCCCAGCCTGGGCGGGGAGAAGTGGTACACCTGGGTGCTGGACTGGAACGCCAAGCAGAAGGCGCGCGGTCAGTAGAAGAAGCAAGGCCGTCGCCGGTTAAGAAGACACTGGAGTCGAGCCTGCGGTCAAGCCCCATTGGATCACGAGGATAGACCCGCAAAGAGTTCGACTCCAGTCGTCCCGACCTTGCGTCATGGCGCCAATCTGTCGGCGGATAAGGGCTGGTCAGCGACGCGCAGCACGCCTTCCAGGGCCGAGACTGCCTCCTCGATGATTACGTCAAAGGCAGCCGCCCGGCCCTCCATCCAGGCGGCGTCGAAGGCCGCGGCGCCCAGGGCCGCGCGGGTCGCGTCGGCGAGGCGATTGTAGTCGTCGCGTTCGATGGGAGCGAGGCGTGCGATGGTCTCGTCCACGGCATGAGTTGCACCCAGCAGTCTGGCGGTCACCTCGTGTTGGCTCAGCGCCGCGGCCAGCGCGGCCAGATTTAGGAGACACCAACTCCGATCCCCCTGAAAGTACCTGAGTCCCACCAGGCTCGCTCGATACAACTGGATTGCTCGCCCGTAGTTGCCTTCGGCCTGCGCCAAGGCTGCCAAATATAGGTAGCACATGCCCGTGAACTCCTCGTCCCCCATTTCCTTCAGGTGCACGAACGCCTCATCCAAGAAGGCGTGAGCGGCGACAAAATCTCCCTGGCGAGTAGCTACGTTTCCCAGCTCCGTTAGTGCGAAAACAAGGCTGCCCTTGACCCCTCGTGTTCGCTGAGCTGCCAAATGCCGTTCGTACAACAACCGTGCCCCATGCAGGTCTCCTTCGGCCCAGGCCAGGTTGGCCAGGACAGCGAGCGGCCATGGGTACGAAAAACCGGCCTGCTGCGCGACGGAGAGACATTCTTCGGCCAGTGCATGCGCCAGTGGAAAATTTCCTTGAGCGAGAGCAGTTTCACTTAACACCACCAGGGTGTGCGCAATACCGGCTGCGTCGCCCAGTGTTTTGTAGTGTGTGAGGGCCTTTTCGAGATAGTGACGGGCTGTGTCCTGGTCGTACCAGCCGGTATGGGCAATTCGTCCCAAGGCGAGCAAAGCATCGGCTGCTCCTTGGCTGTACCCTAACTTCTGACTTAGAGCTAGGGACTCTTCTGCATAGGCCTGAGCCTCTGTCGTTGTACTCCCTTCCGCAAGTCCACGTGCTGCCTGCAACAGAACCTTTGCACGAGGAATCGTATGAGCTGACGAGCCGGGCAAGGCGAGAACCTCGTTGATCAAACGCACTGATTCCGACTTAGGACCACGGTCACCCAGCCAGCGCAAGGATGCCGCGATCAGCAGCAAAGCAGCCTGGACGTTGTGTTCTCTAGACCAGGCCAGCGCCGCACGCACGTTTTGAATGTCATCGTCAAGCAGGCGACAGAGTAGAATGAGGCCAGGGTCGAGGTCGGCTTGTTCAGCATTTTCGATCAGCCGCAAGCAGCAGTGAACATGCCGCGCGCGCAGCGCCGCTTCCTGGCCGCTCAACGCCACGCGTTCCAGACCATACTCGCGCACCGTCTCCAGCATGACGTAACGCGGATCGCCGTGTAGGCTGGTCTCACGGTGCAGCAGGCTTTTGTCCAGCAGGGAGGCAATGCCATCGAGAACCTGCGTGGGCGACAGGGAGAATGGGAGCAGCGGGCCGAGCGTAGCGTCATCGCCGCACATCAGCTCCGCGGCCTGCAAGGTGCAGCCGCCGACGAAGACGGCCAGGCGCGTGAAGAGGGTCTGTTCGGTCGGAGTGAGCAGGTCGTAGCTCCAGCCAATCGCGCCGCTCAGCGTCTTCTGCCGCGGCGACACGTCGCGCAGACCGTCCATCGAGAGCATCCACGGCCCGTGCAGCCGCGCCAGCAGCTCGGCCGGCGACAGCAGCCTGACGCGTGCGGCGACCAGCTCAATCGCCAGCGGCAGGCCATCCAGCCGGCGGCACAGTTCGGCGACGGCTGCGGCGTTGCTGTCGGTGACGGCAAAGTCGGGCTGCACCATCTCGGCGCGTTCCGCAAACAGGGCCACCGCGGAATAACCAAGCACGTCGCTGGCGGTGGGTTGGCTGGCGCCGGGAAGTTCAGCGGGCAGGGCCAGCGGTCGCACCGGCGCCTGGCGCTCGCCGCGTACGCGCAGGGGTTGGCGGCTGGTCACCAGCACGTGCAGCCAGGCGCAGCGGCGCAGCAGGTCGTCCACCAGCGGCGCAGCCTCGATGATCTGCTCGAAGTTGTCCAGCACCAGCAGCAGGTGCTTCTCCTCCAGGTACGCGCGCAGCTGCAAGGCCGGTGGATTGGAACCGCTCATCTGCAGCCCCAGGGTCTGGGCAATCGTCGCGGCCACCAGGTCAGGATCGGAAATCGGCCCCAGGCGCACGAAGAAGACGCCATCCTCGAACTGTTCCAGCACCTCTTCGGCCACGGCCTGCGCCAGGCGGGTCTTGCCCACGCCGGGCGGCCCCAGCAGGGTGATCAGCCGCTCCCCCGCGCGCAGCCGCTTGCGCAGCGCGGCGATGTCGGGGTCGCGGCCAATGAGCGGCGTGAGTTGGGATGGCAGGTTGTGGGGCCGGCTCGGCATATGCCGGCGCGCGGTCAAAGCGAGGTCGCTGTCGAGACCGCGCGCCAGGGTCACGAGGCCGGGTAGATCGGCGTCTCTCGCACCTGCGGCCCTGGCCAGGGAGGCGGCCAACGTCGCGGAGGGGTGAAAGTCGCCGGCCTCGATCTTGCGCAGCGTCACCTCGGCGCAGCCCGCCTGCTGCGCGAGATCTTTCTGCGTCAGGCCAAGCGCCTTGCGCCGCTGTTTGAGCCACTGGTTGAAGGAGATCAACTTGCTCATGGGCTTTCCTCTGTCAGGAAGTCAAGTACCGTCAATCTTCCAAGTCTCGCACGTTATCACGTTTGATCGTGGCCGCGTACTTCATTTTACCACAATATGTGCGATTTCTATTTCGGTCATCCGCTCATGCACGGGAGAACATGAGTGTATTGCGAAGTAGTGATAAACAAGCTGAGCACCTCGAAGTTGACGGTGGGCGGATGTTGGCATATACTACATTCAGTATGCACAACAAGACTAATCTGGTTAAGTTGTGCATACTGAAAAAGGACCATCATGCCTGACCAGATTCAACTCAGTCATCTCGAACAAACGGCTTATTTCGCGGCCTTGCGCAAAGGTCTGCATGTGGTGGATGTCAAGCGCCTCAGCGATGTAATGGCAGTCTCACCCTCGCATGCCCCGAAGCTGTTGGCTAGTATGGCGCGTAAGGGAGCGCTGCAGCGCGTCGGCCGCGGCCGGTATGTGGTAGTCTCTGCGGATGTCCTGTTCGGTCGGCAGACGTTTGTGGCCGATCCATTTCAAGTCGTGGATGAACTGCTGCAACGCGAGGGGCTTTCTGAGTACTATGTCGCCTACCAAAGCGCTGCATTTATCTACGGTGCCGCTGACCAACTGCCGCAGGCCTTGCTGGTTGCGCTGCCCAGACAGCGTCGTCCAATCACCTTGGGCCGGGCCAAGATCATTTTTGTCCAGGTTCAGCGTACCAAGTTTTTTGGCATTC
Organism: Candidatus Amarolinea aalborgensis; assembly: GCF_900491745.1. Lineage (NCBI taxonomy): Bacteria > Bacillati > Chloroflexota > Caldilineae > Caldilineales > Candidatus Amarolineaceae > Candidatus Amarolinea > Candidatus Amarolinea aalborgensis. The sequence continues at coordinate 120,271 of NZ_UETR01000005.1, read as the reverse complement.
AGGAGACACGCTACCACGATTCCTTCTTCCGCATCTCTGACCGTGAAAAGACGCTATTGGACTGCCTCGATCGTTTCGACCTGTGTGGCGGGATAGACGACGTCGCACATACGATCAGCGTATTGCTGCCGGAGGCTGACCCGGAACGACTATTGTCCTATTTGCCGGACATGACCAACCAGGCCCTGGTGCACCGCTTAGGATATATTCTGGAAAAGCTGTCAACACACCTGCTGGTGCCGCAGAGGTTACTGGACGGGGTGGCGACCCTGATTGCCCCTCGCGTCTACCAACTCGACCCACACGGCCCTGAACCTGGTCCTGTACATCCGCATTGGCGCGTGCGCGAAAACATCATGCTGGCATTGGAACCATAAATGCGTCTCACCCCACACCTACTTCGTACCTGGGCGGACGACCACCAGATTCCTGACCTGACTCTGGCTGAGTTGGACTATCGCCTGACGCAGGCTCTCATCGCGGTATACGGTGATCCATTCCTGCGTGACCGGCTCTATCTGAAAGGTGGAACCGCGCTCAACAAGCTGTTCTTCCCGGCTGTCAATCGACTGTCGGTCGACCTGGACTTCAACGCGGTCGGCTCCAAGGCTCAGGTCTTGGCAGAGCGTGCGCAGCTCACCAACCAGGTTATGACATTGTTAGCCGGTCAGAAGGCAGGTTACCATCTGGCGCATGATTATCGTCGCTATGAACAGAGCACGATTCGCGCTGACTTTGCACCCCTCAGCGGTAGCCCGCGCCAGCATCTGAAGCTGGAGATTTCTTTTATCGAGCGCGTACCAATCCTCGGTCGCGAAGAACGACCGCTGGCTTTGTCCGACGGCGCAAATACGACCTTGATCACCACTTACCGATTGGAGGAGCTGACTGCTACAAAGCTGCGCGCACTGTACGGTCGCCGTAAGGGCCGCGACATCTACGACCTGGCGCAGATCGGCGCCTTTGACCTGGACGAGCGGGCATTGCGCAAAATGACACTGTACTATTTTTACCGCGCCAGAATGTTGTTTAACTACGGAGCTTTCCGTACAAATGTGGAGGAAAAGTTGCGACGTCGCGGCTTTGCGGATGATGTACGCGGCTTGATCCGCGCTGACCAACCGTTCGACTGGCGGGAGGCCAGCCAGTCGGTGTTGGATCGCTTCACTTTTCTCGAGAACCTGGACGACCGGGACGAAGAGTTCCTGCATCTGGCTCGCTACCTATTGGGCGGACCCGTCTCGGAGCACGTGGGCGAGACGTTGGCCCTGATCGAGTACCCGATTGCGCGGTTGATGGAAGGATTACTTATCACATCGGAAGCTGCGGCGATGCGCCAAGACGACATTCTTCTCTTCGCTGGCGCATAGATCCGCAAGATCAAAAGTGATAAAGAGCTGTCGTGCTGGCGCCAAATGTGCCATACGATCTCACTACGCTTCACCGCCTGCGCGCGGTCCGCAAACAGGGTCACCGCCGCATACGGGCGATCTGCTCTTCCATATCGGCGATGCCGGTGACGGCCAATTCCCAGTCGAAATAATTCTGTTCGACGTCAGCCGCAGGGTGCTGGCGCAACACCGCTTTGCGGAATTCGTCGAAAGATTGGTCGTACCTGACCTCAAACTGGCGAGCCATGCTGCGGTACTTGACCAGATTTCTTTGCACACGCTCCAGCAACAACTCTGCCAACGCTTGATCAATGGTGGTGTCGGGGAACATTCGCCGGACACTGGCCTGAATCACTGCGGTCGTTTCAATCGTCACGTGCCACCTCACTGCATAGCTGGTTCACAGCCACTTGATGTCATTCTAACCGATGTGGTATGTTCCGGCTGTGGGTCTCGGTTTGACCATATTCCATTGACCGGCACCTGGTCAATGACGGTGCACACCGGCAACACGGCTATCGCCAATCTATCGGCTCTTCATCCAAAGTCTGCTTTCTCGGTCTGGGCTGGCGCAGATTATACCCCAGGTTTGTGGATAGGGCAACCATCCACAACAGGCTCGGTTTTGGTCAAGGTGACATTCTTCATTTGTATCGGTTCTGTATCGGTTTAAGGCTTGCCACGTGGGCGCGTTTGGGGTTTACTATCGGCATCCAGGAACGACTGGTTAGGAGCCACATCTTTTCGAATTTGGAGGTTTACCATGACCGTGAGACACCCGAAGCATCTACGTTTTGCGCTGCTGCTCTTTGTGGCAGTCGCCATGGCGCTGTTGCCTGCTGCCGGCCTGGCTGCCGGGCCCCCGCCCACCCAGGGTGTAAGACTCAGAATGATCGGCCATCCCAGGTGGACGGTGGCCGACTTCCACCTATTCGCGGCGCCTATCGGCACTGCGGCCAGTGGCTACGCCGAGTTCTTGCAGACAGCCTTAGCCCTGCTGCCAGAGCCGAGCCACCGCTTCCACCCCGCCCTCTTTGTTGGCCCCGGTGATCCACATGCGCGTCCCTACACCTCCGAGCTGGCGGTTGGCGTGGCTGCGCAAGGCTTCCACGAGGGTGTGCGCTTCAATAAGCCGGAGTTCTCAAACGGTATGGGTGTGTACCTGGTATGGATGAATGTGCCAGCCCCGGGTACGACAGGTTCCTCGCCTGATTTCACCTCTGGCCCCATCATCCCGAACTGGCTGTTTCCGATCCACGTTGAGGGATCGTCGGCGCACAATGGCGCGCCGTTTTCCTTCCTGGGGGCGACGGATGTGCCAAAGTTGGATGTCAACCTGGACCCACCCTTCAACGTTGACGGCCACAGCCACTTTCCGATGTTTTTCGTGGACAATGCCGACTTCGGCCCGCCGGGCGCGCAGCTGCGCGGGAGTTATGAGTGGACCATCACGATGACCGATGCGTTAGGCAATGGTTGGCGCGTCGAGGCCCGCTTCACCGTCGGCCCCTGATGGCGATGCGCACGTGACCCCGTTGGGGACGGGTGGCTGGGTTTGCCGAACGACCTCCCAGCCGCCTGTCCGAGCCAGCCGGTGAGCGAACGCCATGGCACCATGATATGGCGCGACAGGGATTGCCAACCCCTGAAATGGGGAAGGCTGAGCCGCGACCCACACGTTCACAAGTTTGTCAGGTAGGCGCAGGTTGGCCCTTCACGGCCTGCGCCGTCTCCAGGGTCGAGACCGCCTCTTCCACGACCGCTTCAAATGGGGCTACCCGGCCTTCCGCCCACGCGGCGTCGAAGCGTGCTGTACTCAGTTGTGCGCGAGTCGTCTCGATGAGCTGGTTGCATTCGTTCTGGTAGATTGGCCAAAGGCGATGGTTTTCCTCGTCTGAACTCTCAGTTGCACCCAGCAAGGCCGCAGCCAACTCATACTGGTCCAACGCCATCGCCAGGTAAGCCAAACCCGTACCCCAGACACCCCACTCATCTCTGTCGACCTTCACTCCGGGCAGACTTGCCCGATACCAGCGGACCGCGTTGTCGTAGTCGCCTTCTTCCTGAACCAGCGTTGCCAGGAACAGATAACTGCCACAGAGGTTGGGGTCATTCTCGTTCCCAAATCTCTTCTCGCGCTGTATCAATTCATCCAGAAAAGTATGGGCAGCAGCGAATTCCTTCTGGCGAATTGTGGTAAGCGACAGGCCGATAAGGGTTTCCAGGCTGATGTCAACGTCTCCACTGTGCCGCTCAATTGCCAGACTCTGCTCGTAGAGCGATCGTGCACGACTCAGGTCGCCGTTTGCGTAGGCAATCTCGCCAAGTATGGTCAGCGGCTGTGTGAACTTCAAACCCGCCTGCTGTGCGATGGCGAGACTTTCCTCACCTAGCGCCTGCGCTCGAGCAAAGTCTCCTCGAAACATGGCGATCTTGGTGAGGTACATCAGGGCCAATGAGATGCCTCCGGAGTGATGGAGTTCTCTGTAACAGCAGAGAGCCCTTTCCAGATACTGCCTAGCTGCGTCCTGGTCTTGCCACCACCACAGCGCCATTCGGCCCAGGCCGATCAAGGCGGCGGCTTCTCCTTTGCCATACCCCTGTTCCTGGCTGAGAACCAGACTCTCCTCTACGCAGGCCCGAGCTTGGGTGTGTTCACCATTGTATAGCATGAGGATACCTGTCTCATACAAGGCCCTTGCCCGGGGAATCGTGCGGGCCGAAGCGCCGGGCAAGGCGAGGACCTCGTCGATCAAACGAATTCCTTCCGCATGCGGACCTCGTTGATTAAACCAGTAAAGCAGGTACGTAGTTAGCAGCAGCGCGGCCTGTACATCATCTGCGATGAACCAGGTATACGCTGCGCGCAGGTTGTGAATCTCGTCGTCAATGAGGCGATTCACTTGAAGTCGCCTGGGGCTGACGTCTGCCAGGTCAGCATTCTCGACAATGCGCAGGAAGCAGTGTGCATGCCGTTCCCGTAGTGCGTCCTTTTCGCCGTTCACAACCACGCGTTCCAAAGCATACTCACGCACCGTCTCAAGCAGGATGTAGCGCGGCTCCCCATGCAGGCTAATTTCGCGATGCAGCAGGCTCTTGTCCAGCAGCGAGGCGATGCCGTCGAGGATCTGCGCGGAAGAAAGGACGTCTTCGCACAGCATTTCTGCCGCCTCCAGCGTGCAGCCGCCGACGAAGACGGCCAGGCGTGTGAAGAGGGTCTGTTCGGTCGGAGTGAGCAGGTCGTAGCTCCAGCCAATCGCGCCGCGCAGCGTCTTCTGCCGCGGCGACACGTCGCGCAGACCGTCCATCGAGAGCATCCACGGCCCGTGCAGCCGCGTGAGCAGCTCGACCGGCGACAGCAGCCGGACGCGTGCGGCGACCAGCTCGATCGCCAGCGGCAGGCCGTCCAGCCGGCGGCACAGTTCGGCGACGGCCGCGGCGTTGCTGTCGGTGACGGCAAAGTCGGGCTGCACCATCTCAGCGCGTTCCGCAAACAGGGCCACCGCGGCATAGCGCAGCATGTCGCTGGCGGCGGCTTGGCTGGCGCCGGGGATGTCGGCGGGCAGGGCCAGCGGCCGCACCGGCGCCTGGCGCTCGCCGCGTACGCGCAGGGGTTGGCGGCTGGTCACCAGCACATGCAGCCAGGCGCAGCGGCGCAGCAGGTCGTCCACCAACGGCGCGGCCTCGATGATCTGCTCGAAGTTGTCGAGCACCAGCAGCAGGTGCTTCTCCTCCAGGTAGGCGCGCAACTGCAAGGCCGGTGGATTGGAACCGCTCATCTGCAGCCCCAGGGTCTGGGCAATCGTCGCGGCCACCAGGTCAGGATCGGAAATCGGCCCCAGGCGCACGAAGAAGGCGCCATCCTCGAACTGTTCCAGCACATCCTCTGCCACAGCCTGCGCCAGGCGGGTCTTGCCGACGCCGGGCGGCCCCAGCAGGGTGATCAGCCGTTCCCCCGCGCGCAGCCGCTTGCGCAGCGCGGCGATGTCGTGGTCGCGGCCAATGAGCGGCGTGAGTTGGGATGGCAGATTGTGGGGATGGCTTGGCACAAGCCGATGCGCGGTCAAAGCGAGGTCGCTGTGGAGACCGCGCGCCAGGGTCACGAGACCGGGTAGATCGGCGTCTCTCGCGCCCACGGCCCTGGCCAGGGACGCGGCCAACGTCGCAGAGGGGTGAAAGTCGCCGGCCTCGATCTTGCGCAGGGTCACCTCGGCGCACCCCGCCCGCTGCGCGAGGTCTTTCTGCGTCAGGCCCAGCGCCTTGCGCCGTTGTTTGAGCCATTGGTTGAAGATCATCGTCTGACCCATCAGGTTCCCTTTGCCAAGAAATCAAACGTCATCCAGCTTCCGACTCCTACCCACAGTCGCAAACGCATGCAGCCGCTGGAACCATTGTACCACAGTTGGTGACTACTCAGGCTGCCAGGGATAGACAGGATTCACAGGATATTTGGCCCTTTATGCCGATTGTCGTTCGCAACCGCAAGGCGAGAATCCTGTTCATCCTGTCCAAACTGGCGCGCGCCGGGTTAGCAGTTACCATACTTGTATCGGTTTTGTATCGGTCAGAGGCTTGCCACGCCGCGACTTTTGGGGTTTACTATTCGCAGTCGTAGTTGTCAGCAACCCCGCTATCGTCACCGCACTTCATGTTCACGGCGAATCACCCCGCGATCGTTGGGCACAAACGCGAGTTATCTGCAAGCCATGTCACAAGGAGGAACCGATAATGCCTACCAAGAAATGGGCCATGCCTTTGGTCGTGCTGATTGTGGCGAGCCTGGCGCTGACGGCCTGCCCCGCGCCAACGCCGCCGGTCGCCGCGGTCGTGCCTACGGTGGTCGACCCGACTGCGGCGCCACGGGTGGTTGAGCCGACTGCGGCGCCGACGGTGGTTGAGCCGACTGCGGCACCGACGGTGGTTGAGCCGACTGCGGCGCCGACGGTGGTTGAGCCGACTGCGGCGCCGACGGTAACCGCGCCGACTGAGCCAGCGGCTGACACCTCGCCGCTGCTGGCCGTGCGCCTGAAGCCAATCGGCCATCCCACATGGAAACCGGTTGACTTCCACCTGTTTGCGGCGCCGTTTGGTCCGGGTGGCGGACTCGGTGAAATCGCCCGATCCATTCTCCCGGGGCCGAACCACAGGGCCTTCCCGGACGTGTTGGTCGGCCCCGGCGCGCCGCATGCGCCGCCCTACACCGCCGAGCTGGCGGCTGGTGTGGTCGCCGCCGGCTTTCACGAGGGGGTGCGCTTCACCACATCGGAGTTCTCCGAGGGGATGGGCGTGTTCCTGGCATGGATGAACGTGCCAGCCCCGGGCACGACCGGCTCTTCGCCCGATTTCGCCAGCGGTCCCATCATCGCTAACCGCCTCTTCCCGATCTACACCGGAGCGGAGTCGGTCCACAACGGCCGGACGTTCGACTCCTCCATGGCTGATTACGGCGTGTTTGCCCCGGGCCAGAACGGCTTCAACGTTGATGGCGCCAGTCACTTCCCCGTCTTCGTCGCCGACAATGCGGACTGGGGCCCGTCGGGCGCGCCGCTGGCCGGGAGCTACACTTACAAAATCGAGATGCGTGACGCGGTGATACCGGCGGCAAGTTGGGGTGACGGCTGGCGCATCGAAGTTGACTTCACGATAGCGCCCTGATGGCGATCGGCGGCCCTTGGCGCTTTCGTGTTTGTCAACTCAAGCGTGTCAAAAAACCACCTCTTGCCTACTCGAACCGCATCTGAAAGGGCTTGCTTTTACGGGAGGGAGAACGTCATGAAAACCTTGCTTCGTATCAGGTTTGTCGTCGTAGTTCTGTTATGGATGATCATGCTGAATGCCTGTTCACCCGCCGCAACGCCTGTTCTACCAACTGCGACTTCACAACCTACACCCGCCAATACGGTTGCACCTGCGGATGCACCCACCAATACGATTGCACCTGCGGATATGCTTGCGCCAACGCCGATCAAGAAGCCTGGCTTCAAGCTGTTGCCGATGCCGGCGGCGGTCATCAAAGACAAGATCAAGGTGAATGGTCACAAGTTGTATGTTGCGTGCTACGGGAAAGGCAACCCGACGGTTGTATTGGAGCATGGCTCCGCCACAGATACGGCAACCTGGAATTCCATCGTGCCTTACGTGGCCGCCGAGACACAGGTCTGCGCGTACGATCGCTTCAATACCGGTCAGAGCGGCGCTGACTTTGGGCTGCTCACGATGGATCAAGTGACGGCTGATCTGCACGCGCTTCGGCAAGCTCTCAAGATCGAAGGCCCGATCATCACGGTCGGTCATTCGATTGGCGGCGCTTTCGCGGTGGCCTATGCCATACGCTATGCCGACGATGTGGCGGGGGTTGTCCTCGTTGACAGCGCCTACCCCAATCACTCTGCGCGCTATCTGGCAGCCTTGCCGGCCCCGGCCGCGTCCGAGAACCCCGAAATCACATCGTTGCGCAAGACATTCGTTGCCGATGTGGCTTCGTGGAAGGATTGTTGTGAGCTTTCGAATTGGGATGAAGTCGCCGCCCAATTTGAGTCTACCAGGTTGGGCGACACACCGCTCGTGGCGTTGACGCAGGCCAAGAAACCAGCCGCGAACTGGCCAGATCTCCCGGCCGATTTGGCCGACCGGCTTGAGGACGTGTGGCAAGGAATTCAGCGAGACTACGCGGCGATGTCATCGAATGGACAGGTCATCGTCGCAGAAGATTCTGGTCATGGTATTCAGTGGGATCAGCCGCATTTAGTCCTCGATGCCATTCTCGCGGTGGTGAAAACAGCGCGTCAGTAGTTCGCACAAACCAAAGGAGAAATGTAGACATGAATGATTCGTTCAAGCCACTTGCCGAAGCCGGCTACCAGGTGCGGCCGGCCAGGTTCGAGGATCTACCGCACCTAGTCCCGATGTTTAACGCCGCCGAGGCTGAACTCACGGGCGCCGGCGATAACACGGTTGAACGCTATCGGGAGGAATGGCAGCAGACCGGCATCAATCTCACAGCCAGCACGCGCGTGGTGGTTGCCTCCGATGGGGCAATGGTCGGCTGCGTCGAGTTGTGGGATCACTTCAATCCTCCGGTCCGGCCTTGGATTTGGGGTCGCGTCCACCCCGAGTGGCAAGGTCGGGGCATTGGCAGTGCGCTGCTTGCCTGGGCCTTGACAACCACGCGGCGTGCACTCGATCGCTTGCCCGCGGATGTACGTTTTGCGCCGCACGTCGCCGCACCGGCTGCTCATCGGCCCAGCATGGATCTCTTCGAGGGCATGGGCATGAACCTGTATCGCTATTCCTGGCGCATGATCACTGACCTCGACAGACCCATCCCTGCACCAGAATGGCCGGCAGGGATCGTCGTACGCACCTTACGCTACCCGGAAGACCTGGAGGCGGTTTACTGGGCGCAGGACGAGGCTTTCCGCGAGCATATTGGATACGTCGAGCGTTCTTTCGAGGAGGATTTCGAACGCTGGAAGCGTTACAACTTCGATGCGGCTGGGCTAAAGCCTGAGTTATGGTTCCTGGCGCTGGATGGCGAACAAATCGCCGGGCTGATCAACTCACAGGAACGCTATGATCTCGATTCCCAGATGGGCTGGATTCCCACACTCGGTGTACGCCAGGCCTACCGTCGTCGAGGGCTCGGCCAGGCGCTTCTGCTGCATACGTTTCGAGCGCTGCAGCAACGGGACGTTCCGCGCGTCGGTTTGTCTGTTGATGCCCGGAACAAGACCGGCGCCACACGCCTATACCAGCGCGTGGGCATGCGCGTGCAGCAAGAGGTGGCTCACTACGAAATCGAGCTGCGGCCAGGCCGGGATCTGGCGGTCATGGACTAATTCGAGATAGCTCATCTCACTTGTATCGGTTTTGTATCGGTCAAAGGCTTGCTGCGCGGCGACTTTTGGGGTTTACTTAGCGCAGCCCCTGGGATTGTCCCTACCAACATCTGCCGTTCGTACGGCAGATGCCGCGTCTGCGTTCCGCAAGGAGGTTTTGGTATGAAGCGTTCAATAGTGTTTATGCTCTTGGCTGTGGTCGTTCTCGGAAGCGTCGGCCTCTGGAACCATCTCCCAGTCAGCGCCGAGGCCAATGTGCACGCGCTCTGGATCTTCTCCGATGAGGTCAGCACGCCAGCCGCGCGTGATACCCTTGTCCAGCGCAGCGCCGCGAGCGGGGTGACAGATCTCTATCTCAGCGTCTACCGCTCTGCCCTCAACAGCGCGGGACGCAGAATGTACGAGGACAGCGACATCGCGGACCTGATCAGTAAGGCTCACCTCCACGGCCTTGCCGTCTGGGCGGCGTATGGAAATACCGACTGGCCGGCGATCGGGTGCAGCCCATCGTCCTGGCCTTTGCAGCGCATGGCCGAAGTTGTTGCCTACGACACCGCCAATCCCACGGCTCGCTTCGACGGCGTGATCCTCGATGTGGAGCCGCCGGAGCCGCAGAGCGAGGCTGCCTACCAGAGCCTCCTGACGCTCTACCAATGCACCCGCGCCTTCCTGCCCAGCAACCTGCAGCTCGCGGCCGCCATCCGCTTCTTCTGGGACACGGCGGTGGCGTTCCCGGTGGGAGGGTCAGTCAAGCCGGTGTATCAGCACATCGCCGATCTCAACCTCGACCACATCGTGGTCATGGGCTACCGGGACTTCGCAGGGACGGCGGCCTGCGCGGAAGGCGACGGCCTCATCTGCCTCGACCAGGATGAGATCGCCTATGCGGACACGCTGCTCAAATCCAACCTCATTCTGGTGGGGCTTGAGACAGCGAACTGCGCGCCCAGCGAGTGCGGCCCGGAAAAAGTGACCTTCTACGAAGAGGGACAAGCCGCGCTGAACAGCGAAGCGCAACTGGTCGCTACGCACTTTGGCGGGCACATCAGCTTTGGCGGATTCGCCATTCATCGCTACAACGCGTCCTACCTATCCGGATTGCCTGCGTGGCCGACGGAAAACCCGCCGCCCCCGCAGGGTGTGATCGTCAAGCTGCTAGACAGCCAGGGTCACGGTCTGGCCGGCGCGTCGGCGCAGTATTACGACGCTGGCTGGCAGACCATCCCTGGCAGCACCGATGCGAGTGGCGCCCTGGTCACCGACATTCCCACGACCAGGGGTAACCTCACCTTCCGCATGACTTACGCCAACGCATCCAAGGACATGGCCCAGAACGTGACCAGCAACCCGATTGTCACCTTCCAGACGGCGCGCGTCGTGGTGGAACTGCGCGACAGCGCGGGCAACCTGACGCCAGACGGCGCGGGCACGGGGGCGGTGCAGTATTACGCCGGCGGCTGGCGTGACTTCGGCGCGACCGCAGGCGGGCAGGCCAGCAAAGAGCTGCTGCCGCTCACCTACAGCTTCAGCATGAACTACGCCTTTGCCCGTCAAGAGAAGGGCGGTCAAAACACGGCGGCCAGTCCCACGGTCACCTTCCAGACGGCGCACGTCGTGGTGGAGCTGCGCGACAGCGCGGGCAACCTGATGCCCGACGGCGCGGGCACGGGCACGGTGCAGTATTACGCGGGCGGCTGGCGCGACTTCGGTGCGACCGCGGGCGGACAGGCGAGCAAAGAGCTGCTGCCGCTCACCTACAGCTTCAGCATGAGCTACGCGTTTGCCCGCCAGGAGAAGGGTGGCCAGAGCGTGGCCGCCAATCCCACGGTCACCTTCCAGACGGCGCACGTCACCGTGGAGCTGCGCGACAGCGCGGGCAACCTGACGCCGGACGGCGCGGGCACGGGCACGGTGCAGTACTACGCGGGCGGCTGGCGCGACTTCGGCGCGACCGCGGGCGGGCAGGAGCAAAGAGCTGCTGCCGCTCACCTACAGCTTCAGCATGAGCTACGCCTTTGCCCGCCAGGAGAAGGGCGGTCAAAACACCGCGGCCAATCCCACGGTCACCTTCCAGACGGCGCACGTCACCGTGGAGCTGCGCGACAGCGCGGGGAATCTGATGCCGGACGCCGCGGGCACGGGGATGGTGCAGTACTACGCGGGCGGCTGGCGCGACTTCGGCGCGACCGCGGGCGGACAGGCCAGCAAAGAGCTGCTGCCGCTCACCTACAGCTTCAGCATGAGCTACGCCTTTGCCCGCCAGGAGAAGGGCGGTCAAAACACCGCGGCCAATCCCACGGTCACCTTCCAGACGGCGCACGTCACCGTGGAGCTGCGCGACAGCGCGGGGAATCTGATGCCGGACGCCGCGGGCACGGGGATGGTGCAGTACTACGCGGGCGGCTGGCGCGACTTCGGCGCGACCGCGGGCGGACAGGCCAGCAAAGAGCTGCTGCCGCTCACCTACAGCTTCAGCATGAGCTACGCCTTTGCCCGCCAGGAGAAGGGCGGTCAAAACACCGCGGCCAATCCCACGGTCACCTTCCAGACGGCGCACGTCACCGTGGAGCTGCGCGACAGCGCGGGGAATCTGATGCCGGACGCCGCGGGCACGGGGATGGTGCAGTACTACGCGGGCGGCTGGCGCGACTTCGGCGCGACCGCGGGCGGACAGGCCAGCAAAGAGCTGCTGCCGCTCACCTACAGCTTCAGCATGAGCTACGCCTTTGCCCGCCAGGAGAAGGGCGGTCAAAACACCGCGGCCAATCCCACGGTCACCTTCCAGACGGCGCACGTCACCGTGGAACTGCGCGACAGCGCGGGGAATCTGATGCCCGACGGCGCGGGCACGGGCGCGGTGCAGTACTACGCAGGCGGCTGGCGCGACTTCGGCGCGACCGCGGGCGGGCAGGCCAGCAAAGAGCTGCTGCCGCTCACCTACAGCTTCAGCATGAGCTACGCCTTTGCCCGCCAGGAGAAGGGTGGCCAGAACGTGGCCGCCAATCCCACGGTTACCTTCCAGACGGCGCACGTCACCGTGGAGCTGCGCGACAGCGCGGGCAACCTGATGCCCGACGGCGCGGGCACGGGAACGGTGCAGTATTACGCGGGTGGCTGGCGCGACTTCGGCGCGACCGCGGGCGGGCAGGCCAGCAAAGAGCTGCTGCCGCTCACCTACAGCTTCAGCATGAGCTACGCCTTTGCCCGCCAGGAGAAGGGCGGTCAAAACACCGCGGCCAGTCCCACGGTCACCTTCCAGACGGGACTGGTGCATTCTGAGAGCGGGTCTGCCGTCCAGTATTATGCGGGCGGCTGGCGGAGCTTTGCGCAGGATATGCAGCTTCTGCCCGGTTCGTACACCTTCCACTTCAATGATGGCAATCCGAACCAGGCATATCCTATTGCCGGGGGTAGCATGAATTCGATCCACTAACAAACGATGAAAAGACTACCGTGATTGACGCCCGCACTTGCGCCCGCGCAGGTGCGGGTGAGCATTGGCTGCCATTGGTGCAGAAAACCCTTTTGTCGCGAGGCGCGCCATGTCTCTTATCATTGATTTCGACGTCCGCGTCATCAAGAACGCCCCAGGGGCCTACCGGGTAACCGCACAGGCGCCTGGCAGTGGCCTGGCCAGCGGTTCGCTGGATTGGGCCAGGTTAACAGCGGTTGAGTTCAGGGTGCAGCTTGAGCGGATGAGCGCATCCGATCAGGCGTTGCTGCGCGAGATCGGCAATACACTCTTTGGCGCATTGTTTAGTGGTCAAGTGCGCGAACTTTTTCTGGGCATCTACAGGCAACGAATCGAACCGGTCGAAGGAGCTGCGCTGCGCCTACGGCTCGACTTCGACGAAACTGCGCCGGAGATCGCCACGCTGCCGTGGGAATTGCTGGCCTGGAACGACACTCACCTGGCGACGCAGGTCAAGACGTTGGTGACCCGGCAGCTTCTGAGCCTGAACTACGGCAGCGTGAAGTCGCTGACCGTGCCAGGGGGGCCAAAAGCGCTCATCGTCATTCCGTGTGGCTCAGGGCTGGCCACAGAGGAGGAAGAGCGGACTATCACCCTGGCCTTGCAGAATGTTCGGCTGCCCTACGATCTGCTCACGGGCCGAGTTCCCATCCAGCGATTGGATGATGCGCTGTCGGCGTCTAGCTATCATATTTTGCATTTTATTGGTCACGGCTACTTCGAGAGGGACATAGGCGCCACGGCGCGGGGCCTGCTGCGTTTCAACGCGGCCGTGGCCCCTGCTGATGCACGGTACGATGAGGAATGGGTGGATGAGGTTCAGATGCAGTCGCTGCTTGGCAATCATGCAACCATCAAGCTGGTTGTCTTGAACGCATGCAAGGGCGCGGCTGTCGAGGGGCGGCGCAGCGGCCACGGTTTTATCGGCATGGCGCCGGCCATCTTGAGAGCCGGTGTTCCCGCGGTCGTTGCCATGCAGGACGTCGTGCGCGACGATGTGGCGCTGCAGTTCGCGGAGACCTTCTATCGGCGCCTGACGGCAGGCACATGGGCCGGGCAGGTAGATGCCGCGGCGACGCTGGCGCGCAATGCCTGTCATCTCAAGTTTCCCAATGACGCAGGCTTCTCCTCACCCGTGCTTTACCTGCGATCGGCCGATGGCCGCATCTTCAATGCCGGCGACTCGCCATCTGACATCGGAACACCCGCTATCCAGGCTGTCTACAACGCCTCAGCGTTGCCCGATCTGCCCACCGAGCTGCGCACACAGACGTTGGCCAACCGGCGCAACGAGTTGGCTGACCTGCTGCGACACGTGCGCGCACACCGGGCAACGCTGGTCACCGGCATTGGCGGCATCGGCAAGACAACCCTCGTGCGCGCGCTGCTGGAAATGGCCCCGGCCGAACTGCCGCCGCCGCTATGGCTGGACTTTTGCACGGAACCGGATGCGACATTAGACAGCCTGCTGGCTAAGTTTGCAGCCTATCTGAATTGGCCTGCGCTGTTGGCCTATCGCACGGATCAACGAATGCCGGGCCAAGATGATCTGTTACGCCTGACCGGCCGCCTGTTCCAACTGCCTCCCTTGTGGCTCGTGTTTGATAATCTGGAAAGCCTCCTGGACGACGATGATCATTTTCGTGACGCGGGCGTGGAGAATTTCTTTCAAACGCTGCTGACGCGCCAGCACTCGGCCAGCCTGATCGCAACCAGCCGTGTGCCGCCGAAATTCCGCGATAGTCGAGCCTTGGGCGCTGGTCTGGACAAGTCGTCTCTTGAGCTGGCCGGCCTGGGCGTACCTGACGGTGTTTCGCTGTTGCAGGAGTCTGGTCTGCAGGAGGACGCACGGGGAATGCTGACGCGGGTTGTGGCGGACCTTGGCGGGCATCCCCTGGCGTTGCGTCTGTTGGCAAGCGAGGCGCAAACCTGGGGCTTGACCGAACTTCTGGCAGATGCTGGTCTATGGCATGGCAGTATTGCCTCGTTTGCGCGACGCCTATTCGGTCGGCTACGCCCCGCTGAACAGGCATTCCTGACGCTTTTCTTTGTCTATCGCCGGCCGCAGCCGGTGGCGTTCTTGGTTACCCTGGCCGGCGGGCCCCACGTGGGTCTACCGGTCGTGCGCAGCCTGGTTGATCGGTCATTGCTCAACGGTCACGTGGCGGGCGTCGCTCGCTTCTACCGTTTGCACCCATTGGCAAAGGAGTTGCTGGAAGTGGAAGTAAATCCTGAAGCCCATCGCGCGGCTCATCTGGCCGCCTACGACCACTATCGTTCCTTGCCTCTGCCGCCGCAAGTCAGGTGGCAGAGCCTGACCGATGTGACGTCGCTGGTGGAAGCGCATTATCATGCCATCGAAGCCGGAGAGATCGCCAAAGCAGCGGCTGTGTTATTCGATCATGCGTTGCCAGATTACCTGGAACGATGGGGCGCGCAAGATCTGCTCATCATGCTGAGCCGCCAAACCCTCGGCCAGGCGCCCGCTGGCATGTCCTACGTGCAATACCTGACGGATTTGGGCTATGCCAGGCTGACCACGGCTACACAAGACGCCTTGACGCAGGCGCGGCTGCGCCGGCTGATCGGCAAATGCGCCAGGCTGCTGAACGACTACCCGCGCGCATTGGCTGCCTGCGAGGCAGGAATCGCTCTGCTGACGACGCCGGACGGCGAACGCGAACTGGCGCGCCTTCTGGCCGAGTCTGCCTTGACATTGTATCGCTTGGGGAATAACCGTGAGGCCGCTGCGCGATGTGAGCGCGCCCTGGCGCTCATTGCACGCGAGACCGATGTTGAAAGCCGAATTGACGCAGCCGGTTTGCACAGGCACCTGGGCAGCGCGCTCTACGGTTTGGGGCGCTTCGCGGATGCGTATGAGCAGCACCGACTTGCTTATAGCATCCATAGCGAGCTTGGACTCACCTATCGAGCCTATGAGGATTACGATCACATGGGCGTTGCTCAACGCAACTTGGGCCATTACGAAGAAGCAATCAAATATCACGAGGGAGCCTTGCAGCACTTCCAGTCCGCAGGGCAGCAGTCGGGCATCGCCGGCGCCAGCCTCAACTTGGGGGTTGCACTGCATGTTTTGGGACGACTCGACGACGCCGCTATGCATTACTGGGTCGCGCGGCAAACGTTCGGGGATCTCGGCAACGTTTTGGGCCTTGTCGCAAGTTGCTCGAACCTGGGCGAACTAAACCTCGATCGCGGGCAGCACGAGGATGCGTTGATGATGCTCAATCAGGCGCTGCGTGAGAGCGAGGCTGTGGGGGAGAAGGAATATCGGCCAGCAATTCTCGTTCTCTTGGGCCAGGCTCACGCGTTTCTGGGCCATGCCGCCTTGGCAAAGGACTGCCTGACCGAGGCAGTCAAATTGGCGGAGCAGACCGAGAACCGATCAGCGCTTGACACCGCGCAGGCGCTCTTAGTCAAATGGGCAGGTTGATTTCTGGGAGGCACTATGTCTAGGCAAGCACTCTTGAGTTTGATTGTCCTGCTGCTGGCTGCTGCTACGGCTGCGTCAGCCCCTACTCCTGAATCGGGCATGGGCCGCTGGACCCCTGGGCATCAAGGAATGTACGGCGGCGATGTGCAAGCGCTGGCCCTCTCTCCGGCTTTCGCCAGCGACGCCACACTTTTCGCCGGCACAGACGGGGCCGGCGTTTTTCGTTCTACGGACGGCGGCGGTTCCTGGCGCGAGATTAACACCGGCCTGTGGGCGCACGAGGTCCGGTCGCTGGCGATTTCGCCGAATTTTGCCAGCGACCGGACGATCTTCGCTGGCACGGGGGCCGTGGTTTTCAAGTCCACGAATGGCGGCGACACCTGGGCTGAAAGCGGCGCCGGCATCACTGACTGGAGCATCGAGGCGATCGCGCTCTCCCCTGGCTACGCCAACGATCGGACGCTGTTCGCAGGCACGAATGAGGGCGGCGCCTTCAAGTCTACTAACGGCGGCGCATCTTGGAACGCCGTTGTGAATGGCCTGACCGACCCCTGGGTGACTGCCCTGGCGATTTCACCGGGCTATGCTGTGGATGCTACCCTCTATGCCGGCACTTTTTACGCGGGGCTTTTTCAGTCCACCAACGGAGGCAGCACCTGGCACACCGTCAACAACGGGCTGACCGATCTGACGGTACAAGGCTTGGCCGTCTCGCCGAACTTCGCCGCGGATCACCGCCTGTTCGTGGGAACCTGGTATGGCGGTTTCCGATCCAGCGACGGCGGCGCTTCGTGGCAGGCGAGCAATGCGGGATTACCGGCGACCTTGGTCAGTGAGTTGGCGATCTCACCCCGCTACGCAACCGACCAGACGATCTATGCAGGCACGCAGTGGAACGGCTTGTTCAAATCCACGGATGGCGGCGAGTCGTGGCGCGCCGCCGGAAGTAATCTTTCGGGGGGCGCCGTGGCCTCCTTGGCGCTTTCGCCTGCTTATCAAAGCGATGCGACCGCGTTTGCTGGGTTTTGCTACGGCATCGGCGTTTACAAGTCGGTCACGGGAGGCGCGTTCTGGAACCCGGCCTATAACGGCATCACCAACGTGGCGGTGCAGCAGTTGGCGGCTTCGCCGGACTTCGCCGCCGATGGGATCGTTTTTGCATCCACGCAAGACGGGTGGGTTTTTCGGTCGAGTGACCGCGGCATTTCCTGGCAGGTCGCCACCACAGGGCTTGAGAATCAATCCGTCCAGGCCCTGGGCCTTTCACCCGCGTTCACCACCGATCATACCCTCTTCGTCGGCATGGCATCGCAGGGTGTATTCCGCTCCACCGACGGGGCTGACACCTGGCACAGAACCGGATTGGGGGCGCTTGCTGTGCGGGCGCTGGCGATCTCCCCTGATTTCGCCTCCGATCATACCCTGTTTGCCGGAAGTTGTTGTGGGGGCGTCTATCGCTCTACCGACGGCGGAGGCTCTTGGGCGCCGGCCAACAACGGCCTGGCCGACCTGGAGATCAATGCGTTAGCCTTCGTGTCGGAAGCTGTCGCGCCGCGCACCCTCTTCGCCGGCATGCACACCGGCGGTGTGGCCAGGTCCACCGATGGCGGCGCTTCGTGGCAATCGTCAAACACGGGGCTGGGGACTCGCAGCGTGGATAGCCTGGCGATTTCACCACGCTACAGCGCTGACCACTCCCTGTTTGCAGTCACCTATGATTCGTTGTTCAAGTCTACCGATGGCGGGAGCACCTGGGCACAAGCCGATAACAACATGGGGGCGCCTGTGCGGACGGTGGCCTTTTCGGCAGATTATGCAGCCAATCACACCCTCTATGCTGGCACCTGGTGGCTCGGTGTCCTCCGCTCGACCGATGGCGGAAGCTCGTGGACGGAATACAACGATGGCCTGGAAGCCGTGGACATTCGCGTCTTGGCCTGGGGGCTTGCCTCGTCGCCCACCCTGTTCGCTGGCACACGCGACAGCGGCGTCTGGCAGTACACACTAGGCCCGACGTCGACACCCACCCATACGGCGACGCCCAGCCTCACGCCGACCGCCAGCGTCACACCAACCGTAACCCCAACAGGCTCGCGTGTGGCGACAGATACCCCGACCTTGACCTCTACCCCCACCTTGACCTCTACCCCCACCTTGACCTCTACTCCGACCCCCACACCTACTCCTACTCCTACTACCAGGCCGATTCCTTGCAGCGCCCCCGTGTGGACCGTGTTGATCTATCTCAACGGAGATAACAACCTGGATTTCATGACGTTCGAGTTATTCAATAAGTTGGAAGACGCCGCCGGCAATCCTTGTATCCGAATCTTGGCGTTGTGGGATCGTAGTCAGGTCGGCGACACGGTCCGCTACCTGGTGCAGCCGGATACTGACCCCTACGTGCTTGCAACCTACACGGATAATGTCAATCGGTGGCCGCTCGGCGAACGGAACATGGGCGATCCACAGACTTTGGTCAACTTCGTGACTGACGCCCGTGCGACTTACAACGGCGCCTATACCCT
Organism: Candidatus Amarolinea aalborgensis; assembly: GCF_900491745.1. NCBI lineage: Bacteria > Bacillati > Chloroflexota > Caldilineae > Caldilineales > Candidatus Amarolineaceae > Candidatus Amarolinea > Candidatus Amarolinea aalborgensis. The sequence goes on along the minus strand of NZ_UETR01000005.1, from coordinate 101,588 downwards.
TTTGGCCCTGGTAGATCATGGTAACGGCTGGTCGCCCAGTATTCCGCCTGGCCCACAGAACTGGATTCACGGCGGCATGAGCTTCGATGACTCCAGCGGCGGCGCGTACCTCTCTACCACGAGGCTCGCCGGTGCATTAGGCGCGATCACCAACAATGGCGCCCATCCGCTGGACGTGGTCTTCTTCGATGCCTGCCTGATGAGTATGGCAGAAAACCTTTACCCGATCCGCTCCTTCGTGCATTACCTGGTCTCCTCTGAGAATGAAACCTTCTCCAGCTACCCATACACCAACTACCTGGCGGCGATGACGGCCGACATGCAGCCCAGGGAGTTGGCGATTCGCATGGTGAATCAATACCATGAATCACTGTACGGCTATCCACGCACCATGGCGGCCTACAATCTGGATGCCATGGGGTCGGTGGCCCACGCGGTGGATGTCCTGGCACGCGCCCTAAACGGGGCCGTGGGCGCCTACCGCCACCAGATCATGACGAGCTTTGTCTCCTCGCAGCGGTTTGACTCTAACGTGGACTTAAGGCTAACGGATACCGATGGCTACGTTGATGCCTATGACTTTGCACGGTTGGTCAAGCAGAACGTTCCGAGCGACACGGTGCAAGCCGCCGCACAAGGCGTCATGGACGCCATCAGCGCGCAGCTTATGGTGCATGAACGCCATGCCAGCGGGTTTTATTGGGGCAACGGCGCATACTGGGACTTGGATGGGGCACATGGCCTGTCCATCTACTTGCCGCTAGGCCGAAACGAATGGCTGCTCGATTACTATAACGCCACTGAGCTCACCTTTGCCGCCGATACCGCATGGGATGAGTTCATCCGCACCATGATTGCGGCCGCGCAACCGCCGAGGACCACGCCAGAACCTTTGGATCCCAATTACCGACCTGGCCCACTTTTGGTAAGGTGGACGTATCTGCCGTTGTTGAAGAAGTAAGGTGACTATTCAGCCTCCGGGCGACCTCTTGCGCTGCGGAGCAGCGCAAGAGGTCGCTGCAACGAATGCGGAGTCTTCGCACGGAGGCTGCTGCTAGTCCGCAAAGGCCCGACTTAGTCATGTTTGTTGCGGTTTCAACCACCGAAGGCACTGTACTGTAGCCAACAGCTCGTCCTGTGCACCGGTAGGGCTGATTTGTCTTCCCGCAGACAACAGCATCCAATCCGCGAAATACGACATGCCGATGTTGAAATTAGCCAGAATTTTGGGATTCCAATCCCCTTACTTTGCCTCCCACACCTGACCTGCCGTATAATACGACATCCTGGAAGGGCAATCGCGATGATAAGGAGCTACGATGCACATTTTGGTAACAGGGGGCGCAGGCTATATCGGCAGCGCCGTGACGCAGCAGCTGCTGGATGCCGGTCACGCTGTGACGGTGTACGACAATTTGTCCAACGGCCACCGGGAGGCCGTGCCGGCCGGCGCCGTGTTTGTGGAAGGCGATATTCTCGACCGCACCGCGCTCGATCGGCTGCTGACCGCCACCCCCTGCGACGCGGTGATCCACTTCGCGGCGTTCATCGAGGCCGGCGAGTCTATGAAGCTGCCCGGCCGCTTCTTTTATAACAACGTCACCGGCAGCACGACGCTGATTGACGCCGCGGTCGCGCATGGCGTCTCACGCTTCGTCTTTTCGTCCACGGCCGGGGTCTATGCCAGCAAGGACGCGCCCATCACGGAGACCGATCCCATCGGCCCGGCCAGCGTTTACGGCCAGACGAAGTTCATGATCGAAGAAGTGCTTGGCTGGTATCACCGGCTGTTTGGCCTGCGCTTTGCCGCGCTGCGCTACTTCAACGCCGCAGGCGCGTCGCCTGCACGCGGCGAGGCGCATCACCCCGAATCTCACCTGATCCCGCTGGTGCTGCAGGTAGCCCTGGGCCAACGCGCAGCCATCAGCATCTTCGGCGACGATTACCCCACGCCAGACGGCACCTGCATCCGCGACTACATCCACATCGAAGACCTGGCCAGCGCGCATGTCCTGGCGCTCGCTGGGTTGGAGACGCGACCGCAGATGCTCTACAACCTGGGCAACGGCGCGGGCTATTCGGTCAAAGCAGTGATCGAAACCGCGCAAGAAGTGACCGGCCGCCCCATCCCGGCAACGATCACGCCGCGGCGGCCAGGCGATCCGGCGATTCTGGTCGCCAGCAGCGATAAGATTCGCCGCGAGCTGGGCTGGACGCCGCGCTATCCGGATCTGCGCGAGATTATGGCCAGCGCCTGGGCCTGGCATCTGGCGCATCCGCACGGCTACGCGTAAACGGCGCCCAGACTTCTGAGGTCTCGAAGACTTCGAAAGTCTATGGCACGTTGGCCTGCAGCTCCTCCAGCCACACCACGGCCTCGGAGTCGCTGGGCGCGCGCCAATCGCCGCGCGGCGAAAGGGAGCCGCCAGAACCGACTTTGGGGCTGTTGGGCACGGCTGACCGTTTGAACTGGCTGATCTTGAAGAAGCGGAAGAGGAAGACGCCGAGCCACTTCTTGATCGTGACCAGGTCGTACGCGTGACGTTTCTCAGGCGGCAGGAGGTCGGACCAGTCGCCGCGTGCCTTGTCGCCCCATGCGTGCAAGGCCAGGAAGGCCACTTTGCTCGGCCGGAAGCCAAAGCGCGTGATGTAGTAGAGGTTGAAGTCTTGCAGTTCGTACGGCCCGATGGTGGCCTGCGTGCTTTGCGCCGGCTTGTCAGACGAACCATCTGTCTGCGGCACCAGCTCCGGTGAAATCTCGGTGTCGAGGATGGAGAGCAGCGTCTCGTGGGTGGCCGGGTCGAACTGCTGGCTGCTCACCACCCACCGAATCAGGTACTGGATGAGGGTCTTGGGCACCGATGCGTTGACATTGTAGTGCGACATGTGATCGCCGACGCCGTACGTGGCCCAGCCGAGCGCCAGCTCGCTCAGGTCGCCGGTGCCAAGCACCAGCGCGTTGTTGAAATTGGCCAGGCGGAACAGGTGCGAGGTGCGTTCGCCGGCCTGCACATTCTCGAAGGTAACGTCGTACAACGGCTCACCATTGGCAAAGGGATGGCCGATGTCACGCAGCATCTGCAGGCAGGACGGCCGGATGTCAATCTCGTGCGCGCTGACGCCGAGCGCGTTCATCAGCGCCCAGGCGTTGGTGCGCGTGCGGGTGCTGGTGGCAAAGCCGGGCATCGTATAGGCCAGGATGTTCTGCCGCGGCAGTCCCAGGCGATCCATTGTGCGCGCAGCCACGATCAGCGCCTGTGTCGAATCCAGCCCACCGGAAATGCCAATCACCAGTTTTTGAATGCCGGTGGCGGTCAGCCGCTTCATCAGACCGTGCACCTGGATGTTGTACGCCTCGAAGCAGCGCTCATCACGCACGCGCGGGTCACGCGGCACATACGGGAAGCGCTCTACCTGGCGCTGCAGCCCGATCTCGCCGCCGGGAACCTCGAAAGCGAAGGGGATGCGCCGCAGTTGGCGCAGGCGGTCACGCTCATCGCTGGTCGCATCGTTGAAGCTGGTCGTGCGCATGCGATCCTGTAGCAGCCGCTCCAGGTCAATATCGGCCAGGATGAGCTGCTGGCGGGCGGCGAAGCGCTCAGATTCGGCCAGCACCTCGCCGTTTTCGGCAATCAGCGCGTGGCCGTCCCAGGCCAGGTCGGTGGTTGATTCGCCTGGCCCCGCGCCGGAGTACAGGTATGCGGCGATGCACTTGGCGGCCTGCGAAGTCACCAGGCTGCGGCGATAGTCGGCCTTGCCCACGGTGATGTTGCTGGCCGACAGATTGGCCAGGATGGTCGCGCCGCCCAGGGCCGCCCAGGTGCTCGGCGGAATCGGCACCCACAGGTCTTCGCAAATCTCCACGTGCAGGCGCAAACCCGGCAAGGTCGTCGCCTCGAAGATCAAGTCTGGGCCGAACGGCACGGCCTCCCCCAGAAGCGAAACCTCGCGCGCAAGGGCATCGCGAGCCGCGACGAACTGACGTTTTTCGTAGAATTCCCGGTAGTTGGGCAAGTAACTTTTAGGCGCCAGGCCCAACACATGCCCGCGATAGATCACCACGGCGCAGTTGAACAGCTTATCTTCCAGCCGCAGCGGCGCGCCTACCAGCAGCACCGGCGTCAGCGCGAGGCTGGCCGTCACCAGGCGCTCGAGCGCGGCCAACGTGGCCTCCAACAGCGCGTCCTGTTGAAACTGATCATCGTTGGTATAGGCGGCCAGGTTCAGCTCAGGGAATAGCGCCACGGCCGCGTGGGCATCTGACGCTTGCTGCGCCAGTTCCAGCGTGCGCTCCAGGTTGTGCTGCGGGTCGGCCACCTTGACGAACGGCAGGCACACGGCCATGCGGGCAAAATCGTGGCTATAAAGGGAATGAAATGGTTGGATCATGGATTTCTCAGCCGCTGACTGCGTTGATGGGCAAGCCGGCGCTGCGCACCAAGGCCCTGAACTCTCCCAGGACCATGGCCGTCGCGCCCCAGACTTTGTGACCCTCGACCTCGAAGAAGGGCACTTCCACCGGGTAGCCGCGCAATTCCCACGTTTCGCTGCGCACGTTGCTTCCGCTGGTCAGTTCTGCCAGCGGCATCTCCAGCACAATCGCCACCTCGGCCGGGTCGGGACGAAAATCGGGCCGCTGCGGCGTGTATGCCACCGTTGGGTAGATGCGGTAGTCGCTGGGCGGGATGTAGAGCGGCGTCAGCGTGCCCAGGATGATCAGAGTTTCCGGCCGGATGCCCAGCTCCTCCGATGCCTCGCGCTGCGCCGTCTGCACAAAGTCCGCATCGCCTGGCTCCCACGCGCCCCCCGGAAAGGAGACCTGCCCGCGATGATGGTTCAGCGTGTCGGTGCGCTTGGTGAGCACCAGCGTCAGCTCGCCCTCTTTAGGATAGAGCAAGAGCAGCACACCGCCTTCGCGCGGACGATGCGCTGGGTCGAAGCCGCGTTCCATGCCGGGTCGCGGCTGCGGCATCATCTGCATCTGGCCTTCCAGTCCAGGCAGAGGCCGCTGCAGCGCCTGCTGAATGTGGTTGATCTGATCTGGTTTCGGCTGACTGCTGTTCACGGGTCAGGTCCATTTGGTGGCGTGATGTGAAAGTGTTTCAACGCCAAGACGCCACGACGCCAGGCCGCAAAGATTATGTGGATTGAGGTCGCAGGTCACGCCTCCGGCGTGACGGTGTGCTTAGCCTCGCAGATTACGCTTCCCTGCGCCAGTCGTAGGTCACGCCTCCGGCGTGACGACGTGCTCAGCCACAGATCACGCTTCTAGCGTGACGGCGCTGCTCACGGCCCCGTCGTGCCAAAGTAGGCGGCGACGGTCAGGATATCTATCACGTCCAAATCGCCATCGCCGACGCCGTTGAAGTCCACGTCATACAGCGCCGTGTAGGTGCCTTCGTTCCAATAGTCTTGCGCGGCCTGCGCCGTGAGCTGAATATCGAGCACATCCACGCCGTTGGCGCTGCAGTTGACGTTGGCCCACGAGCAGATGGTCATCCACTGCGCGCCGAGCGGCCCCCAGTTGTTCAGGCTGTCGCGCCCACGCACAAGCGCCAGGTACCTGCCAGCCGCCAGCCCGTTGGTGCTGACGGTGGCTCTGACGCCTTCGATCGGGCTGTTGAACGTGCCGTCCACGGCCGTCATCACCCCGCCGGTGCCCGGATCGCCGACGGGCGCCGCGCCTTGCGCCACCAGGTAGTATTCGGCGCTGGCAATGGATTGGTTGCCATTTTGTGTATCGTTGATTTGCGCCGTCAGGTTGAAGGAATAGCCAGACACGACGCTGCCTGGCAGCACCGCCAGGCTGTTGGCATCTGGCCCAAACGCACGCTGGTAGGGACGGTCGGCGATGAGCGCGGCGTACTTGAGCACCGGCAGCATGGTGCTGATGACGCTCGGCACCAGGCTGCACGAGGTGAAGAAATCATCACCGTACAGCTCGATCACATAGGCCGGCACGCCCAGTTCGCCGTAACCCCAGTCGCGCGTGTTGCCGCTGACCGGGTAGAGCGCATGGCTGACATCGTAAGTGTTGCCGGTCAGGGTGTTGAACTTATTGCCAATCGCCATCAACTCGGTGTTGTTGGGCGGGAGCGCGGTGGTCCAACCCCAGGGCACCAGGATAGAACCGGGATCGGTATAGTTGTGAATGTTGATCATGATGCCAGTGGCGGTCAGCGGCGCCGGATCGGTGTCGCCCGGCCCGCGCTGATCGGGGATCAGGCTGCGCACCAGGGTTTCATACGCCTGAATCTCAGGCTCGGAGCCAGGGGCAACGCCGCGGTAGGTCTGGTCGCAAGGGGCTGTGGAGCCGCCGCCGGCCACATCCCATTTGAAAACATGGTTGCGATTGAGGTCAATGCCATAGTGGCTGTAGGCGTTAGGCGGCCACGAGCAGCTGCCGGAACCGGCCGCGCTGTTATTGGTGTTCTTGCGCCAGTACCACGGACTGCTGTTGTAAGGTGGTTCGGCGCCCAGTTCCACCATGCGCCGACCGTCGGGGTTGCTCTCCAGCACGACATAGATCTCGCGGTTATCTAGCAGCCAGGTGATATTCGGATCCACGCCGTAGCCGCTGACCAGGGTCTGGATGAAGGTCTTCATCAACTCTGGGCCGGGCAGCTCGCGGGCGTGCAGACCGCCGTCCACGAAGAAACGGCCCGCTTTCGTGGGCGCGCCCAGCTCGTTGGTAATGCGCGCCACCTGCAAGCTGTAACCAGCGATGGTCTGACCGCCGGCGTTGGTGCAGCCGCCGTGGGCGAGGCACCAACTGCTGCCGTAGGTGCTCAGTTCGATCAGGTTTGGATTGGCGGCGGCGTAGCTCACCAGCCAACTGTTGAGGTCTGCCAGTTTGGAATAGCAGCTCGGCCATGCATCCGGCTGCGCCGGCGCTGCGCCCAGCACGTCCACGGCGTAACCCAACTGGCGCAGGCCGTCAATTTCAGCCTGTGTCAGGTTCAACTTGGTCTGCCCGGCCTCGAAGGCTTCATCGTAAGTCGGCAGCCGTCGCGCCAGGTCGGCAAAATCCTGCACCGACCGCACAACGACGTTGACATGAAAGCGCGCTGGGGGATCGGGCGGGAGTGTGAGCGCACCCGCTGGGGTCACATCAGGCGGCGCGGCCAGGGTCACAGCCGGCAGCGCCAACACCACCATCAAGCACACAACAAACCACCGTTGTTTCATGTACCGCTTCCCCTTACCAACGATTTGACAAACAACACCTTCCGGCGTACTCCGGACTGTCAAACTTGTTCGGCGCTTTCGTGCCGACGGCGATGAGCATAGCTTTGCGTCTTTGCACCTTCGCGCCCTTGCGTTTAAGCCGTGTTCACATTAAGGCTTGCAGCGCCTTTTCCACGCTATCGGTGGGGCTCACCTTGATCTGAATATCGGCCAGGTTGCCGTTCTCATCAATCACGACGTGACTGCGCACGACTCCCATATACTTCTTGCCGTACATGGATTTTTCGCCCCAGGCGCCATAGGCCTCCGTGACCGCGTGATCTTCATCGGCCAGCAGGCGGAAGGGGAGATTGAACTTGGTTTTGAACTTGGTGTGCGACTTGACGCCGTCCGGGCTGATGCCCAACACGACGGCGTTTTTTTCTTCGATCTGCACGTACGCGTCGCGGAAACCGCATGCCTGCGCCGTACAGCCAGGCGTGTCATCTTTCGGATAAAAGTAGAGTACGACGCGCTTGCCGCGATAGTCAGCCAGGCGCACCGTGTCGCCGCTGTCGCTGGGCAAGGCAAAATCAGGGGCCGGATCGCCAATCTTCAGGGTGGTCATCGGTATTTTTAACCTTTCTGGGTAAATGTAGACGGGGAGGCAGCCATCGCAAACAAAACGGCTTGCGACGCGTACTGATTGTACCCCAGGCAGCGAGTGAGGGCAAGTGCGAACGGGCGCTAGGGTATTTCATTTCACATTGGGGGTAGGTCTCCAAAAGCCGATCGCTGCGACTTCGGCGTGAGTTCAGTCGAACGCTTGTTGAAACGACGCGGCGGGCGCCCTTCGACAAGCTGAGGGCGCGTCGCTCCCCAAAACTGAAATGCACGCCAGGTGTAGATTAGTAGTAAATACACGTCTCGTCGCACAATTCTCTTCCCGAGAAAAGCTAAGGTATACCTACACTTTTCATCTGATAAAAACGTAAGTTGAGTTGAAGAATTCTTGATACTCGATTCATCATTGACGTTTGCCCCTACTTGGCGTGAGATCAAGGATGGTCCGTTTCCAGTCGTGTGTTTTTACGAGTTGACGGTTCGCGCATGCTAACGTATACTCTGGGCAGGCACCCCGAGACCAAATCAGTTACATCACGCATATTGCCAGCACAAATGTATCTGACAGATTCGATTTAGCCATCTCAGACAGATAGCCTGCTTCGCGGCGTTATGCGCCGCCCCGGCTGTTTTATGTATTCCAGATCGATTAAGTAGAAAAACACGTCCCTATCGGTCAACCGGAATTTTGAGGAGGTCATCATGACGCCCAAGGCCTATGCTGATTTCGACCTGCTCATTGAGGAGGGAAATGAGAGCACGTATCGAGCCCGTGTGATCAATTCACCGACCGGTCAGGCTATGACTGACTTTACCCTGCCGTTTGCGCCGTTGGAACTGGACAATTTCGTTCTCCGCCTCGGACAGGCACGTCGGCGCACGCGCCACGTGCAATCGCCTGACATGGCTCTTATCGAGAGTTTTGGCAACCGGCTCTTCCGAGCGGTTTTCGCCGGAGATGTTGGAACCTGCCTCCGCAGCAGTCTCGCTACTGTACAGCGCCAGGAACAGGGTTTGCGTGTCCGTCTGCGTCTCTCGGAATCACCATCTCTCATTGATATCCCCTGGGAGTATCTATTCGACAACCTGACGAACCGCTTCCTTGCACTTTCGGTTGATACGCCCATCGTGCGCTACCTCGATCTGCCAGGTGCAATCACGCCCCTCATGGTGCGTCCACCACTCTCTGCGTTGGTCATGATTGCCAGCCCTTCCGATCTCAGTCCACTCGACGCGGAACAGGAATGGGCAAAACTCAAAGAAGCTGTCTCTGACTTGGAACAACGGGGCTTGATGAAGATGGATCGCCTCGAAACCTGTACGCTTCCCACCATGCAGCAGCGCCTGCGCCAGCGTACCTATCATATCTTTCATTTCATTGGCCATGGCGGTTTTGATCCAGCTACCGGCGGCGGCGTCCTTCTAATGAACGATGAAACGGGACATAGCCAGGCCGTTGATGCCTTTCGCCTCGGCACTCTCTTACATGATCACAAATCCCTGCGCCTTGCGGTGTTGAATGCCTGTGAAGGGGGACGAGCCTCTCGCAGCGATCCGTTTGGCGGTGTTGGTCAAAGTCTCCTGCAACAAGGCATTCCCGCTGTCATTGCTATGCAGTTCGAAGTAACAGACAAGACCGCCATCGTTCTGACGCATTCGTTCTATCAGGCCCTGGCAGACGGCTACCCGGTTGACGCTGCGCTCGGGGAGGCCCGCAAGTCAATCTTCATCAGCAACGATCTGGAATGGGGAACTCCAGTGCTGTACTTGCGCGCACCGGATGGACGCATTTTCGACGTGGTGAGCGCTGCGGCGCCTGATCCATTATCACCTCGGATCGCCAACCTAATGCATCTGGCGGAAGCGGCGTTTGCTGCGCACGATTGGAACGCCACACTTTCCCATCTACAGCAACTCCTGGCGCTCGATCCTACGCACGCTGGCGCCCAGGCATTGACCCAGCGCGTTCAGCAAGCCCAGGCAGTGGTCGCACCCCTAGCAGTTCCGAATACCCAACTTGGAACTGCACAAATGCCGCCGGTACAATCCGCGGCTCAGGTCCGGCAGCCGGCGCGCAGCCGCCCATGGGCCCGGCTTGGGCTGGCGTTGGCCCTGGTTGCTCTCATAGGTGGCATAGGTTGGCGATTCCTGCCATGGGGTGGAATTGGCCGCGCTTCGATCTCCACGGCCAGCAATATCACCGCAACCAGTGCCGTGGCAACCCTAACTGCCCCTACGCCGACCACTGCTTTAGCTATGCCGACGGCCAATACAGTAGTTCCAGTAACGGGGGTAGAATCGACGCCAACTCAGCCAACCGGTCCGAATCCAACAGCAACCGCAGTTACTACCTTGGAGTCGCCATCAACTGCAACTGCCACGAGACTCCCGCCGCCAAGCGCTACTGCGTCTTCACCGCCAACCGCAACCGACATCGTGATACCGATTGCGGAGCCAACAGCACGCGTTGATCGCACATGCCCGAATGCACCACCACCTCACGTGCAAGTGGGTGATACCGCTCTGGTCAGTACCGCGCGAGATCCGCTTTCACTGCGCACTCAACCTGGCATCAGGAGTTCAAAGATCACAAGTCTGTCCCCAAACACACGTTTGCGTGTCATTGGGGGGCCTGCGTGCGAAGATCGAACATGGTGGTGGCAGGTTCGTTGGGAAGATGGGAAGACCGTCGGTTGGGTACAGGATGGACGTGACGAAAAGGACCCAAACTATCTCTGTCGCGTCGATTCTCCGTCCTCGTCACAACCTGCATTTGGAGTGGTCTCTTTTTGTGACGCGGCACATTTCGATACTCAACTGCAACTGTGTATGACTTCTTCCGCTGCGTTGCCGAGCGGCATAACCAGGTTCTACATCACGATTCCATTTCGTGGATTACCAAAAGACTCGCGTCTTGATCGTATCTGGTACGTCAATGGCCAACTCCAGACTGAGCTCGAGCGTAAAAATCAGACCTGGAACGCCAATCAGACCTGCGACGAAGGTGTGGAATACACCTGGATCGAGCGTACGTTTCGCGCTGGTGACGAGTATCGGCTGGACATCTATCGTTCCGGCGAGTCGCAGCCCCGTTATTCAGCTTCTGTTCGGATTAGTGCGTCTCGCTGAATCGGGTTCAATGGTCAATCTGCCAAAACCCCATCTACCTGACCACCACCGCGCACGGTACGAAGAAGCTGTCATAGCCTGCGGCCTGGTCATTGAGCGTGGCCCGGTAGCGCAGGCCAGTGGAGGAGCCGCCGTCCAGGTTGACGGCCTGCGCGATCTGCAAGTCGGACGCGGCCAGGAAGCGCGCAAACTCGGCCAGGGTCGTGGAAGTGACATCGGCAATGAAGAGGATGCGCCCCTGGCTGTCCACGGCGGCCGCGGTGCGGGCCGCAGCGTCGCTGTCATCCAAGCCCACCGCCAGCTTGCCGCTGCGCACTAACATGGGCCAACCCTGTAAGCCCAAGCGCAGGTCGCGGCTGACGCTGGCGGGCGCGATGACCAGGCTGGCCTGGCTGCCGCGCACCAACAGCACACCGCCCCACCCACTGCGCAGCGGCGACAGCACTCCGTCCGGCCCGGCCAACAGACCAATGTGGCGGTTTTCGCCCTGGTCGGTTGTCAGGTAGAAGCCGCAGTTGACGGCCGCGAGGGCTGCCTGCGCGCTCAGCCAGGCCCCCACCGTCTGCATCTGGTTGGGATTGGCGTTGAACGCCACGGCAAAGGTCACGGCCGCCGGATCAAGGCGCAAGGCCAGACGCGCTGCATTGCCCAGATTCCGGCGCACTTCTGCACCCGCGAAGAGGGGCTGCCAGCCGCTGTCTGCGCTTGCGTTGTCTGGCGTGGGCGCAGCCGTGCTGGGATTGGGGAGCGTGGGCGTAGGGTCTCGGAGTTGGGGTGTGGGAATTTCACACGCAGTCAGCAGGATGCACAGGATGCACAGCATGAGCCTGGGCGCCGCGGCCTTCATCGTACACGCGCGACGGACACAGCGCAGGCGCATGGGGTGGCTGACCGACGGGTATGACATGCGCTTTCTTTACGCCTCTCGCAGAATCCGCGCAAACAGCTCTTCATAGCGATCGGTAATCTGTTCCCAGCGGTAGTGGGCGTCGGCGTGCGCCAGGGCGCGGGCGCGGTAGGCGTCCACGGTATGCGGCGAAGCCAGCAGATGATCGAGCACCGGCTTCAAGCCCGCACTGCCCAGCCGCCCATCGTAGACCAGCCCGGCGTCGCCCAACGCCTCTCGATTTTCCGGGATGCCGTTGGCCACGACGCAGTTGCCCAGCGCCATCGCTTCCAGCAGCGCAGGATGCGTGCCGCCGACTTCGGATGGCTCGACGAACAGATAGGCGTTGCTGCACAGCTCGCGGTAGCCCTGGCCGAAAACATAACCGGTGAACAATGTGCCCGGCCCGGCCAGGCGGCGTAGATGCGCAATGTAGTCGGCCTGGTACGGCGCGTCGCCCACGACGACGCAGCGATAGCCGCTGTCCAGGCCCTGGCAGGCCTCCACCAGGTGATGGACGCAGTTTTCTGGCACCAGCCGTCCGACAAAGAGCACATACCGTCGCGGCTCCAGCCCAAAGCGGCTGAGGGTTTCGCCGGGCGGGAGGCGGCCGATGTCCGCGCCATAAGCAATGACCGCGGCCGGGGCGCGCTGAAAGCGGTTTTGGTAATAGGCTGAAACCACCTGCGAATCGGTGATGAACGCATTGGGCAGGCGCAGCGCCAGGTGTTCGGCCGCCTGGATGTAGCGCGCCGCCCATGCGCCCCACTTGGCGCGCCGCCAATCCAGGCCATCTACGTGCAGGATGACTTTCTGCCCGGCCAGGCGCGGAATCCAGCTCACGATGCTGTTGCCCGCGATGACCATCAGCACCAGGTCATAACCCTGACCCAGCGCATGCAGCGCGCTCAGCGTGGTGTGGACGATGGTGTCCAGGTGCTTGTGGCGCACGGTCGGCAGTTTGACCAGGCGCACGCCGCGGTAGCGGTTGCCGGCGATCTGGATATGCGGCACGCGGCAGTAGACCGTCACATCATGGCCGCGCGCGGCCAGGTGCGCGCTCAGTTCTTCCATCATCGTCTCGAAGCCGCCGTAGTTCGCGGGGATGCCTCGGCCGCCCATCAGTGCAATTCTCATGCGTTTTTCCCAACTATTACGAAGTTATTCGAGTCACCGCGGTGTAGATCGCTGCTATCCGCTGCACGTGCTGCGCCAGTGTGAACTCGCTGGCCGCGCGCGCCTGGCCAGCCTTCCCCAAGCGCCGGGCGTGCGCCGGATCGCGCAACAGGCGCGCCAGCGCGTTTGCCAACGCCGCAGCGTCGCCGGCTGGAACCAGGCAGCCGGTTTCACCTTCTACGATCAAGTCCTCAGGCCCGCCCAACGTCGCCACTACCGGCAGCCCCAGCGCCATGCCTTCCAGGACGACCAGACCAAAGCCTTCCATGGTGGTGGTCGGCGCTGCCAGCACATCGAAGATCTGCATGATCTCCGGCGCTTGCGCCCGCGGCACTTCACCGGTAAAGATCACACGGCCAGCCAATGGCCCGGCGTTGGCCTGTGCGAACAGGGCCTGGCGCAGCGGTTCATAGGCCGGCAGTGCGCCGCCCACGAGCACAAAGCGGGCGGCGGGAAAATCGGCGCACAGACGCGCAGCCGCGTCCAGGAAAATCGCCTGCCCCTTGATCGGGGCGATGCGAGCCACCATGCCGACCACCGGCCCGTCGCCCAGCCCCAGCTCGGCGCGCACCTCGGCCGCCGCGCGTCGGGGCGTAAACGTTGACAGATCCAACCCATCGGGTACGACATGCAAGCGAAGGTCGGCGGCGCGGCTCCCCCACTGTGCACGCACAGCCCGGCTGTTGACCACCACGGCCGCGGACAGACCCAACATGGCCCGGCACCAGAGGCTGCGCAAGGGAGCGCCTAGCGGCAGGCGTTCGCGCACGTGCCACACGTGCGGCGCCCCAGCCAGCCGCGCCGCCAGCGCGCCATCTAGCGCAGCGCTGCTGTTGGTGTGGACCAGCGCCGTCTGTTCGCGCCGCAGCCACGCGGCCAGGCGCACAACCGATGGCGGCAGGCGTAGCCCCAGGCGCAGCAGCGCCCGGCCGGAGCGCAGGTCCTGACGGGTGCGCGGCGCGGCCAGCGGCCACACGCGCCACGCCACGCCCGCCTGCGTCAACGCGCTGCTGAACGGCCCCACAAAGGGCAGCAGCACCAACGGCCGCCACTGCGCCGGATCGAGGTGCGTCGCCAGGTCGAGGAGCATGGCTTCCGCGCCGGCCCAATAGCCCGTGGCGTTGATGAAAACGACGCGGCGACCGCGACTTAAGACATCCGAAGTCTTCAAGACCTCGGAAGTCTGGGGGACTTCGGAAGTCTCTTTCCCTAGGGGCATGGCGCACGCTGAAAGAGCGTCAGTTCGCTGCCCGGCCAGCGCCAGTTCGCAGCCGGCGCTGCGGTCACGGTGAGAGCGGCCGGCAACGCATCGTTTTGATCAACCAGCCAGGCACGCGCGGACCAAAGCCAAATGCGGCAGCGCCCGGCGGTCTGTTGAGCGATGAAGGCCACGGGCGTTTGGCTGGCCGCGGTGTCGCTATTGTACCACACGACGTCGGTTGGCGGCGCGCCGTAAAAGGCCAGCGGGGCCAGCAGGTAGACCTCTGGCGCGCGCAGGAGCAGAATGTCCGCGGGCTGCACCGTGACCTGCAGAAACTGCGCCGGCTGCTGAAGGTCCTCCTGCGCAAAGGCCGGATCGCTCACGCCGCGCAGCCAAAACAAGGCCGACAGGGCAATCGCCACGCCCACCCAACGCCGATCTTGCATCGTGATTCCCAAGAGCAGCGCTGGGAGGGCAAACAGAACATACCTGACATTGAAGTTCGTCTGCGCCCACCAGGTCAGCAGATTGGCGCCGAGCAGGGGGATGACCAGCCAGAGCAGAACCAATGCGGGGAAGGCGGGGGTCGGCATGTCGGGACGAGACCGGAGACCGGAGACCGGAGATGGGAGACCGGAGATGGGAGACCGGAGACCGGAGATTGGAGATTGGAGATTGGATTGTGTCGGGAGGCGAGAGCGAGGGAAAAGCCGGGCGCGGAACGCGACGAGGGGAAGGATGATCCACGGAGCCGCGGCCAGCAGCAGCCAGCGCAGATGTTGGATTACCAGCGTGCGTAAGCCCGTTCCGCCTGCCAGCGCCTGGCGCAGCGCTTCTGGCGGCGGGCCGGCCGCAAAGCCCCAACTGAGGGTGAGCAGCGAGTAGGCCATTTGCGCCAGCGGCAGCCCCGGCCGGGTGGTCGGCGTTGACCAGCCAGCGACCACGCCTTGCAGGTAGACGGCCAGCGCGGGCGCGCTCAACAGCAGAGCGAGAACCAGCGCGGTCACGAAGGAGTGGCTCTGACCGCGCCGCCAGATCAGCACCCACAGGCCCAGCGCCGCGATGAGAAAGATCGTCCACAGCGACGCGGCCAGGAGCAGCGCTAAACTGAGCGCCAGAATCAGCAGGCGACGCGGGGACATGCCATTTGTCGGAGATGTGGCCTGCCAAACCGCCAGCAACGCCAGCGCGCTGACCAGCGTGTAGAACGATGCTTCCTGACTGTACCAGATGTGCAGCGGGTTCAAGGCCAGCAGCAACGCCGCGGCGAGGCCCGCACGCGGCCCGGCCCAGGCCCGGCCCAGGCGTCCAATCAAGGCCACGCTCAGCACCCCGCACAGCAGCGCCGGCCAGCGCGCGGCCACGGCGCTGTCGCCTGCCGCGGCCAGCCAGGGCCGATACAGCGCAAAGAAGAGCGGCGACCGCGCCGTGGTGATCTCGACATTGAAAAGGGCCATGACGGCCGGACGGGTCAACACGCCCACGTTGGCGATTTCGTCCAGCCACAGACCCCGATTCAACCCAATGCTGCGCATGAATGCAGCCAGGAGGAGGATGAAGGGCAACACCGCGTCGCACCGCGTCCACGCAGGTGGACGCCCGGCGGAACGCCCTTGAGGCGCGATTTCAATCGCCGCCGTGTGGGCGATCGCTGCGCTGCGCTGCGTCCACGCCGGTGGACGCCCGGCGGAACGCCTCTCAGGCGCGATTTCAATCGCCGGTGGTTTCACGTAGCCTTCTCCAGGATAGGAGACGCGGCCGCTTCCAAGAGCCCGAGGTAGATCCAGAAGTAGGCCAGCCAACTAGCCTCCGTAGCCTGAAAAGCGACGAATAGACCCACCAACGCCAGCAGCAAACCGCCGAGCATGGCGCGGGCGCGGCCGTGCGCCTGACGCCAGGCCTGGAAGCCTCGCCAGCCCGCCAGCGCCAGCGCCAGCAGAAAGGAGCCGAGGCCGAGGATGCCGGTGTTGTACAGTTGGTGGACGATCAGGTTGGGAATCCAGGACGTGGCGTTGGCGTTTGGATAGTAGTAGACCTGGCTGTAGGCGCCAATGCCCCAGCCGATCCAGGGGTGCTCCTGCCATACGCTCAGCGCGTGGCGCAGAATCTGCTGCCGCACCCACACATTGCCATCGGTCGAGAGGTTAGCAAAGGTCGCCAGGCGCTGAGCCAACGCGCCGCTGCTGCTCAAGTCCACCTGGGGCAGAAGAAAACGCAGGTCTGACCAGCCGAGGATCGAAACCAGGCAGATGCCGGCAAGACCCAGGCCTGCACCTGCGGCCAGGGCCACCCAGGGACGACGCCAGGCCCATGCGGCCAGCCCCAACGCGCCAGCCACGGCAAATCCTATCCACGCTGTGCGCGTCAGGCTGGCGATCAGGCCGCCCAGGCCCAAGATCAGGGCGAGCCAGGATACGAGGGCCGACCGCCGCGGCCGGGTCGCCAGGCTGAGCGGCAAGGCCAATAGGGCCACGGCCAGGCAGTAAGAGCCAAAAATGTTGGGTTCCCACTGGCTGCCAGTGGGAACGATGCCGCCATCGGTCTTGAAAACGACGCCCAGGTCGAGGTGGAAGCGCTGCCAGGCAACGACCGTCAGCAGGCCAAATGCGGCCACCCCTGCGCCGACCAGCATCTGCACCCACACCGCTTGCGCGACGCGGGTCTGCGCCAGGTTGACGGTGACAAGGTAGATACTGACGACGATAATCAGTTTGGTCCACAGTGCGAGGCTGTTCAGGGTGTCGGGCGCGTGCATCAGCGAGGCGACCAGGCCGCAGACCAGCCAGGCGAGCAGCGGCCACAGGGTTGGCGGCCAGCGCCAGCGCCGGCGCCCGGTCAGAACATCAAAAGCCAGCAGTGCGCTAACCACAACGAGGGCCAGGTATTCAGCGTAGACGCTGAGGCCGCCGATGGCCAGTTCATAGCGGTTGGCGCCCGCGGCCAGGATGAGCACCCACAAGCCAGACGCCGGCCAGGTCAACACCACAATCGTCAGCCCCAGGGCTGCGGCCGCACCCGCCAATACCCATCGCGGGCCAAGCCAGGCCAGCAGTCCCGCAGCCGGCAGGCTTGCCAGCGCCAGCAGCGCATAGACGAGCGCGTTAGCCAGGGCCGGTGATAGCCAGGGCATACGCCGAAGGCCAGACTGTCGCCGCGGGGAGTCTTGGATTGGGCGTTTGATAAACTGCACAGTCACCTTTTCGCGTGAGGGTCAGGAGGGGGTTGGGCCGTAATACTGTCCGTAGGTCCCGGTGGGCAGCGGCAGCCGATTGAGCACGGCGCCCACGACATGGGCGCCGGCTGCGGTCAGCAGGGCGACGGCGCGCTGCGCGGATCGGCGCCGCGTGCTTTGCGCATCCACCACCAGCAGAGTCGCATCACTGGCGTGCGCCAGCAGCGCGGCATCCGCCACCGCCAGCACCGGCGGGGTGTCCAGCACAACCCAATCGGCCAGCGTGTTCATTTCCGCCAGGAGAGCAGTCATACGCTCGGAGCCAACCAACTCGGCTGGATTGGGCGGCTGCGGCCCGCTGGTCAGCAGCCGCAGGCCAGGCACGGTCGTGGTCTGCAAATGCGTCGCCAACGGGTCGCCATCGGGCAGCAGCGCCGTGGTCAGGCCGAGGTTGTTGCTGACGCCAAAGAGAGTGTGCAGCCGCGGGCGGCGCAGATCAGCATCTACCAGGATGACGCGATGGCCCGCCTGCGCCAGGGCTGCGGCCAGGTTGGCGGCCGTGGTGGTCTTGCCCTCGCCTGGCTCTGCGCTGACCACACTGAACGTATGCAGCGGCCGATCGAGGCTGGCAAAGCGCAGGTTGGCGCGCAACATGCGGTAGGCTTCGGCCGCGGCCGTGTGCGGCGCCTGGGTGATCACGAGGCTGCCAGGGTTCAGGCTCTGGCTGCGCCCCACGCTGGCCAGGACCGGCAGCGCCGTGGCGGCGCTGACGCGCTCCGTGGTGTTGAGCCGGTCATCCAACGCTTCGAGCAGCAGGGCCGCGGCCAGCGCCATCGCCAGGCCCATCACGGCGGCGGCGAGCGCGTTGAACAGCGGGCGGGGGCGCAGCGCCTGTGCGGAGGCACGCGCCGGCTGGACAAGGGTCACGTTATCCGTGGCCTGCGCTTCAGCCAGGCGCACAGACTCGTAGGTGGCGGTCAGCGCGCTCAACGATTGGCGCAAACGCGACAACACATCGGCGTTGGCGCCGCTGGCTTCCTCCTGTTTGATCTGCGTCTCCAGCGCGGCCATCTGCTGCTCCAGGTTGGTCTTGGATGCGGAAAAACGCGCAACCTGGCGCGAACGGTTGGCCTCGATGAAGGTTTGCGCGACGGCATCGGCCACCTGCGTCGCCGCGGTTGGCGAAGGGCCTTCGACGCGCAGGCGAATCAACTGCGTCTCGCGGATGGGCTCGGCGGTGACTGTGAACGGCCATGCCCCCGCATCGGTCTGCAGACCGACGCGGGCGGCCGTGGCCTCCAAGGTCGCGGGCTGCACGATGATCTGCGCATAGGTCGCGGCCAGGCGCTCGCTGGCCGCAATGGCGCTGATGTCGGCGCTGTTGGGATTCGCCGGACTGACCTGGAGCATGGCCTGGGCCTGGTAGACAGGCGTCAGGCGCTGACTCAAGCCAAAGGCAACCAGGCCGTATAGCAACGGCATGACGACAAGCAGCCAGGCCCAGCGGCGCAGAAAATGGGCGTAAAAAATGAAATCAGGCACGGGACTCTTTCAATTGGTTTGGGATGCGAGATTCGGGCGCGTCAGTTGGTCAAGCAAGTCAAGCGCCAGGTCATCCACATTGTCCTGGCTGGGCAATGCGCCGATCAAGCCGTACATCGGCGCCGTGCGTCCCGGCAGACCGCTGCCTTGACCCAACGCGCGCGAGGCGGCGCTTGTCAGGCGCGTCACAACCCGCGGCGGCAGGGCATGAATAACCCTCTGCGCCATGCGCAGTCCGCCGGCGGCCAGGCGACGCCGGGCGTTCGGCCGGCTGACCCGCTGCACGGCCCGAGCCAGGTCGTGCAGGAACTGATCGGCCACGGCGACGTGCGCCATGTTGACGGTCATGTGCAGGCTGGGCGGCGACTGCTGGCGATCGAGGTGCCAGCCGGCCTGCGTCAGCTCATCGCCGATGGCGTAGATGTCAAGACGCTCGGAGCCGATCGCGAGGACGCTCATGTCTGGTCGGCCCAGCACATGCAGGCCGGGCATGGCGTCAATGGCTTTTTTCAGTTTATCGGCTGTCGCCAGCACCTGGGCTGCCAGGTTCATGTAGCCGGCTTCGCCCAGGTAGTTCATGACAGCCCACGCCGCGGCGATGGCGCCGCCGGGGCGCGTGCCGGTCATGGTGGGCGACGGGTAGATGCCGCCCGGCCAACTGGTTTGCACAAAGAACTGGCAGCGACGCAGGTCCGGGCCGCGGTAGAGGATCACCGAGGCTCCTTTGGCCGCGTAACCGTACTTGTGCAGGTCCACGGAAAGCGAGGTGACGCCAGGCACGCTGAAATCGAACGGCGGGATGGGATAGCCCAGCCGGCGGGCGAAGGGCAGCATCATGCCGCCCACGCACGCGTCCACGTGCAGCAGCACGCCGCGGGCTTGCGCAGCCTGCGCCAGCGCTGCGATGGGATCAACCACGCCTTGCGGATACGAGGGGGCCGAACCGACCAGGAGAATGGTGTTCGGGGTGATGGCCGCGGTCATGGCTGCCACGTCGGCGCGGAAGTCATCTGTCACCGGGACATGAATTGGCCGCACGCCGAAGTAATGGCCGGCTTTGTCCAGCGCGGGATGCGCGGTGACCGGCAGCACCATCTCCGGTGTGCGGATGGCTGGCCGTTGGATGCGCGCCCAGTCGCGTGCCGTCTTGACGGCTAACAGCAGGCTTTCCGTGCCGCCGGAGGTCATGTTGCCCACAATCTCCTCGGTCGCGGCCTGGCTGCCGAGCAGGCTGGCGGTCATCGCCACGACATCGGTTTCGAAGCGGCGCAGGCTGGGAAACGCGGTGGGGTTGAGACCATTCTCGGCGAAAAACATCGTGTACGCCGCCTGCAGCAGTTCGCTGACCTCATCGCCCGCGCTGAAGACGAGGCTCCAGGCCCGACCTGCGCGCCAGTTCACATCATGGTCGCGCAACGACGCCATGCGCGCCAGAATGGCCTCTTTTGTACTTCCGTGGGTGGGCAGGCGTGATGATTCGCTCATAGCGGCGAGATTATAACCGAGATGCGTAGGGCTGCCAAGTGAGGGGAGGAGTGAAGATGGAACGATGAATGATGAATGTGGAATGCTGAAGGATGAATGGGGAATGGGAGTGCAGAGCGTAGAGTACAAAGTGCAGAGTGCAGAGTGCAAAGGGATGCAGGTTGAAGGCTGAGGCGTTCGTAATTCAGAATTCGGAATCGCAATGCTATAATACACATCACGGAGCCACAAGACGGGGAGCGGGATCATGCGTTTTTTCAACACGGCGGGGCCAGTGCGGCGTGACCTACACTACTGTCTCCCGTCCCTAGAGCGGATCAATCTGGAAGACGTACTGATGCTGATTCAGCAGCAAAAGTATTTTGTCCTCCATGCCCCGCGCCAGGTGGGTAAGACGACACTCCTGCTGGCGTTACGGGATTATCTCAACCAGGGCGGTGCGTTTCACTGCGTCTATACGAATGTAGAGAATGCGCAGGCTGCGCGCGAAAACGTGGCCAAGGGCATGCAGGCCATTCTTTACGGACTTGGTTCCGCCGCACGCACGACGCTTGATGATGCTTTTCCGGCTGAGGCATGGCCTGAGATCATGGCCGAGAGCGGTGAGTTTGCCGCGCTAGAGGAGACCCTGACGCGATGGGCCGCACACGCTGCCAAGCCGCTCGTACTCCTGGTGGATGAAATAGATTCGCTGGTGGGCGATACCCTGATTTCGGTCTTGCGACAATTACGCGCTGGCTACTACAAGCGACCTGGCGGTTTTCCGCAGAGCGTTGTGTTGTGCGGCGTGCGGGATGTGCGGGACTATCGGATCCACAGCGAACAGAGTCAGACGATCATCACGGGCGGCAGTGCGTTCAATATCAAGGCGGAGTCGCTGCGGCTGGGCGATTTTACCGAGGCCGATGTAAAGACGCTCTTCGCACAGCATACGGAGGAAACTGGGCAGGCGTTCGAGCCGCAATCGCTGGCGCTGGTGTGGGAACTGACGCAAGGGCAGCCGTGGTTGGTCAATGCACTGGGCTATGAAGTTTGTTTCCGTATGCCGACCGGTCGTGACCGGGGGGTAACGATTCGCGCGGAAATGATGATGGAGGCAAAAGAAGCCCTGATCTTGCGTCGCGAAACACATCTCGATCAACTGGCGGACAAATTGCAGGAACAACGCGTGCAGCGCGTTCTGCTTCCCATGCTCTTGGGGAAGAACCTCGCACGGTCAGCGAAGGATGATGATATCCAGTACGTGCTTGATTTGGGACTGGTGCGACGGACGGCGCAGGGGCTACAGGTTGCCAATCCCATTTACCACGAGATCATCCCGCGCACGCTCAACCAGCTCGATCAGACCAACTTCGAGACGTTAGTGCAGCCGGCTTGGTATGTGGGCGATGATGGGCGTCTGGATGTGGAGAAGCTGCTGACGGCCTTTCAGCAGTTCTTTCGTGAGCACAGCGAGCACTGGGTGGAGCGTTTCAACTATCAAGAGGTCGGGCCGCAGCAGCTGCTGCAGGCATTTTTGCAGCGCATCATCAACGGCGGGGGGCGCATCGAGCGTGAGTACGGTCTCGGTCGGGGACGCACCGATTTATTGATTCTGTGGCCGTACGGCCAAGGAACGCCGCGATCGGTGCAGCGGGTGGTTATCGAGACGAAACTACGACGTAAGTCGCTGGAAAAAACCGTGGTTGACGGCTTGGCGCAGACATGGGCCTACATGGATCGCTGTGACGCGCAGGCGGGGCACCTGGTGATCTTTGATCATGTGCTGGCGTCGAATTGGGAGAAGCGCATCTTCCGCCGCGTGGAGTCCTGGCAAGGCCACGAGATTGTCGTCTGGGGGATGTGAGTGCGTTTACCTGGTGAGCCTGCCGTGATCGCTTCAGGAGTTCATAGATACGGTCGCGCGCTGGCGCTGGCGGTCAGCATCGCTGCGATGGTATCCGCGCTGTGGCTGCTGAGCCGGCCAGCCCCGCCGCCGCCGCCGCTGCCCTGGGCGCCTGAGCGGCTGCGCGTTGGCGTCAACGCAGATCTCACCAGTTACGATGAGGCGGCTCTCTCTGCTGCCCTCAGCCGCCTGGCGCAGCTTGGCCTGACCACCGTCCGTCAGCCCTTCGACTGGGGTCAGATCGAGCCGGCGGCCGGGCAGTTCACCTGGGATGCCTACGATCGCATTGTGGCCGCAGCCAATGCCAACGGTATTGAACTGCTGGCGGTGCTTGACGGCTCGCCGGCCTGGGCGCGGGCTGCGGTGGACCGCGCCAATCCCCTGGCGCCGCCGTTGGAACAGGCCGATTTTGGTCGCTTTGCGGCCCGCCTGGCTGCGCGCTACGCGGGCAAAATTCACCTCTACCAGGTGTGGGATGAGCCAAACATCGCGCCGCACTGGGGCGCGCGCTGGGTTGACCCCACGGCCTACGCGGGTCTGCTGCGTGAGGGCTATGCCCAGATCAAAGCTGCAGATCCGGACAGCGTCGTGTTGACGGCCAGTCTGGCGCCCACCCTGGAAACCGGCGGCGCCAACCTCAGCGACATCGCCTTTTTGGAGCAGCTGCTGGCGGCCGGGGCCAGCGGCTGGTTTGACGCGGTGGCTATCGCGCCCTACGGTTTCGACCAGGCGCCTGCGGACGCGCCAGCCCTGGCTCGGCTCAACTACCGCCGCGCCGAGCTGCTGCACAATGTTCTGCTGCGCCACGGCCTGCCCGACAGGCCCTTGTGGGCTGTGGCCTGCGGTTGGTATGCTCCGCCTGCTGGCGCGGCTGACACACCTGCGCCGTGGCCTGCGGTGACTGAGGATCAGCAGATCACGTATGCGGCGCAAGCGCTGGCCCTGGCGCAGCGCTGGCCCTGGCTGCATGGTTGGCTGTGGGCCGGCTATCAGCCGCAGCTCGCCGCCGATGCGCACTGGGGCTTTGCCCTGCGCCAGCCCGATGGCGTCGAACGCCCGCTGCTGGCAACCCTGGCGCAGACCGCGTCTGCTCCCAACGATGTGCTGCCGCCTGGCCGCCATCGGCCAACGGCGCCTGCGCTGCACTACACCGGCGGCTGGCGCGCCACGCCCCTGGCCGCGGATCCGTCCCGCTCCCCGGACGACGCGTTGACTTTCCGTTTCGCCGGCCGCCGCCTTGACCTGGAGGTGCAGCGCGGCAGCTACTGGGCCTACCTGGTCATCAGCGTAGACGGCCAACCGGCCAACGCCTTACCCCGTCAGGAGAACGGCGAGGCGATTCTGGTGCTGCATGATCCGTTCGCCGCACGCGCCACTGTTACCGTGGCCGATCATCTGGCGCCCGGTGAACACCAGGTGATCGTGCGCCCGGTGGGGGGCTGGGGGCAATGGCCGCTGCTGGCCTTGACGGTTACTGATGACCTTCCTGCGACCGGTCCCTGGCGTCTACTTGGCTGGCTCTTGCTGCTTGCTGGCCTGCTCGGGAGTCTCGCGGCGCGGTGGTGGCGCCGCTCGCACACCTTCACGGTGAACCCAATCGTGGCGGGCGGTTTGGCGATGACCGCCTCGATCCTCTTGGAATGGGCCGCGCAGCTTCTGTTGTTTCTGATCGCCTTCACGCTGCCCTTCTTCCAGCGCCCTGTCCGCCTGCTCGGTTTCGCCTTCGCGGCGCCCGAACTGCTCACCTGGCTGTGCCTTGTGCTTTACCTGGCCTCCTGCCTGCTGACTCACTTTTTCTCCGCAGCAGAGCTTTCACCCCAACCCGCTCCCCGGTCTCTAATCTCCAATCTCCGGGCTCCTCTCGATCTGCCGGTCGCGATCTTTCTGGCCGCGGCCCTTCTCAGCACCCTGGGCGCGGTGAACTTCGGCGTTGCCAGCCATGAGTTTCGCACCGTCTTCCTGGATGCGGCGATTTTCTACTTTCTGGTCAGCCGCCTCCTCACGATCGCGCACTCTGGACGGGCAGCGCTGTGGTATCTGCTCGATGGCCTGGCGTTGGGCGCGGCAGCGGTCGCGCTGGTTGGCCTGGGGCAGGCCATCCTGGGCGCGGACATCATCCAGGCGGAGGGCGTGGGGCGAGTGCGCGCCTTCTACGGCTCGCCCAATAACCTGGCTCTCTACCTGGAACGTGTGCTGCCCTTGCTGGTGACGGTGGCGGCCTTCGGCGCAGGTCGCCGACGCTGGCTCTACGGCGGCCTGGCTGCGCTCGTGCTGCCGTGCCTGATCTTGACGTTTTCGCGTGGCGCGCTTATCCTTGGCCTGCCGGCCGGGCTGCTCTTCATCGGTCTGCTGCGCCGCGGCAAGGCTTTGCGCCTGGCTTTGGGCGGGATTGGACTTGGCGCCCTGGGACTGATCGCTGTCCTGCAGACCGGCGCCGCGCGCTTTGCCGGCCTGCTCGATTTTCAAGCCGGCACCAGCTTCGTACGCCTGAAATTGTGGCGCGGCGCCTGGAACATGGCGCTCGATTTTCCCTGGTTGGGGGTCGGTCCGGACAATTTCCTGTACGCCTACCGCACACGCTATGTTCTGCCCAGCGCCTGGGAGGAACTTAACCTGAGCCACCCCCACAACATCTTGCTTGACTTCTGGACGCGCCTCGGTTTGGTTGGCGTCGCCGCCGGCGCCTGGCTGTTTTTTGGCGTCGCGCGGACGGGTTGGCGGGTCTACCAGTCCCTTGCAGAAGGTCATGAACGGGCGGCGATTCTGGGCCTCCTGGCCGGCCTTGCCGCCGGACTGGCCCACGGCCTGGTGGACAACTCGCTCTTCCTGGTGGATTTGTCCTACTTTTTCTTCTTGTGTGCAGGAGTTTTCGGCAGTCTGCCGCAGGCCACAGCGTCCCTGACGGCGCACGGGGCATCGGACCCCGACAATCCCTGATCTCCGATCTCTGGTCTCAAGATCCGAGCCAACGACACAGAAAGGAATCATGCATGCGAATTCTCGTCACCGGTGGGGCCGGGTTCATCGGCTCACATCTGTGCGATCGACTGTTGGCCGAAGGGCACAGCGTCATCGCCATGGACAATCTCATCACGGGCAATACCGACAACATCGCACACCTGAACGGACGCCCGGATTTTGAATTCATCAAACATGATGTGACGAAATACATCTACATCGCTGGGCCGCTGCACGCGGTGCTGCACCTGGCATCGCCGGCCAGCCCAGTGGATTTCCCTAAGATCCCCATTCCGATCATGAAGGTCAACTCCGTAGGCGCCTTGAATGCCCTCGGTTTGGCGCTGGCGAAGGGCGCGCGCTTCCTGATCGCATCCACATCGGAAGTGTACGGCGATCCCCTGGTGCATCCGCAGCCGGAGAGCTACTGGGGCAATGTCAATCCGATTGGCCCGCGTGGGGTCTACGATGAAGCCAAGCGCTTTGCGGAGGCGCTGACGATGGCCTACAACTTTCATCATGGTGTGGAGACGCGCATCGTGCGCATCTTCAATACCTACGGGCCGCGCATGCGCCTGGACGATGGCCGCGTGGTGCCCAATTACCTGACGCAGGCCTTGCGCGGCGAGCCGTTGACGGTCTACGGCGACGGCAGCCAGACCCGCTCCTTCTGCTTTGTCACGGATGAAGTGGACGGCATCTATCGTCTTCTCATGTCTGCCGAAGTGCAGCCGGTCAACATCGGCAACCCCAACGAGTTCACGATGCTTGAATTCGCCCACATCGTCAACGAACTGACCGGCAATCGGGCCGGAATTATCTACAAACCTCTGCCCGTGGACGACCCTAAGCAGCGCAAGCCGGACATTTCGAAGGCCCGGCGCGTGCTCGGATGGGAGCCGCGCATTGAGGTGCGCGAAGGCCTGGCGCGCACGATCGAAGATTTCAGGCAGCGCATGAAGATGCGCGGCCTTTTGGCGGGGTAACTCAGCCGCAAAGCTTAACGGGAAACGCTGAATGCTGCATGGGAAGTCCGCTTCCCATTCCTCATTCAGCGTTCAGCATTCCGCATTCGACATTTTGCACTTTGCACTTTGCACTCTGCACTTCGCGCTGATGGGGGTTTCGTGTATTCTCGGTGGCAACGGCTGTTGTTGACCCTCTATGCCCTGGTTTTGGGCTGGTGGTTTCGCGTCGGTAAGGTGCCGCTGTCGAAGCTGTCCAATCTGACGCGACCGGGGCTGCCGCCAACTCTGCACGGCGTTGGCGATCTGCATGAGTTTGCCCAGTGGTGGGAGCAGCACACCGAATGGAAAGCTGACCCGTTCAACGGCGCGTTCGATATCTTTCCCAACCTGGCAAACGCTGAGTGGCAATGGGCGCATGGGGACGCTTTTCGCGACGATTGCGATGGCCTGGCGTACCTGGCCGCCAACCAGGTCAAGCCGTTTGCCGACGCAGCGAATGAGGTCTTCGTTGTCACCATCATCACCGACCCCTTTTCTTGGGGGCGGCAAGGGCTGCTGATGGCGCCGCACGTGATTTGCCTCTTTCGCCGGGCCGGCCGCTGGCGCATGATCAGCAACAGCCTGGTTTTTGCCGACGCCTGGTTGGACTTCGAAGAGGCGCTGCAGGAGAACCCGTACGCTTTTGGGCATCCGCTGCTCTTTTACGAAGTGCGCGACAGCAGCCTGCGCTTCGTGCGCAGCAAGCGCTTCCCTGTCCCCACCGTCAAACCGGCTGTGCGCAACCTGCACCCGCCAGGCATGGGCGATTCGTGAAGGAGGGAGGGTGAATGCTGAACAGAGAAGTGCAGAGTGCATGGCACGAAGTACAAAGGGCAAAGGATCTGAACGCTGGATTTGGGTGGATGCAGCCTTGCGGCCTGTCTCTAGCCAGCGTTTTGGTCAAGAAAGCGTCGCCGCGTGCCACATCTTCCAGCGCTCAATCAAAATCCGGTTCTCGGCCACATTTTCAAGGAACGACTGGCGCCATTCGAGCCTGCTGATCTTGCCTGCCACCGCGATCAGTGCTCGGTAGCCTGTGTCGAGGATCGTGCCCGGCGAGACGGCTGCGTCACGCATTTCGACCGCTGCGAACACATCGGCGAGACACAGGTATACCCGCGCCGGCGAGTCCAGCCCTGCATTGCCATGTTCAACCAGGTCATGCCACACCTCGATCGCTAACTGGCGCGCCTCATCCTGCCGTCGCCTTGCCAGCGCGCAGCGCGCGGCTACGGCTTGCGTTTCGATCCTGTCCGCGTCTACGCCGATGCGAGCAAAGCCGGCGCTGGCTTCCATCAAATAGGCTTCCGCGGCATCCCAATGCCCCGCGTCTTCCAGAATGAAGCCCAGGTGGGCCTGACACGCGGCTTGACCAAAAGCGTCGCCGGTTGCCAGGTACTCCTGTAATGCCTGTTCCTCCATGCGGACAGCTGTGCCGTAATCACCAAGCCGCCAGTGTACGAAGCCTAAGTGGAGCATCTGATAGGCCTGGTATCTGCCAATGCCCATCAAATCGGCCAGCTCGAGTCCCGCTTCCAGCACATCACGCGCCTGTGTGTACAAACCCAATTGTGCGTACGTGAAGCCAAGATGTCCGTAATACTGACTCTCCAAATCCAGGTGGCGAACCTGGGCGCGCTTGGCGGCCTCCAAGCTCTGGGATAATAACTGCACGGCGCGCGCAAGGTCGCCTTCTTCGAAATAGTAAAGCGCTGCCGCCGCCGTCGCGTAGGCCTGAACAGTGTCATCTTCGGTCTTTTGCGCCTGCGCCAGCGTCTGCTCCACGGTTTGTTCGAGCGTCCCGCGTTCTCCCAGTCGCATCAAAGCCGTCACCTTGAAAGTCAGCGCTTCTGCCTCCAAAGCAGAGGCGTTGGCGCGGCCGGCTGCCGCGATCGCAACCTGCGCGGCCTCCAACTGCTGGCGATAGTCGGCCAGCGAGCCGGCGTACCGCGCAAGGCGCGTTTGGGCTTGCGCCCGCCGCGTGTCATCAGCGCTGGTTTCGGCCAGCTCCAACATGGCGGCGATGTCCGCTCTTTGCGCCGCTCGCTCTCCGCGGAAGAAGAGGGCTGTTTCACGCCCCCCAAGCGCCCGCCAGCGCTGCTCGTCATCCCGAGGCCCAATCCGCGCCAGGGCGCGGTCAAAGAATATTCTGGCTTCCCGCGTGGCGCCTTGCGCAGTGGCTCGCTCGCCCGCCCGCAGCCAGTACTCAACCGCTTCAGTGTCCAATCCCGCCTGGCTGTAGTGCTGCGCCAGGACTTCGGGCTGCGTTTCGACGAGAGGGAGAAAGTGGGCAGCCAGGGTCTCCGCAATCCGCCGGTGATAGTCCTGGCGCGTGCGCGTCAGCAGCGACGCGTAGACGGCTTCCTGAATCAGCGCGTGTCTGAACGCATACGTCCCCTGCTGCGTCTCGCCCTGTGGGCTGATTAGTTCCGCGGCGACGAGCTGCGCCAGGTCGTTCCGCAAACGGGCTTCGGTAAACGACGTCGCGGCGTGTAAGACAGCATAGGAGAACTCGTGGCCCAGCACCGCGGCCCATTGGGCGATTTGCTTCGCCGCACCCAACGAGTCGAGCCGCGCTAGTAACGAGTCGCGTAGGGTAGCGGGAATCGCCAGGGCGACTCTGGAGCTCTCCGCAACCTCACTTGCCTTCGTGTTGGCTTCCAGCAGGGTCTTGGTCACTTCTTCCACAAACAGCGGCACCCCATCGGTCTGCGCCACGATGCGCTGTCGCACCTCAGCGCCGAAGCTGCTGTGGCCCGTCAGATGGGAAACCAGGTGCTGGGCCTGCTCCTGGCTCAAGGGCTTGAGCGTCATGGGGAGGATGGTCGCGCGGGCCAGCCACGTGGGGGTGAATGTGGAGCGAAAGGTCAGCGCCACCAGGCATGGGGCAGCCGCCAGTGCGTCGAATGACCGATCGAGCCACTCAATGGTGGTAGGATCACTCCAGTGCAGGTCTTCGATGACCAGCACCACTGGCTGCGCCGCTGCCTGGCGCTGCAGCAGCGCTACGAAAACCTCGCGCATGTGTTCACGCTGCTCTGCGGCGATTGTTGACGGGGGCGGCGCTTCGGTGGGCAACCCCAGTAGGAGCGAATATAGCCAGACCGTCGCTGGTTGAGCCAGGTCAAACCGTGCCAGGGTGGTGACCATTTTGTCGCGCATGATGGGCGGAGCATCATCGGGCGCAACACTGCACATCTGCGCCAGCAAACGGACGATGGGATGCAAGGCCGTATTCTGGTAGTAGGGCGAGCATTGGGCGTCTAGCCAGCTCACTGACGCGGGGAGAGACTGTTTCCACTGCCACAGTAGGCGCGATTTGCCGATGCCTGGTTCGCCGCTCAGCGTAATCACCCGGCCGTGTCCTTGCTGCGCGGCAACCAGGCACGCGCCCAACTGTGTCATCTCACTCGCACGGCCGACAAATGGGGACAGCCGCTGCGCGTGGGCGAACCAGTCCAAGCGGCTTTGGGCGCTGGGCGCTGTCTTCACGCGGTGCAGTTCCACCGGTTCGGCCAAGCCGCGTAACACCCGACGCCCCAGATTCTCGCAGTCGAACCAGCCATGAACCAGGTGTTCCGTCGCCGATGAGAGTATCATCTCGCCTGGTCCTGCTTCTCTTTGGCACTCACGCGCCACGCCAGGCGCCGCGCCGATGAACTCTGGTGCGCCTGCGCCCTCATCGTGCACGACCATCGAGTCGGTATGAACACCAATCGCGATCGGCCTGTCCGCCTGCCGTGCGGCGATCAGGGCCAGTCCTGCGTGCACCGCGCGGCGGGCTGCATCTTCCTGGTAGCCGAAGTAGATCAGACATTCATCGCCCTGACAGTAGCCGCGTTGGCCGCCGTAGCGGGCGAAGATGCCCTCGCAGTGCTGTCGGCAGCGCACTATTTCCTCGTAGAGCGCTTCGGGATCGTCCTGATCAACCGGGGCTTTCGGGCCGCGGATCAGCGCCGTGACCTGGCGGCGCTCATCGCTTCTTGCCTGTGCACCACCGCTCGACAGGCGCGTGCGGACCCTGGCGTCTCCGACCGGCTGGATTTCCCCTGTTTTGATTTGCTGGTACAGCGCGGCCGCTTCTGCCGAAGGCTCAATACCGAATTCAGCGGCCAGGGTGCGGCGATAGGACTCGTACTGATCTAGCGCGGCGCCAGCCTGCCCATCCATTGCCAACGCGCGCATCAACTGTAATTGCGCTGGGCCGTGCCACGGTTCTAGAGCCGCCAGGCGCCGGGCGTACTGTTGCACCTGGTCATGCGCGCGGCGCTGCTCAAAGTAAACCACTAACTCGGCCAGCGCCTCCACGACCTGCCTGTGACGTAACTCCTGCTCGATCAGCAGCCATTCCTCGAACGACACGCCGTCGCGCAGGGAGAAGCCGGCCAGTAAATCGCCGCGGTACAAGGCCACCGCCTGCTGCAGTCTTTGCGCGCAGACCTGGCAAATTTGGTCGTCGGGGTGCTGATGCTCCCGACGGGCTTTGATGAGGTCTGTGAAACGAGATACATCAAGCTGATAATCGCTGAGAGGATTGAAGTGGATGTCCTGGCTGGTGTACAGTAAAAAGGGCTGCTGCGCCGCGCGAACTGGCCTGCCATCCTCGTGCAGGGCCTGTCGCAAACGTAACAAGGTTTGGCTGAGATTGTGAGCGGCCTTCTTGGCCGGCAACTCGGGCCACAGCAGGGCGGCCAACGCGCTGCGGCGGTGAGGCCGGCCGGATTCAATGGCGAGGTAGGCCAGGAGCGCGCGCGCCTTATCCGTGCCAAAGGTCGTGATCGGTTGACCATCCAACCGCGCCTCGAAGCCACCAAGCAAAGAAAGTGTGAGGTGGGGCATTGGTTGTCGTGTCCATGTCGTGGTGTGTGATCTGCGGGTGGCGACAACTTTAGAATGAGATTATACAACAGTCGGCGCGAAACTGAAAGCGGTGAGCGTTGGGGCGGCGTTGTGAGAATTTTGTGATAGGGCGCCTGTATACTAAGTCAACGAGCGAAGAAAGGAGCGCGCAGCATGGAACGAAAGCTCAGTTACGCGTCATACCTGTTGCGTTTGAGGCAGGTTGAGAACAATCGCCGCCTGGTCTGGATGCCGTCGCTCCAAAGTACGGCCACCGGCGAGCAGCACCCGTTTGCAGATCTGGATGCGCTCGTCGAATTTCTGCGCGCTGAGTTCGGATCATGCGAGTTGGCGTCTGAGCCGGAACTCGTGGTATAGAGCGAATTGGAGTTCAGCGATTGCGGGAATCGTTGAGGGCGAACAAGACGTTGGCGCGATCTTGAACGGCGACCAACGCCTTGCACGAGATACTACAAAACTTACCACTAAATCACGCTATCGAGGTGCACTGTGACGAAGACACACATGGTCCGCAGATTGATGGGCGGGGCAATCATCGCCCTGCTCTTGATACTTACCTTCCTGCCAATGCGGACGCTTGACCAGGCGCCAACCAGGGCAGCGTCATCTTCTACTTTTCAAACCATCGCGCCAAACGGAGACCTCAGTCGCGAACGCTTCAAGTCCGACGCCGGCGAAGGTGCAGAAATTGCCGACTACTTTCAGTACCGCTTCGATCAAATGAAGGACGCCAGCGGCGCTATCCCCGATGGCGCGCAAATGAAGGCCCTGGCGCAGCGCGCGACCATGGAGCGGCAGCGAGCGAACGGCCTTCGACCCTACGTCGTCGGCATAGACAATCTCAGTTGGACCAATAGTGGTCCTGGCAACGTCGGCGGGCGCATTCGGGCGATCCTCCCCATCAGTGCCGCGACTGTGTTTGTCGGCGGCGTGTCCGGCGGCATCTGGAAGACGACCAACTGCTGTTCGACCAGCACCACCTGGACGCCGCTCAACGATTTCCTGGCGAACCTGGCGGTCAGCAGTTTGATCCTGGATCCCACGGATGCCAATGTGATGTACGCCGGCACCGGCGAAGGTTTCTTCAACGTGGATGCCGTGCGCGGCGCGGGTGTTTTCAAAAGCACCGATGGCGGCGCCACGTGGAATCAACTCGCCAGCACAAACAATTCGAGTTGGTACTTTGTGAACCGGCTTGCCATCTCACCGAATGGCGCCACGCTCCTCGCGGCGACGAACACCGGCATATATCGCAGTACTGATGGTGGAAGCACCTGGACTCGGGTCGAATCCAGCTCCTACTACAAGGATGTGAAGTTCGACCCGACGGACAGCACGAAAGCCATCGCGAGCAGAGCCAATTTTCAAGTGCGGTACTCGACGGATGGCGGCGTGACCTGGCTTGTTGCAACCGGTGTGGCCAGTGGAACTTCTGCGCTTGATCGAGTTGAGCTCGCTTATGCGCCAAGCAATCCCTCTATTGTGTATGCCAGCGCCGGTCCCGCAGCCGTCGTGTACAAGAGCACGGATGGTGGACACACCTATGCGTTGGTGAATGCCGACGCGGGTTATCAAGCCAGTGCGAGCTCTCAGTACTGGTACGACAATACGCTTTGGGTGGATCCCACTGATCCGAACCATGTCGTCGGCGGCGGTCTCGACTTGTACCAGTCCACTGACGGCGGGACGACGTTTACCAAGATCAGCGATTGGACCAGGGGTTGGCCGGATGATCCGCCCTCGCCGCACGCCGATCACCATGCCCTGGTCTCTATTCCCGGCTCCAGCACCGCGCTGCTCAATGGCAACGACGGCGGTCTCATGTATACCAGCAACATTTTGACGGCTGGGAACAATCCGCCCGGTTACAATAATGGGTGGGTGTATTTGAACAACAACCTGGGGATTACGCAATTCTACGGCGTGTCGGGGAACGGCAACGGCGTCCTGTATGGCGGCGCCCAGGACAACGGCGTAGCCAGGGGCACGCCCGGCGCACCCAACGCATGGACCTATGCGTTTGGCGGTGACGGGGGCAAAGCCGTCGCCGACCCAACCAATCCCAATTACCTGTACAGCGAATACACCAACGCTCAGGTACATCGCAGTAGTAATGGCGGATCGAGTGCAGATTTTATTTATGGGACCTATTACAATGGCAGCGCCTGGGTCTGCCGCGCCGCGCCGTACCGGATAGACGATGCGTGCAATGGCGCCGCGAATTTCATCGCGCCCATCTTGCTCGATCCGAACAACGCCAATCGGCTCCTGGTGGGAGGCTTGTCCCTTTGGGTCACCAACGATGCGCGGACGCCGTACGTCTATAACAGTCCGACGGGCGGACCGCAATGGACGGCGATCAAAGCTTCGATTGGCAGCAACATTGTTTCCATTGCCGTTGCACCGAGCAACTCGAACGTGATCTGGGTGGGCTATGCCAACAGCCGCATTGATATGACAACAGATGGCGGCGCTACCTGGACGCGCGTGGATACGAATATCGGCGCTAACAAGCCTGGGACGCAGGTTGGCGCCATTGCCATTGATCGGAACAATAGCAACATCGTCTATGTGGGATTTACCGGTTTTGGCGCTAATCGCGCGTGGCGCACGGCTGATGGCGGCACAACTTGGACTAATATCACGAGCAATTTGCCCCAGGCGCCGATCTATGCGTTTGCCATCAATCCCTCCAACGCTGCCTGGCTCTACGTCGGAACCGAGATCGGCATCTTTGCCAGTGTTGATACTGGCGCAACTTGGAACGTGCCAGCAGGCGCCGCGAACGGCGATGGTCCCGCTAACGTTGCAACGTTCGACCTGCAATGGATGGGCGGCGGCAACAGCACCGGTTCCACTATCTTGATCGCCGGCACCCACGGACGCGGCGCATGGACGGTGGATGTCTCTCCATCGTCGAATGTGAATACCTACGCCGACCCCGGCCTGGTGTGCGGCGGCAATTCGCCGTGCTATGCGACGATTGGCGAAGCGATGACCAATGTCGCGTCCGGTGGCACAGTCACGATTTATGCCGGGACCTATCTGGAAAGCGTTACGACGGCCAGCAGGACCGTGACGGTGAACGTCGTGGGAGACATCACCGTCAACGATTTGTCTCTGTATAACAACGCCACCTGGAATGGTGGAAGTTATGCGATCACGGTCAACAACTTCAATCTCTTTGGCGGAATCTGGAATGCGGACAGTTCGACATTAACTGTCAATGGCGATTGGACAGGGGGTGGAACCTTCAACGCTGGCACTGGCGCCAGCGTCTTTGCCAAGAACGGCGTTGTAACGGCAAACGTGCCTGCTCAGACAGAAGGCACCCTCTCTTTCTGCAATCTCGCGATCAACGCCAACACCACCGTGGACACGACCGATGACTTTATCAGCGCGGCGACCGGCGGAGCCTGTACCCAATTCACTCAGAATGGCAAACTGCGTCGCGTAGCCCCGCAGCAAACGGTCATCAACTTCGGCGCCTTTACGTTCAAAGACGCGCGCAATCGCGATGCGGTCATCCTCCAGAAACAGAGCGGCAACAGCCTCTTTGACACGAATATCACCATTACATCGAATCAGCAACCGCCTTCGGCTTGTGGCGTCAATCCGTTCCCGACAACGCCGGTGTTACGCCAATTCGACCTGACGTCGAGCGGCGGCACGGCTCCCTATGGACCGTACCGAATGCGGCTGTACTTTTCCGCCAACGACCCAAATGAAGCCAATGGGAACACCGTTGTTCCTCCCTACACCCTGGCAATCTATCACTGCAATGGCACGAGCTGGGAAAAATATGTCGGCTCCGGCGGTAGTGATGCGAATGGTGTGTATGTGGAATCATCAGCGGCGACCTGGAGCACCGGCTCGATCTTTGCCATCGGCGCCTCCGGCGCCAATGTTTACTACTCCCAAGGTTCTCTCAACGCTGGCGCTCTCGCAAGTTGGAATACGTCACGAGGCGGTGGCGGCAGCCAACCCGCTAACTTTAACGGCCCTGACTATTTTGTGATCCAAAATGGTCACAGTATGACCACGGGGAGCGCCTTTACGCTGTCTCATGCCGATTCACTGCTCCAGATCGAAAGCGGCGGCGCGTTAACGGTTAACACGGCTGATATCTCCGTCATGGGTGCGCAAGTTGATTCTGGTGGGACGCTAACCATCAACAGTGGCCGCGCGTTGACGATCAACAACGGCAGTCGCGCTCCCGATATGACCGTGAGCGGGACTCTCGTCAATGCTGGGACAGTTACAATGATCGGAACCGGTTCCTTTGGCGCAGGCAGTGTCTACCAACATGCGAGAGACGGCGGAACCATTCCAACGGAAGCATGGAACGTAGCGTCAACGGTTTTGTTTACAGGGATTATTAGTAGTGTGCCAAGTCCATTCCAAGCCTTTGGCAATGTCACCTGGAACTCCACAGGTCAAACAGCCAATATGAGTTTGTCAGGCAACTTAGCAACCGTTAATGGGAATTTGACGGTCACATCCACCGGTACTGGCTCGGTGCGCCTGGCGAATTCTGCCACCGCAACAAACAATGTTGCCGGCAATGTGCTCGTGAATGGCGGGACGCTCTATGTCTCAGGAAGCTCCGGCGCGCTGACCTTGAATGTTGGCGGGAACCTGACGGTGAGCAGTGGAAACTTCTATATCTCAGGCGCATCCGGCACAACCAATCCGACAGTCAATGTGGCCGGAAACGTGATCCTCAACGGGGGAACACTGAGACCTAGCTTGAGTACCGGTGTCTCAACTCTCAACGTCGCAGGCAACTGGACGAACAGCAGCAGTTTCATTCCTGACTATAGCACCGTCGCTTTCAATGGCTCCGCGGCGCAAAGCATCGGCGGCAGTGTGGATACAACTTTCGCCTATTTGACCATCGTCAACACCAGCGCCGACAGCGCCGGCGTCAGCCTGGGCCGGAATACGGTAGTCAATAACCTTCTCACCTTGACCGATGGTCTGCTGAAGGTCGCGGCATACAACCTGACCCTGGGCGCGGGCGCAAGCATCAGCCACCTCGGCTCCACGGCCAGCATGGTCGTCACCGATGTGGACGGCGCGGCCGCCGGCGATGGCTTCCTGTGCAAGGGTTACAGCGGCAATGGCAGCTTCGAGTTCCCAGTCGGGGATGCTTATGGCGCGACGGAGTACTCGCCGTCTACGCTGAACTTCACGGCTGACCTGGGCGCCAGCACCGTCTGCGTGCGGGTGACGAACGCGCGGCATCCGAACTGGCCGGGGGCAAACTACCCAACCTACATCACGCGCTACTGGACTGCCACCAGCACTGACAGCACCTTCACCTGCGCCGCGTCCTTCACCTACACGGATGGCGATGTGGTGTTGGGTGGGACGCCGGCGCAAACCGAGGCTGACCTGTATCACAAGGTATGGGACGGAGCGAGCTGGACGACCAAGAACCAGGCAGACGTTGACACCAATACGCTGTCCAGCGTGGTCAACAGTTTCTCCGACCACACGGCGTTCTCCGGCTCACCCCTGGCCGCCATGCTGGCTTCTTTCGACGCTGAAGCCTATCCAGATCACATCCTCGTCACGTGGGAGACCGTCAGCGAACTGGGCAACCTCGGCTTCAACCTCTATCGCGGCGCGTCGGCGACTGGGCCGGAGCGCCAGTTGAATCAGACGCTGATCCCGTCGCAGTCGCCGGGCAGCTCCAACGGTTTTGTCTATACCTGGGAAGACGCCGCTGATTTGGTTCCCGGCGTCACGTACTATTACTGGGTTGAGGCCCTGGACATCTACGGCGTGACGACCAGGTATGGGCCGGTCAGTGTAGACTACACGACGCCGACGGCTGTGCGGTTGGTCCAGATGTCCGCCACACCGACTTGGCCGCGCATCGCCGTCCTATTGGCGACTGCTGTGTTGCTGGCTGGCCTGGCAACCCGTCGGCCGTGGACGCGCACACGGTAATCGGCGCGGCGGAGCACATCAATCGGCGCCCTGCATGAAAAAATGAGACTTGCCCACCCAGCAAGCCTCATTTTGTTGCCCAAGGTCCGTTGCTCCTGCACTGAGTTGGGTTGTGGCGGCAGCTCTATCAAACCCCAGGTTGCCGTTGGCCGGCGCGCATCCCTTACACTTCGTTGCGCGGTTGCAACGTTTGGGCGCCTTCTGCGTCTAACGCAGAGCAGGCGTCATGTAGGCGCCCTGGTTTTCGACATTCTATTTTTGCCGGGGCAAGTGGAGCGTTTGATCCACGACATGGCGGCATGACAGCCAGAAGGAGATCAATTGTGAGCAAGAAATCGGCGAAACAACAACGAACGTCGGCGGCGCGCAACAACGCGCCGCTGCTGATAGGCGCAGCCATTGTCCTGGTGATCGGCATCGTGGGCGCTGTGCTGCTGTCGCAGAGAACCGCCAACTCGACCCAAGGCGCTGTCGCCCAGGCGCTGCGTCCGGAGATTACCGTGAATGAAGCTGCGTCCTTGCGGGACCAGGGCGCCTTCATCTTGGATGTGCGCGAACCGACTGAGTGGAACGACTATCACGTTCCAGGCTCAACGCTCATTCCGTTGGGCGAACTGGCTAGCCGTGTGCAAGAAGTGCCGAAGGACAAGCCGGTCGTGGTCGTCTGCCGCTCCGGCAATCGCAGCCAAACCGGGCGCGACGTGCTGCTCAAGGCTGGCTTCACCCAGGTGACCAGCCTGGCCGGCGGGTTGAAGGGCTGGCAGGCCGCAGGACAGCCGACTGTGACTGGGCCGTAACGAACGTGGAATGCTGAACAGGGAATGCTGAATGTACTTTGCACGCGGACTCTCTTCCCCCCATTCAGTATTCCGCGTTCAGAATTCAGCATTAAAGAAGGCCTTGACATCCAGCCGGTTCGTGGTGACGCGGCCCGGCGGGAGCGCGGCGAGGACGCTGTGACCATAGAACTTGTGCAAGAGGCGCGAGTCGAGCAGCGCGATGACGCCGCGGTCAGATTCGGAGCGCATGAGGCGGCCGACGCCTTGCTTGAGTGCCAGCGTCGCTTCGGGCAGCATGAGTTGGTAGAAAGGCTCGCCGCCGCTGGCGCGAATCAGGCGATCACGGCCGGCCACCACCGGGTCGGACGGCACCGGAAAGGGCAGGCGGTCAATCACCACCAGGCTCAGCGCCTCGCCGGGGATGTCCACGCCTTGCCAAAACGAGCGCGTGGCAAAGAGCACGGCATCGCCCGCGGCCTGAAACTGGCGCACGAGGTCTGCGCGCGGGGCATCCCCTTGCTTGAGCAGGGGATACCTGACGTGCGGACTGATTGTGTCATACAGGTAGCGCATGCGGGCCAGCGAGGTGCACAGGATGAGTGCGCGCCCGCCGCTGTAGGTGATCAACCGGTAGACTTCGCGCGCCAATTCGAGTTGATACGTCTCCTCATCGCCGTTGCGATCCGGCGGCGTCAGATGGGGCGCGGTGTAGATCAACACGCTGTTAACGTAGTCAAAGGGGCTGGGCACGTCCAGCGTCACACAGCGCTCTGGCGCGCCCACCTGGCGGCGAAAGTAATCATAGCCGTCGGACGTGCGCAGCGTGGCCGACGTACAGATGACCGTCTTGACCTTGTCGAAGAGGTGTTCGGCCAGGAAATCGCTGACTTCCAATGGCCGCTGGATTACGAAGATGGAGCGCGGGTCGCCGTCATTCATGCGTTCGACGAAGCGCACCCGACCCGCAGGCACTTCGGCCGCCATCATCTGCAGTTCAAACTGCGACAGCGTCAAGTGCTCCACGAAGCGCCGGAACTCCGCGTTCATCTCCTCGCTGCCGTAGGGCGTTTTGATCGTTTGCAGCGCCTTGGCCGTTTCCTGTAAATGCAGCGCCAACTGCGCCATGTCCGGCTGCGCGCCAAGCAGCTCCCAACGCCCAAACGCCTCGCGCGGCGCATTTTCGGTCAAATCTACAAACAGAGTGTTGTTGTCGCGCTGCAACTGGCCGCGCAGGTCGCCCGGCAGGTTGTAGTTGAGGTGATTCGAGTTGATGATGCCCTGGATTTTGCCATAGGTCAGTGTCAACTGCAGGGCTGCGGCCGTGTAGTTCGCCAGCTCGTGCGCTTCATCCACCACCACGACATCGGGCATGGGAAAGAAAGGCGTCTCGCTGTTGAGATTCAGGGCCAGCAGCGAATGGTTGACCACGGCCACATCCGCCTGTTCCACACGGCGTTTGGCCCGCTCGTAGAAGCAAAGACGGATGAGCGGGCAGCGGTTCCCCAGGCACTCATGATTTTCAATGGTCAGATGCGGCCGCAGACGTTCTGGCAGGTTCAGCGCATCCATCTCGCCTGAATCGGACTGCGCCCACTCGATGAAGCGGCCGGCGCTAAAACCGGCCTTGAGATGCTCATCGGTCGGTCGTTTCGCCATCTGGTCGAGCTTACGATTGCAGATGTAATTGCTGCGCCCTTTGAGCAGCGCCGCCTTGAATGGTCGCGGCGCGACCTGCTGCAGCGCGGGAATGTCCTTCAGCCAGAGCTGATCTTGCAGTAGCTTATTGGCGGTGGCGACCAGGACTTTTTGGCCTGACCAGATGGCCGGCGCCAGGTAGGCAAACGATTTGCCTGAGCCAGTGCCGGCTTCGATGAGCGCATGACTGGCGCTGCGTATCGCTTCCAGCACCGTCTCCGCCATTTGTAATTGGCCTGGACGAAAGACATAGCGGTTGCCCAGGTAGCGCGCCACCGGCCCCTCTGGTCCCAGGACGAAGCGCAGATCCACCTCGCGCAGCGGCGCGGCGGCGCGCGGCGCTTCTGGCTCTGCGTCTGGCAGTTCGACTTCATCCCAAATTGACAGAGGGGGCGTCGGCGTCTCCGCAAACGGATCATCGGCCGCGCCAAACGGCTCAGGAACCACATCGCGGCGGCGTGATGGGCGGCCGCGCGGTTCGGCTGCTTGCGCAAGCGCGTCAAGCAGCGCCTGCGCCTCTTGATTGTCCGGCGCCAGCGCCAGGAGGTCGTGCAGAATGTTGAGGGTGCGCTGATGCTGGCGGCGCTTCAGCGCACGCTGGGCTTGCGCCAGGGCAAAGCCGATGGCCTGCTCGCGCCGCGCAGGCGCTTCACCGATCGCAATGGGCAGGCGCAGCACACGCGCGCGCAACGCCAAAGCCTCGGCCAGCAGAATCACGCCGCGCCAGGCGCGTGGATTGGCCTGTTTGAGCAGGGTGCGGGACATCTGGATCAACTGGTCTGCGCGCGCCTGTGGCAGCTCGGCTAGAATCTCTGACGCGGTTTCGCCGCGCTCACCGTGTGGCGTCATGGCCGCGGCCGCGCCCGCGACCGCGAGGCGCCACAACTGCAGAGTTTCGTCTGGCGCGCCTGGTCGTTCGCGCAGTTCGGCGAGCAGCGCCAGGCCGCGTTCATACTCGCTGCCGGCGAGGCTGCTGTCCGCGCTTTCTTCTCGTGGATCGGGTGTATGGTGGCTCATGGCGTCTACTTGCAGAGCAGGCTTGACCTGCTTGGGTGTTCAGGCTGGCTGCGAACCAGCCGTGGTGCGCCGCTGCTCGAAGCGCTGCACAAAGCTGAGCACTGTGAACGCCTCGGCAATGTCCTCCAGGCTCACCAGGCCCAAGAACTGTTCGTTATCGTACACGGCAACCGTGCGCGCACCCTTCTCGCTCATGATGTCTCGCACCTCGTGCAGCGACTGGTCTGCGTTGACGCGCACGAAGTCGCGACGCATCATTTGGGTTACATAGAGATCGCTGGTTTCTGTGTTCAGCGCGCGCAGCACATCCTCGCGCGTGATGATGCCCAGCAGGCGGTCGCCCTGGGTCACCGCGAAGTCGGGCTGGTAGCTGGTGAGGATGTGGCCCACCACCTTACTCATGCGATCGCCCACGGTCAGGGAGATGGCGTGCCGATTGTAGGCGTCGCGCACACGCAGGGTGTCCAGGACGGTGCGCGCCTGCGCCTCGGAGCTTTCTTGCCCGGCGCCGGTGAAGATGAAGATGGCAATCAACGCCAACACGAAGTTGCCGCTGAGAACGCCAACGATGCCCAGGATGATGGCCGCCACCTGGCCGATGCCAGAAGCGATGACCGTGGCGCGGGGGTAACCCATGGCCATGGCCAACAGTGCGCGCAACACGCGGCCGCCGTCCAACGGAAAGGCCGGAATCAGGTTGAAAATCACCAGGCTGAGGTTGGCGGACAACAGCCAAACCAGCAGCGTGGAGAGCGAGGGCGTCATCTGCAGGCCGCTCAGCAGACCACGGCCATCGAGCACGTTGAGACCGATCGCAAAGCCGCTGATGAGCAGCAGAATGATGGCGATGACAACGTTGACCAGCGGGCCTGCAATGGCGATCAGCAGTTCGTGCAGCGGCTTGTCGGGGTTGCGGCCGATGACGGCCACGCCGCCGAGCGGCAGCAGGATGATCTCGCGCACGGGAATACCAAAATGCAGCGCCACCACGCTGTGTCCCAGTTCGTGCAGGGTGACGCACGTGAAGAGAAGCAGCATCAGAAGGACGCCGAAGGCCGCGCCGCTCAGGCCGGCTGGCCCGCCCCATTGAACCGCCCCCAGAATGAGAATGAGGAAAAAGGTGATATGGATCTTGATGTCAATCCCAAAGACCTGGGCGATCCGAAACGACCAGCTCATCGAATGACCTCCTGACTGTGGTTTATTCTATAGTTTACCAGATTGTACGACGTTCTCGTTTTACGTCAATTATTAGACTGCCCTGGCCGGGCTGACGTCACCAGGACGGCCAGCAGCAGGATTAACCACAGGTGAGCGTTTGTTGCTTGCGCCCGGTGGACTGTGGGGAATCAAAAAGGACGCCGATCCGTCAAGGTCGGCGTCCTTTTTGATTATGACCGCCCAGCTCGTTTACAGGGCGACGGTGCCTGCGGCGCGGGCGCCGCGATAGAATTGGCCCCACAGATGGCTGGCCGCCAACTGGACGTAGAAGCTGGCGCCGGCGCTGATGAGCCAGGCGGCGATCCAGCCGCAAATCGGGATGAAGGCCAGTACGCCGGTAACCAGGCTAACCACCGCGCCCAGAACGATGCCGGCCACGATGATGACCAGGACGACCGTCAGGTAGCCGGAGACATTGCGCCGAATGTCATCGAACAACACGCTGAACTTGAACATGTCGCTCAGCCTGTTGCTCAGGGCAAAGCGTACAGTGGCCGCGGGCAGGATGACCAGCACGGCCAGCGTGTAGAGCAAACCCAGGCAGCCGAAGAGGAGACCGGCTCCGCCCAACAAGGCCCCGAAAGAGTCTTGCGCGGATTGCGAATCGCCCACGGCTGCGCCCAGGCCGCCGCCAATCACGGCGAAGAGGCAGCCGAGGATCAGCAAGGGCAAGAAGTAGACGATCACGCCGATGGTGTAGATCAACCCGCGCATGAATATCGCGCCAATGTCGTCCCACGTGGGCAGGGGCCGCGACTCATCTTCGACGACGTTCTTGATCACGTCCAGGCCGTAGCCGCTGGCGGCCATGCCCAGAATGGGCACTGCGCTGATGACCGCGCCCACGAGCACCTTGTTGGTCCACTTCTCATCGTCGAGCGGGAAGGTGAAGGATTTCTGAATGTCCAAAAAAGTCCCCTCCTACTGCAGCTTGATGGCGCCTGAACTCACACCGATGCCGACCGCAATCGCGGCGACAATCGCGGTGATCACAGCGAAGACAATCCACTGCGCGATGATGGCAACGATTACAGTGATGATCGCCTTATTCTGATCCAGGTTCATCGAGGAACGCGTGGCCAGGTAGCCGAGATAGATTTGGTAGAGCCCCAAAATCAGGCTGACGGGGGCGAACAGACAACCGAGGACTGGAATGTTGCCCACGATGCCGGTGACGGCCAGAATGGGCGCGGTGTAGAGGGCGCAGGAGTAGAACACCTCATCCTGCGTGCCCGTGCCGCCCTGCTGTTTGCCCATCCAGTTGACGACAAAGGCAAAGATAAAGAAGGACAGCAACGGGGCCACGAGCGCGCCCACCAACGCGATGATGGCGCCGCCAATACCACCGGTGATAATGCCGACAATCAAGGCGACGATGCCGGCCAGGCCCGCGGCCACGGCCACATAGGTCAGCGCCTCGCGCTGGCCGCCGTGCTTCTCGAACTGCTCGAAGGTTTCGATGCGGGGTTGGGTGAGCACCTTGATGCTCTGGTTGATCATTTCGCTGAAATTGACACCCTGAATCATGACAATGCCTCCTGCGATCGTGATGAGAAAAAAAGAGAGAATTGGGTGGGAGAACCGTGGGGATCAAACAACAAGACGCATTATAGCAAATTTCGATGCGTCTGGCAATCCAGGCCAGTCGGGATGCGTGGTTAAAACGGTAAACCCAGCGCCTGGGTCAATGCCGCGCGGCCGGCGTCAATCAGCGCGATGAGGGTCAGGCTGGAGGCAAGGCCGAGCGCCAGCGTCATAATGAGATGCCGCCACGCGCGTGCGCGGTTGGCGCGGCGCAGAATCAGCAGAACCATTACCGTCAGCACCAGTGTCAGCATCAGCAGTGTGCCCAGCGCGCTGATCAGCGCCAGGGGGAACAAGATGGCTTCCACGTCGCTCTGCAGCGCCAGCACGAGCAGCGCGCCTACGCCCACCAGCAGGGCCAGCTCGCGCACATGGTCAAGCGAGCGCTGCGGGTCAGGCTGCGCCCAGGCCGTCAGGTTGAAAACAGGCCATACCAGGCTGATCACGGCAAATCCTTGCAGCAGGCCGGTGCTCACGCGCAAGATATTGTGCGGCTCGTACAGATGCGGCATGCCAGGGAAGAGAGTCAAGTACGAATTGACGCCATCGAAGGCCCAGAGACCGAGGAAGAGAAAGAGTACGCCCAGCACCGGCGTGGCTGGCAGCTCGCTGGCGCGCCCGCGCCTGCGGATCAAGAGATAGAGCAGGCCGGCGACCGCGCCCAGGTACTGGCCGGTGCAGCGCGCACAGAGCGGCATCTGCCGCTCACCGATCAAGAAGGAACGTACGGTGATGCGATGGCAAACCGCATAGCCCACTTTGTCGGCTTTGTCGAGCAGCCCGCCCGGCGCCAGCAGCGTGATGCCGATGATGGCGATCACGGCCAGGCCGAGCAGCAGCCAGTCGCGGCGGCTGTCGGGAGGCGATGGATCGGGATACTGCCAGGACGAAGGGTGAACGGTCACGATTCTGTCTCCAAATGGGCGGCAGTCTACCAGGGGCGCGGACGCAGCTTCGGTTTGACCGGCTTGGCCGGCGGTGGGCGCACCGGCGGCGTGACCTGGCCGGCCAACAGGTCCGCCAGGTGCACGGCTGGCGCTCGACACCCCTCGCGAGTCAGCCCGCTCTTGAGGTGCAGCAGGCAGCCGGGGTCACAGGTGACCACAAGATCAGCGCCGCTGGCTTCGATATGGCGAACATGACTTTCGAGAATCGAGTCCGCTATCTCCGGCAGATTGAGTGCAAAGGGGCCGCCAAAGCCGCAGCATTCATCGGATTCGCGCCAGGACACCAACGCGGCGCCCTGTACGGCGTTGAGGAGCGCAGGCGCCTGGCCTGCGCTGTGCAGATCGTGCAGGAGATGGCAGGCCGGTTGGTAGGCGATCTTCCCTGCGTAGGCCACCTCCGGATCGCTGACGTGCAGGATATCAACCAAGAACTGGCTGAATTCCCACGTGCGGCCGGCCAGCGTCGCCGCCCGTGGATCGTTGGGCAGAAGGCGCGGGTACTCGAGCTTGATCATCGCCGCGCAGGCCGCGGAGGGCACAACGATGTTCTCGGCATCGGCAAAGAGATCACAGAAATGCTGCGCCTGCTGGATGGCGTCGTTGACGTAGCCGGCTTCGAGCGCAAA
Source organism: Candidatus Amarolinea aalborgensis (assembly GCF_900491745.1). Taxonomy (NCBI): domain Bacteria; kingdom Bacillati; phylum Chloroflexota; class Caldilineae; order Caldilineales; family Candidatus Amarolineaceae; genus Candidatus Amarolinea; species Candidatus Amarolinea aalborgensis. Next base: position 56,669 of record NZ_UETR01000005.1, on the reverse strand, counting down.
GCGGCCGCAGCACTCCTGCGTCGGTCGAAAGTTGACCTGGCCGCCGTGTTTTTCTAACACCGCTACCGCGGACTCGCCGGTGTCAGGGTAGAATAGGTCAATCAAGCACGTGACAAAGAGGTCGCAGGGAGTCACGCGGCCGCCTCAGGGATGGCGGCCAGGTGAATGCGACCGCCCGCCAGCGATGTGACCTGCACGAGCGCATGAACCGGCGCGCCAAACCGCTGTAGTTCTTGGCGACCGTTTTCGAACACCTTCTCGATGACAGCGCCGAAGCCGACGATCTGCGCGCCGGCTTGCAGGACCAGGTCGCCGAGCGCGGACATGGTGGTGCCGCGCGCCATGAAGTCATCCACGATGAAGACGCGCGCGCCAGGCGCAATGACATGTTTACCCAGGAAAAGCTGCACTGGTCGCTCTTTGGTGCGGCTGTAACTGTTGATCACATAGAAGCCATCCTCAGCCAGCGTGACCGGGCGGCTCTTCTTGGCAAAAACAACGGCCGCCGGGTGCGGCCACTGCTCGTTGTTGAGGACGATCGCCATGAAGACGGCCACGCTGATGCCGCTGGCTTCGGCCGTGAGAATGACATCAACTGGCTGGCCTTTGACCAGATGCGCCAGCGCGTCGCCGCAGTAGGCGCTGAACGCATAGTCAATGCGGTGATTGAGCAGGGTGTCCACACTCAGGATAGAATCGTTGACCACACGTCCGTGCTCTAACACCATGCGGTTGATGCGATTCAGAATGGTCATGGGCTGTCAGGCCTCCTTCGTTAATCTGACGTGCGGATTATACCACGCCATGGCCTGATTGAAAATGAGGATAGGGAGATGACCGATAGCAGAAGGGGCGCTGCGGGGTTTTTCATGTCCTACGCAGCGAGTCAGATCGGGGTTGACGCTCCGGCTCACTTTACTGCACCGTAATCAACGGCGCCAGTTTGCCGTACGTCACATCGCCAATGCCCTTGACTTTTTTCAGATCCTGCGGGCTTCGATAGGGCCGACCTTCCACGATGCGCTGCGCCATGGCTGGCCCGATGCCGGGCAGCTGCTGCAGCTCGCTGAGGCTGGCGGTGTTGATGTTGATCTTGGTCCCGGGCGCGAGGGTGGCTTTGGCTGGCGGCAGGTTCGAGAGGTTGGTGGGCGCGACGGTGGGCGTTGCCACTGGTCCGCTGACTCCGACCGGCGGCGATGTCGCCTGCGCCACCTCGCTCGCTACATGCACCTGCGCGCCGTCGTACAGCGGCTGGGCCAGATTGATGTTGGCGCGGTCGGCGTTTGGCCCAAAGCCCCCAGCCGCGCTGATTGCATCCTTGACGATCGCGCCTGGCGTGAGGACATAAACGTCTGGCTTGGATACGGCCCCGCTGACGTAAACGCGCAACGGAGACGGCGTCGGCGTGACTGTGGGCAGCGGCGTCGCCGTGGCCGTGGGCGGCGGAATGATCTCGATGGGGGTAGGCGTTGGACGGCGCACGAACAGCGCAACGCCGCCCAGGCTGAGCAGCCAAAGCAGAGTCAGGGCCAGGGTCTTGAAGTTGCGCTGCATCCAGTCGTTCATAGGCGCCGTCCGCCGGTGGAATGAGGCATGGAGCCTTCAGAAGCGCCTAACGCACGCACCGGCTCTGATTTCGCGCGCGGCTGGTAATACATTCACCCGGACTTTGCGCCAAATGACAATCGCCCGACGCCTGACGCGCCGGGCGATTGGAATCGCGGCAACCTCGACGTAGCCCAAGAAGGTGGGCTACGCCCCAAAACTCACATACATCCCTAGCCCACGGCCACGTCGGGGGCGCTGGTCGCGGGCGTGGTCAAGGCCGGGACGCTTGCTTCGGGTGTGGACACCATTGGCAGAGACGTAACCATGCTGCGTAAGATGGTCAAGAGGTCAATGGGCAGGGGGAAGATGATCGTCGAGTTCTTCTCCACGGCGATTTCGGTTAGCGTCTGCAGGTAGCGGAGTTGAATGGCGATCGGCTCGTCCGACATGGTCTTGGCGGCGTTGCGCAGCTGCACCGCAGCCTGGAATTCACCTTCGGCATGAATGATCTTGGCGCGCTTCTCACGCTCGGCTTCGGCCTGCCGCGCCATCGCGCGCTGCATCGTTTGCGGCAGTTCCACGTCCTTCACTTCCACGATGGAGACCTTGACGCCCCACGGTTCGGTGGCTTCGTCAATGATACGCTGCAGCTTGGAGTTGATGCTTTCGCGATGCTGCAGCAGCTCGTCCAGTTCCGACTGGCCCAGCACGTTACGCAGCGTTGTCTGCGCAATGTTCCACGTCGCCCGGCGATAGTCCTCCACGTTGACAACCGAGGCCGATGGATCCACCACCCGGAAGTAGACGACCGCGTTCACTTTGACGGTGATATTATCCTTGGTGATCGCTTCCTGTGCCGGCACATCGAGCGTGATCGTGCGCAGATCCACCTTGACGAAGCGATCCACAAACGGGATGATCAGGAAGAGACCCGGTCCCTTGGCGCCAATCAGCCGCCCCAGGCGGAAAATGACGCCGCGCTCGTACTCCTGTACGATCTTGATGGCCGATGAGGCCAGAACGAACAGCAGCAGAACGATAAATCCAATAACGGAATACATACTCGAACCCCCTTTTAATTTGGGCAGGCGCGCCCGATGGGTTTGCCTGCCGGCTTCTGACTGATGACAGTCCTCATTCGCTCGCGGCGCGGCGCAACAGCCGCATGCCGTTGAAGATGACGATCAGCGAGGCGCCCATGTCGGCGAAAACCGCCATCCAGAGGGTGGCGGCGCCAAACAGGGCCAACGTCATGAACACCGCCTTGATGCTCAGACTGAGAAGGATATTTTGCTGAACGATGCGCCAGGCGCGACGGCTCAAGGCGATCAGCGTTGGCAGCTTGCGCAAATCATCCCCCATCAACACGACATCGGCCGTCTCCAGCGCCTGGTCGCTGCCCGCGCCACCCATGGCCACGCCGACTGATGCGCGGGCGAGGGCGGGCGCGTCGTTGACGCCGTCGCCCACCATCGCCGCCGCGCCATACGTCGCCAGCAGCGCTTCCACCGCGGCCACTTTCTGCGCCGGCCGCAGGCTCGCACGCACCTCATCCACGCCAGCTTGCCGGGCAATGGCCTGTGCGGTGCGCTCATTGTCGCCAGTCAGCATGACGGTGTGGGTGATGCCCGCACGCTTAAGGCTGACCAGCGCCTCGCGCGCATCCGGCCGCACGCGGTCAGCCACGGCCAGTAGACCGAGCACCGGCCCAGTCGCTCTTCCCACCAGCATGACCGTCTTCCCGGCTGCCTCCAAATCGGCCACAGCCTGGGTCAGGCCAGGCGTCAGGATCTGCCCGAACTCTTCAAACAAGGCCACGCTGCCTACCAGGATATCGCTTCCCGCCACCAGCCCGCGCGCGCCACGACCGCTCAAGGCCTGCACCTCCAGCGCGGGTATCACCGTGAGACCTCTTTCAAGCGCCGCGCGCACCACAGCCTGCGCCAACGGATGCTCGGAGCGGCTTTCGACGGCTGCGGCCACGGCCAGCACCTCGTTGGCTGTCATCCCAGCGTCTGGGTTGGGCGTCAGGTCGGTCAGGGCCGGTTCGCCCTCCGTCAACGTGCCGGTCTTGTCAAAGGCGACGACGCGCAAGCGACCAACCGCCTCCAGATAGGCGCCGCCTTTGATCAAAATGCCCTGCTGCGCCGCGCGGCTGATGGCGCTGACAATGCTGACCGGCGTGGAGATGACCAGCGCGCAGGGGCACGCGATCACCAGCATGGTCAGCGCCCGGTAGAGCCAGCCGTGCGCTCCGTCGGGCAGATTCCAGAAAGGCTGGCCGGCCAGGAGCGGAGGCGCCAGGGCGATGAACAGCGCGCCCACCACCACGGCGGGAGTGTAGATGCGCGCAAAGCGGTCAACCCAGCGCTGCGTGGGCGCCTTCTGCGCCTGCGCCTGTTCTACCAGGTGAATCAAACGGCTGATCGTGTTATCGGCCGCCAGGTGCGTGACCTGCACTTCGAGCGCGCCGCTGCCATTGAGCGTGCCGGCAAAGACCTCGGCGTGCACGGCTTTGTCTACCGGCGCGCTTTCGCCGGTGACAGAAGCCTGATTGACCGTGGAGCTGCCAGCCGTGACGATTCCATCCATGGCGATGCGTTCGCCCGCTTTGACCAGGATCAGGTCGCCCACGCGCAGTTCAGCCACGGGCACGCGCGTCTCATGCTGCGCGCAGAAGGGGCAAATCCCGCCGCTGTAGCCATCCTGTCCCAGATGCTCCTCGCAGTCCAGACAGCCCGTCAGGCGGGTGGCCGTGGCCGGCGCCAGCGTCAACAGGCTGCGGATGCTCTGGCGCGCACGATCCATCGTGTAGGCTTCAAGCGTTTCGCCCAGGCTGAAGAGGAACATGACCAGCGCGGCTTCCTGCACCTCCCCGATGACCAGCGCGCCGACGGCTGCCAGCGTCATGAGGAAGTTCATGTCCAGCTCGCGATTGATCCACAGCGCGCTGAGTCCCCGTCGCGCCACGAACCAGCCGCCTGTGGCGGTTGCGAGCACAGCCACGGCATTGACCATCCAGCCGGCCGCGCCAGCCAGCGTCAGCGCGCCAGCCGCCGCCAGCAGCAGCCCCGCCAGCAGCGTGGAGACATCTCGCGGGTGCGCCGTGAGGAAGCGCACGAAGGCTGGCGCTGTTTCTTGCGCGCCCGTGGTTTCTGCGCCTTCTTCCTTCACCGCATAGCCCAGCCGATGGATGCGTCCGGCGATGACGCTCTGGTCCACGGCATCGGTGTCATACTCAACCCACATCTTGCCGGCCGTGAAGTTGACCGCAGCGTTCAGCACCCCGTTCAGCTGGCCCACCCCGCGCTCCAGCTTCAGGGCGCAATCGGCGCAGTCCATGCCTTCGATGGTCAACTCACGGTGACGATAGCGCTGCTGCACGCTGATGCCAGCCTCGCGCGCATGCTGCTCCACCATGGCCATCGTCACCAGGCTGGGGTCATAGTGGAGGCATAGTTGAGCCGCCTGGCCGCCGTTGTGATCGAGATGGGCCTCGAAGAGGCCGCCGCGCTGGCGCAAGGTCTCCAACAGACGTTCGGTGCAGGGCTGGCAATCCCCGTTTGCAGGTAAAATGACCGGCAGGTCAAGTTTGATCTTTTGCACAGAATCACCCATGTCGCACGTGATCGAGACCTTGCTCGAACAGGCGTTGAATATGATCATCGTCCAGGGCGTAGAAGATGTGGCGTCCGGCGCGGCGCATGCGCACCAGGCTCATCTCACGCAGGTAGGCCAGTTGGTGCGAAACCGCCGACTGCCCCATGCCCAAGAGCGTGCTGAGATCGCTGACGCACAGTTCTGGCGTCTGCGCCAGCGCCGACATCAGACGCACGCGTGTTGGATCGCTCAGCGACTTGAAAAGATCAGCCAGACGCGCAGCTTGCTCAGGCGCCAGCAACGGAACAGCCTGTTGCAAGGGATGTTCATCTACCATGTTGATCACACTGGGATCCATCAAATCCGCCGTTCATTCGCTAACATATGAATAACCATTCATATGTTAGCACAGGAAGCGCCGTTTGTCAATCTGCCGTGCGGTGCTTTGACCTGCCCATGACCCTGTGATACAATCGAAACAGCGCATGCAATACTTGACCAGCGCTGAGCGACTGCCTGTTGCTCTGGAGACTGGCTAGAAAGGGCGTCGCGACCACATGGCGCTTTTCGGCCAGGCCTTTATCTCTGATGAGTAGATTGCCAGATGCCTGATCTCACGCTCCTGACCAAACTTTTCGCCACATTCAGCGCCGAGACGCCGGCTGTCAATGACGGCCTGTGCCTCAATCGCCGATTCAAGGCGGCCAACTGCGATCTTTGCGCGCAGGCGTGTCCGGTCGCCGCAATCTCGGTTTACGGACCGAACGTGCAGATCGAGCCGGAGGCCTGCGTGCAGTGCGGAGTTTGCCTCAAGGAATGTCCAACGGGCGTCTTTTCAACTCCCAGGCAAATGCAGGATGATCAGAAGCTGTTGGATGCCGCAGCGCCGCTCACCGCGCGCGCGCTGGAACTGACGTGCCCGGCCAATGGGCATGCCGACAAAACCGCCGCGCCCGTGGAGGCGGTGTTACAGACCGGCCGCTGCCTGGCGGCGCTCTCCCTGGGTGAGCTACTGGACCTGGCAAGACCACGGCAGCGCAACCTGTGGCTGAATGACAGCGGCTGCGCCGGGTGTCCACTCGGCAAGGCCGCGCCCCTGATTCGCGAGACGGCGGCGCATGCTGATCGCTTGCTGGCAGTCTGGGGTCATGCGGTGAAACTGCGTACGCAGCTCACCGAGCCAGGCGCGCTGGTTGCATCGCATCGCGTGGATCTCTTTTCCGGTCAGCAGCCGTCCTATTCACGCCGCGAATTCCTGACCTTCTTGCGGCGCACGACCGCGCAGGTGGTCTCCGCGGTGGCTGTTGATCCGTTAGCGCCGCCTGACATGACCATCGTGCCGCCACTGCAGCGCGGCGATGAAGTGCCCTATCAACGCCGCCACCTGACGGCGGCTTTGTCTCGACTCGGTCAGCCTTCCGCGCCGGCGCTTGATGTCAGCGATCTGCCGTGGGCTACCGTTGAAGTCAGTGCAGAATGCAGCGCGTGCAGCCTCTGCGCGCGGTTCTGCCCCACGGCGGCGATTCGCTGGACAACGCAAGAGCAAGCGGCTTCCACGCCAGATGCTGCGCCCTTGACTGCGTTTGACCTTAGTTTCATTGCCGCTGACTGCGTGGACTGCGGTATCTGTGCGGCGGCTTGCCCCGAAGCTGCAATCACGTACGGCGCCGCGGTTGACCCGACCCAACTCGGCCGACGTGTGAAAGTTCCCCTGCGCAGTGGTCAGCTCAACCCGTGCGCCGTCTGCCAAACACTGACCGATACCTCACTTCGCCCCACATGCTATGTGTGCAACAAATCACTGACCAAGACGATCAGTCATTGAAAGGATAGATCATGCACCGACCTTCGTTGACGCGTTTCGCCTGGCTTTCGATTGCCGCGGCCATCTTGACCATCGGCCTGAAGACGGCCGCCTATTTCGTCACCGGTTCGGTTGGCCTCTTGTCCGATGCCCTCGAATCGGTGGTCAACCTGGCGGCCGCCCTGATGGCGCTGGCGATGTTGACCGTGGCCGCGCGGCCGCCCGACGAGGATCATGTCTATGGGCATGACAAGGCCGAGTATTTCAGCAGCGGCGTGGAAGGCGCGTTGATCCTGGTGGCGGCCATCAGCATCGGCGTTGCGGCGTGGAATCGCCTCCTGCACCCGCAGCCGTTAGAAGCGGTTGGCCTGGGCCTGGGCATTTCCGTGCTGGCCTCGCTCATCAACCTGGGCGTGGCCCTGGTGCTGCGGCGCGCGGGCAAGCGCTTCGGCTCGATCACGCTGGAGGCGGACTCGCAGCATTTGATGACCGACGTCTGGACCTCGGTCGGGGTGGTGGCCGGCATCGGGGCCGTGGCATTGACCGGCTGGGAGCGCCTGGATCCGCTGATTGCCATTGCCGTTGCGCTCAACATCGTTTGGTCGGGCGTGCAGCTCGTGCGGCGCTCGGCGCTTGGGCTGCTCGATACAGCCTGGCCCGTCCCTGAACGCGGCATTGTGACCAATATCCTGGACAAGTATCGCGTGCATGGTCTGCAGTTCCATGCTTTGCGCACGCGCCAATCGGCTTCGCGGCGCTTCATGTCGGTTCACATCCTGGTGCCTGGCCAGTGGACGGTGCAGCAAGGCCATCAACTGCTGGAGCAGATTGAACGCGAGGTGCGCGAGGCGCTGACGGGCGTCACCATCGTGACGCACCTGGAGCCATTGGAAGACCCGGTGTCTTGGGAAGATACGCAGCTCGATCGCGAGGCCGCGGTCGAGGCGCTGCCGGCGGTCAGTGCATCTCCACCTGCGGCGTCTGGATCGTAGCGTGTGGCACACGCTGGCGCAGCCGGGCCTGCCCTACGCCAGGGACGCCGTGTAATCGGCCTCTGTGACGAACTCGCCGCCTGTCACCTCCTGGCTTTGCAGGCGGCGGCCGGCGTCCAAGGTCAGGGTCATTTCCAGGCGGGCAAAGCAGCGGCGCGCGCCCCCGACCAGCGTTTTTCGTACGATGTACTGTCCGTCGTCATCTTCGCTCGGATCATTGCGCATGTCCACCCGCGCCCTGATGACTTCGCCGCAGCGCTGGCAGCGCACGTAGTACCAGGCGCTGGCATCCGGCGGCTTGCGATCGCCGCCGCCCTTGAAGACGGATTTGAGCGTATCGAAAAATCCCATCTAAGTCCCCTTGTCGTTCTTGCCGGCCAACGGCTGCACGCGATTGCGTGGACCGGCGTGATCAGTTTAGACTGCGCCGTGCAGCATGTCCAACAGGCGGCCCAGCACACGCTCGCCGTCGGCGCGCAGGCCATTATGGTCGTATTCATTGGTCACCCACAGCTTGAGGCCGCGCACGGTGTGCGCTGTCTCCTCTGCGAATGCCATTTCGACATACATATCATCGTAGTAGGAAAGGGCTGCCACCGGCACGCGGTTGGCGCGCAGAACGTCCACATCATACAGCCGCGGCCAGCCGTCGTACGCGGCCAGGATTTCCGCGGCGGCTTGCAGCGGCTGCAGGTAGGCATAATCTTCGAACATCCACGGGAAGATCATTTCGCCCATCAAGTAGACTGGCGTCTGGCCGTTTGCGGCTGCGTGCAGATCGAACGCAGGGAATTCGGCTTGCACGCGCGCCGCCGACCAGTTGGCGGCGGCGCCCTGGCAGTAGCACGGCTCGTGCAGCAAGGCATAGATGGGGTTGGTGTCAAAGGGCTGCATGGACTCGAGCGCGCGCAGAAAGACAAAGTTGATTTCCGGGCCATGGGCGCCAGCGACAAAGGCGTTTTCCAGCAGGTAATGCACCTCTTCGAAGCCGTTGCTGGCGCCAAAGCCCATGCCCACCTGCTGGAAGCGGCGCGCAGTCAGGCGTCCGCCGCTCGGCAAGCGAACATCGTGCGTCAGCAGGTAGTCCACGATGCGTTGGCCCCGCGCCACATCCTGCGGATAGCGTTCGTAGAAGCGCTGATTCCGGCTCAGCACCCGGCGATAGGTGGCGCGATAGACATCATCCACGGGGCGGGTCAGGGAGGCCAGACCGCCGGTGATGAGCGCCGCGGCCAGGCCTTGAGGGGCCAGCGAGAGATAGGTCAACAGGCAGAAACCGCCGAAGCTCTGCCCAAGCGCAGTCCACGGCGTTTCCGCGCCGGCCAGGGTCTGGCGAATCGCCTCGGCATCGCGCACGATGGCGTCGGCGCGAAAGTTTTTCACATAGTCGGCCTGGGCCTGGGGCGACGGCAAGCGCGCCAGGGTCTGGAACGTCAGCGGCGTGCTGCGGCCGGTGCCGCGCTGATCAAGCAGGAGGACCCGGTAATCTCGCAGCGCGCGTTTGAGCCAACCGCCGTTGCTGTCAGGGCGGGGCGAGGCATAGCCAGGGCCGCCCTGAAAAAAGACGAGCCAGGGCAGGTTCGCATGGGTCTTGTCAACCGCAACGACCTCCCGCGCAAAAACGCTGATCTGCTCGCCGTGCGGCTGCGCATGATCGAGCGGCACGCTGAAGTCATGGTCGGTTAAGACAAGGCCCGGGATCTGATAACTGGTTGAAATCATGGGATCAATCCTTGATTCTAGGGAAAAGCCACTATGCCGGCCGCTGTCATTTCTCTGGTGTGGGTAGTAATTCTTGTCATTTTCGCTCCCAATCCTCGAACGACTCACTGAATCGTGGTTCGTTTGGCTGCAGCTCCAGCGCCTTTTCATAGGCCTGGCGTATCTCAGTATCTGGGGCTTTTAGCCAGGTCAGCGCCTTGGCCAGGTCGAAGTAGCACCATGCGTTGCGAACACGATCGTCAGACAACTGAATAGCGCGTCGCAGCAACTCAATCGCGTCTCGCGTCAGCCGCCGCTTCGTCGCTCTGTCTCTTGATGCTGAAGACATAGACAGCCTGAGCTTCGTCTGAGCATATTCATGTACAGCTTTGGCGCTGTCTTTGATCATGTCGTAATTTGACGCGAACACGCTGTGTGCATCGGCAAAGCGGCCAGACCTTTTGTACAAAACAGCAAGCTCGATGAGGTCATCAATTCTCGTCGGCGACGGAATTTGAGAAAGCAGGTCTGCTGCCTTCAAGGGCTCGCCGATGTCGAGGTAATATCTCGCCATGGCAATGAAGGGTAGATGTGCATCCATCATCGTCGCGTCGGAGCGAACGCTGGCAAAAAGCCTCTCAGCTGCGCGAGCATTACCCAAGAAAGCGTGATATTCAATCATCTGCGCCACGAGCGCGCCGGAGTTCGCTGCGCGACTCGCCGCCTCTTCCAGGTTCTCAATAGCCCGTTGACGCTCACCTGCGGCCCACAAATGGGCGCTTTCGCGTAGTGCGTGGATGACCACATATTGGGGATGGGCCGGGAGAATAACGCGAAAGTAAGTTCGGCTCTCATCAAACTCAAAAATCGGTCGCGGCGAACCGTTTTCATTCATCTTGCGGTAGATTTTGGGAATGCCTGTCCCGCGCCCTTCAGCCAGGCGAAGTTCTTTCAAGAATTCACCTATACGCCTATTGCGACTCGGCACCGGAGGCACGGTCGCGCCCACCTCGAAATGCCGCATTTCGATGCCTGGCACCGGACCAGGGTAGCTGATGATTTCCATCCGGTCAGGATAGAGGTAGACCTTTACCGGCTCCTGCACTCCTTCGTAGCTGCGATGATACACTGCGTTCACCAGGGCTTCTTCCATCGCTTCGTATGGAAAAGCGACCGTTTTGTGGGCTTCGGCCTGCCGGGGAATCTTCCGAATCATCGTAGTGCTCAAGGCATCCAAATAGTCCAACGCTTGCCGCACCTGCGCTGACAACGGCCCGCGGAACAGCTTCTCTTCGATGAGGTCGCCGCCGGCCCCATCTCCAAATTGCACCACTTCGATTCTTGCGCCTGGGAAGTAGATCTCCGGTTCATTGACGAAGAAAAGGAGGGCGACATTCCTGGGCGCATCGAAACCGTTCACTTGGGCCGAAATTCGTAGGTACCGATACAAATCTTGATCTGCAATCTGGACGCCCGGTGACACGAGATCGCTCTTGATGTCGGATAAGAAGTTGCGAACCAGCGCCGGTGAAATCACGTCAATCGTATGCCCCAGGCTGCGACGGTCGTCGAAGGGAACTTTGGCAGTCATAGCCATGAGCTGGGTCAGAATTTCACTTCTGGCCTCGACCGTTTCAGCGCCTTGCCTGACGAAATACCTTCGCTCGCCGCCGCGGGTCGCCTCTGGCGCCAGGTAGGGTCGCACATCGCCGGCCGGAGCCCATATGACCAGAATCTGTTTTCCCTGGTATACCTCAGGCGCAATCACTGGTTGGTACTCAGGATCAATCTTCTTACAGTTTCCTCGAATCTGTTTCTGAATCTCATCAAGATTGAAACCTTCGAGGCCGCGCGGCGGCAAGACCGGTAAACCGTTATGTTCATCCACTCCGATCACGATGTAGCCGCCGTTGAGGTTGAAAAAATCGTTGGCAAAGGCGCCGATCGTGCGAATCGTTTGATCCAGGATGGGAGCAGACCAGGTTCCTTTGAATTCGCGGCGCACCGACTCAACCGAACGGGCGTTGATCAGATCATCCAGGTTGATGGGTAGAATGCTCATCGGACAAGACCATTTTGTAACAGAATGCTTGCAGGTATTGTACCACGACACGACGTGTGTTACAATCATTCTCAAGCGAGTGCACTAATCAATGGATTACCTTCGGTTCGGACAGCCACCGTCCCGCTGACCTGGCGGCCGGATTCGATGTGGCTCTGGGGATGACGCGCCGCGTGGGCATCCGTTGGTTGGCAACGTTTCGTGGCCGGCAGCGCACGCTGCACGCCGTGGATAAGCTGTAAAATCACAGAACAAGAACTGGATGGAAAGATGACCCAAACATCACGAACGCCGGGCATTGATCCGGCACACGATTACCTCCGTTACGATCAGCAGCCGCTCCATGCCATCTTCAACCCGCAGACGATCGCGCTGATCGGCGCCACCGAAAAAGTAGGCAGTGTGGGGCGCACCATTCTTTGGAATCTGATCAGCAGTCCCTTCGGGGGCACCATCTTCCCCATCAACCCCAAACGGCCCAACGTGTTGGGCATCAAAGCGTATCCAAGCATCCGTGAGGTGCCTGACCCGATTGACCTGGCGGTGATCGTGACGCCTGCGCCCACGGTGCCCGACATCATCGGCGAGTGCGTCGAATCTGGCGTGCGCGGCGCGATCATCATCTCGGCCGGCTTCAAGGAGACCGGTCCGGAGGGTGTCGCGCTGGAGACGCAGATCATGGCGCAGGCGCGCAACAAGATGCGCATCATCGGCCCCAACTGCCTGGGTGTGATGAACTGCTTGAGCGGCATGAACGCCACCTTTGCCAACGCCATTGCGCGCCCCGGCAAGGTTGGCTTCATCAGTCAAAGCGGCGCGCTGTGCACGGCCGTTCTTGACTGGAGCTTCAAGCAAAATGTGGGTTTCACTGCCTTTGTCTCCATCGGTTCTATGTTGGATGTCGGCTGGGGCGATTTGATCCATTACCTGGGCGATGATCCACGCACCGAGAGCATTGTCATCTACATGGAAACGATCGGCGATGCACGGGCGTTTCTCTCGGCCGCCCGTGAAATCGCGCTGACCAAGCCGATTATTGTCATCAAGCCCGGGCGCACCGAAGGGGCAGCCAAGGCCGCCGCTTCGCATACCGGTTCGTTGACTGGCAGCGACGAAGTGCTCGAATCGGCTTTCCGGCGCAGCGGCGTCCTGCGCGTGAACAGCATTTCCGATCTTTTTTATATGTCCGAGGTGCTTTCCAAGCAGCCGCGACCCACGGGGGGACGCCTGACGATCGTCACCAACGCCGGCGGGCCGGGCGTGCTGGCAACCGATGCCCTGCTCATGGGCGGCGGTGAGCTGGCCGAACTGTCCCAGGCCACGTACGAGGAACTGAACAAGATCCTGCCATCCGCGTGGAGTCACAACAATCCGGTGGATGTGTTGGGCGACGCCAGCCCGCAGCGATACGCGCAGGCGCTCGAAATTGCGGCCCGCGACGCCAACAGCGATGGGCTGCTCGTCATCCTCACGCCCCAGGCCATGACGGATGCCACGCGCACGGCCGAGGCGCTCGTGCCGTTTGCCCAGACGACGGGTAAGCCGGTGCTGGCCAGTTGGATGGGCGGGGCGGACGTAGAAAAGGGAGAGGCGATCCTCAATCAGGGCACAATCCCCACCTTCAACTACCCTGACACCGCCACGCGCATGTTCAACTACATGTGGCGTTACAGCTACAACCTGCGCGGCCTCTACGAAACGCCTGTGCTGCGCACCGATGTGGAGACCGGCGGCCAAAATCGCGCCCACGCAGCGCAGTTGGTGGATGCCGTGCGCGCATCCGGCCGTACGATCATGACTGAGACCGAATCCAAGCAGTTGCTGGCGCTGTACGATATCCCCATCGTGCCTACGGAAATTGCGACCAGTGAGGCGGACGCCGTGGCCTGGGCCGACAAGTTCGGCTACCCCGTCGTGCTGAAGATCTATTCGGAAACAATCACACACAAGACCGACGTCGGCGGTGTGCGCCTCAACCTGCAAAACGCAGACGATGTGGGTTACGCGTATCGGGCGATCGAACGGGCGGTGCGTGAGCGGGTAGGGGCCGAGCATTTCCAGGGCGTTACCGTGCAGCCGATGATCAAGCTGGAAGGCGCGTATGAACTGATCATCGGTTCGAGCGTGGACCCGCAGTTTGGACCGGTGCTGCTCTTCGGCTCCGGTGGGCCGCTGGTGGAGGTCTTCAAAGACCGTTCGCTGGGACTGCCGCCCCTCAACACCACGCTGGCGCGACGCATGGTGGAACAGACAGTGATCAGCCGGGCATTGAAAGGGGTACGCGGGCGCAAGGCAGTGGACATGGCCGCGCTGGAGCAGATCCTGGTCAATTTCAGTCAGTTGATTGTGGAGCAGCCCTGGATCAAGGAGCTTGACATCAATCCCCTGCTGGCGATGGAGCCGAGGGCGGATGGCCGCGCGTCGTTGATCGCACTCGATGCGCGCGTGGTAGTCTACGGCGCCGACGTGCCGGCCAAGGCGCTTCCGCGGCTGGCTGTGCGCCCTTATCCGAGTCAGTATGCAGCCTGGTGGACCTTGAAAAACGGCCAGAAGGCTATCATCCGGCCCATCCGGCCTGAAGACGAGCCGATGCTGGTGAAATTCCACCAAACGCTGTCCGAGAGCAGCGTCAACATGCGTTACCTCAGCCCCATGTTGTTGGGCGAACGCGTGGCGCACGAACGCCTCTCACGCCTGTGCTTCATAGATTACGATCGTGAGATGGCGTTGGTGGCGCGTGGCGAAGATCCAGACACTGGCGAGCGGGCCATCTTTGGCGTTGCGCGCCTGCAGAAGGTATTTGGCTCCGACGCCGGCAGCTTCAATCTCTTGATCAACGACCGCTACCAGGGGCAGGGCCTGGGCAAGGAACTGCTGCAACGCTTGATCGAGGTGGGTCGGGCTGAGGGCATGGGCCGCATCCAGGCCGAATTTGCGCCGAGCAATTACTTGATGCGCAGCATTAGCCAGAAGTTGGGCTTCACGCTGACCGAGACGCCTGGGGATGCCATGGTCAAAGCAGAGCTGATCCTCTAGCCCATGACAGGGCGGCAATCTGCCGGATAGCGATACAGGCCATGAACCAGGGCGCCAAAAAGCCCCGGTTGGTGGCCTGTTTCCGTTCAAACCTGGTCATAGCGGAAGCAGCTGACCACATGGTCGTTGACCATGCCGGTTGCCTGCATGAAGGCGTAGCAGATGGTGGAGCCGACGAACTTGAAGCCGCGCCGCCGCAGATCTTTGCTCATCGCATCCGAGATGGGCGTGTGCGCGGGAAGGTCGCGCAGCGCTTGCCAGGCATTGCGCACCGGCTGGCCGCCCACGAACTGCCATATGTAGGCGTCGAAGCTGCCGAATTCCGCCTGCAGGGCCAGGAAGGCCTGGGCATTGTTGATGGCGGCGGCGATTTTGAGCCGGTTGCGCACAATGCCAGGGTTGGCTAAGAGCGCGGCCACGTCGTCAACATCGTAGGCTGCGATTTTGGCAGCGTGGAAGCCCGCGAAGGCCAGCCGGAAGTTGGTCCGCTTGTTGAGAATGGTTGACCAACTCAACCCCGCCTGCATGCCTTCAAGGATCAGCATCTCGAAGAGCCCGCGGTCGTCATGCAGGGGCACACCCCATTCCTCATCATGATAGGCCAGGTAAAGCGGGTTGGACGCCGCCGCCCATGCGCAGCGTGTGAGCATCAGTTCTCCTTTGTCTTATCGCCGGGCGCCGCGCGGATCAATTACCCAGGGCGCGCGGGTTGTGGGCGAAAACGCCTGCAAATAAAGAACAACCAACAGCCGTTGACTTGCGTTTGCGGCGTGATCCTGTCGCGCGTGGGCGCGGGGGATGCATCTCAATTTCGGGGCGCAGCCCACGCCGGTTGGGCTTAGCAGTGGCTGCAGCGATCTCAATCGCCCGGCGTCCGACCCGCCCCCAGTTTGAAATGCACCTGGCGCGGGCGACCGTTTGAGGAAATGCGTAACGATGGAGTAGAATCGGTATGCGGATGCCAACAACTATACGAGCGGACTAGGAGGCCTGATGACAACGATGGATGAGATGACGATTGCCTGGTTGTTGGCGGGCGACCCGGCCATTCGCTGGCAAACCCGCCGTGATTTGTTGGATGAATCGCCTGCCCGCTGGGAGGCCGACCGGGCGCAGGTTGCGCTGACCGGCTGGGGCGCGCAGCTGCTGGCTTGCCAAGACCCGACCGGCACGTGGGGCGGCGGGCTTTACTCGCCGAAGTGGATTTCGACCACCTACACCCTGTTGACGCTGCGTCACCTGGACCTGCCTCCGGACAACGCGCAGGCGCAGGCCGGCTGCGCACTGCTGCTGAACAAAGGGTTCTACCACGATGGCGGCATCAACTTCTTCAAGTCGTACAAGTACAGCGAAACGTGCGTCACCGGCATGGTGTTGGCGCTGCTCAGCTACTTTCGCAGCCAGGATGACCGCGTGCCGCAGATCGTTACGCATCTGCTCGGCCAGCAAATGGACGACGGCGGCTGGAACTGCGAACGGCCGCACGGCGCCACGCACAGCTCGTTCCACACCACGCTGTCGGCGCTGGAAGGTTTGCACGAATACACGCTCCTGGCGCCCTCTGAGGCCGACAAGGTGCAGGCGGCGGTTGACCGGGCGCACGAGTTTCTCTGGCAGCATCGTCTCTATCGTTCGCACCGCACCGGCAAAGTGGCTGATCCGGCCATGGCACGGATATACTTCCCGCCGCGCTGGCGCTACGATTTCCTGCGCGCCCTCGACTACTTCCAGTGGATCAACGCGCCCGCAGACGAACGCATGACGGATGCCATTGAGCTTCTGCTGAGCAAACGCACGGCCGACGGTCGCTGGAAGCAGGGACAAAATTGGGCCGGCCGCGTCTTCTTCGAAATGGACGCCGTGGGGCAGCCCGGCCGCTGGAACACCCTGCGCGCCCTGCGGGTCCTGCGTTGGTGGCAGCGAGCGTCCGGCGGCTGAAGGCGCGGGGTTGCCCCAGGATAGGTCGAACAAACGCATAAGCCTGGCTACGCAGATCGCAGCGCTGTCAGATGGGTAGGCCAAGAGAGCGAAACCCACGGTTGAGAGCCGTGGATTTCGTTTGTTGCTTATCTGGCGATTTCCTGCTGTATCTCGATATACTTTCTCAGGACAACGTTGATCAAGTTCGGATAGTGCTGGTCACGTTGCTGGAACCAGGTCATGACATCAGAGTCCAATTCAACGAAGTTCGCTCGTTTTGAGGGCGGAATGTACAGGCGCGCCTGTGCAAAGAACTCGTCTCCCAGTGGCGGGATATCTGCATAATCAATATCATCGTCAGTCATGCGATCCAGGCGTTCCCAGTCGGTTTTCAAAGGTGTTGAAGTATTTTGTTCTTTCATCGCGGTTTGCTCTACGGGCAGAAATGAGACGGACAGTGTTAGGGCCAGGCTCAGTGAAAACGACAACTACAACGTGTTGTCGCAACGCTCCAATGCCGATCCAACGGTCTTCGCCATATTCTTCTCGGTCATCGTAATCAATGAGTAGGCGAGCGCCTTCCTCGAAAAGCGAAGTTACGTCTTCAAACGCGATCCCGTGTTTGAGGAGGTTGGCTTTGTTCTTCGGAACGTCCCACTCGAAGTTCATACGCCTATTGTAATTGTCGTCTGCTGGTTGTCAAATGCTTTCTATCATAGCGGCCATGGTTTAGCGGCAGTCTCTAATTGCCGCTAAACCGTGGCCGTGACCCTATTTCAACGCGGACGCAGACGCGGCCGCGGCGGCATCGAGCGCGTCTTGCGCGCTGACATCAGTGAAGAAGACCGCTTCGATGGCAAGGCCGACCTCGCGCGAAACCGCAGTGTAGGCCGGCACATTGGGCCGCACGACCGCGACCGCCATTTGGTCCAGGATGACCTGCGCCTGTGGGGTTTGCTTGAGGTAATCCTGGTAGGCGGCCGATTGCACCACGGATTGTCGCAACGGCAGATAGCCGCTGGCGGTGCTCCACGCTAGGTTGATTTCTGGGCTGGTCATCCAGCGGATGAATTCCCAGGCCGCGGCCTGGTCTTTGGCGCCGCTGAGGATCGCCAGGTTGGCGCCGCCCACGCCGGTGGCGGCGCGTTTATGCGCGGGCAGAGGCGCCATGCCCAGGTTGTCCGCGCCCACGGCCTTGCGCAGCGCGCTCAAGCGCGCAGTTGAGGCGATGGTCATGCCCACCTTGCCGCCTTCGAAGCCGTTGTCTGGCGGCGCCACGGGCAGCGCGCGTTCCTTCTTCGCCAGGTCAATCCAGAATTGCAGCGCCTCGACGCCGGCCGGCTCGTTGAAGCGCACCGCTTTGAAGTCATCGCTGAAGAGCGCGCCGTTGTTTTGCCACAAAAATGCCAACCAGTAGTAGACATTACCTTCGTTAGCCTTGAGCGGCATGGTGAGGCCCCACTGCTCCGGCGTACCGTTGGCGTCGGCGTCGCGGGTGAGCTGTTGCGCAGTTGCGGCCAGCATTTCCCACGTGGCCGGCGGCTGGTTGGGGTCAAGGCCGGCCTGCTGGAAGAGCGCCTTGTTGTAGTAGAGCGCGATGTTGCTCAGCGCAAAGGGCATGGACCAGAGCTTGCCCTGGTAACTGGCCGTCTGCCAGGCTTTGTCCCAGATGTCGCTGCGGTTCAAGGTGGCGTCTTGGGCCAGGAAATCGTCCAGGCTGACGAGCGCGCCGGCATCGGCCAGTTCCGACGACCAGAATTGATCAATTTGGGCGATGTCTGGCCCGGATTGCGCGGCGAGCGCGGTGACGAGTTTTTCACGCATCGTGAAGAGCGTGCCGCCATAGCTCGGCTCAATCTGAATGGCGGAATGGGTTTGGTTGAACTGCTGCACCAGCGCCTCGAACGATTGGCCGAGGGCGCCTCCATAGGCATGCCACAGGGTAAGACGCGTGACGCTGGCCGGCGCGCCGGCCGCAGTCGCTGACGCGGGCGGGGTTGTGGTTGGCGCGCCCGATGGAGCGGCTGATCCACCAGGTGTGGGTGATGCAGGAACGCAGGCTGTCAGAAGAACAGCCAGGAATATGATCAAAAGCAGGCGGCGCGGCCGCCTGGTCATTGCAGGCATACGATCTCCTATTGCTTCTCTGGGCGCACGGGGTGTGCGCGCTGGTTCGACCGAGTCCGACATGACGATTGCCTGCTCCACGCAGGCAATCGTGGTGAACATTCCTCCCAACCGCTAGTATCTGGCAGGTGCTTGCTCCTGCCGCATCCAGGCAACGGCGAAAGCCGTGACATTTTTCAGAAGCCAAAATCGAGCACATACGTCCGGCGCTGAACGAGCGCGTAAATCAACAGGACGGGCAGGGTGGCAAGCGCCGTGGCTGCCATGAGCAGAGGCCAGTTTGTGCCAAGCTCACTTTGCAGCATGGCCAGGCCGACTGGAATCGTGTAGCGCGTTGGAGTCTGGATGATGATCAGGGGCCAAACGAACGCTTTCCACGTCCACAGGAAGCTGAAGGCGCCCACCACGCCGGCCGCAGGTAGGGCCAGCGGGATGAATACGTGCCACAAGACTTGCAGCCGCGAACAACCATCCATGCGCGCCGCATCTTCCAGCGCGCTGGGGATCGTCAGCAGATATTGGCGCAGCAAGAAGATCGCCGTGGGGTGCGCCAGGAAAGGCACGGTCAGCGCGGGCAAGCGGTCAACCCAGCCCAGCCAACGCATGAGCAGGAAGCTCGGCACCAGGGTGACTTCCGTGGGTACGAGCAAGGTGCCCAGGAAAAGCAGGAAAAGCAGGTCGCGGCCGCGGAACTGCAAACGGGCAAAGACATAGCCCGCCAACATCGCAGTGCTCACCTGACCCAGCATAACGCTGCTGGCAACCAGGAGGCTGTTGGCGTAATAGTGCGCCAGGGGAATCACGCGCCAGGCATTGACATAATTACTGAGCGTGAGCAGCCAGGGCCAATGCAGGCTGGGCGCAGCCTGACTGTCAGGCGCATCCAGCACAGAAAGCAGCAGCATCCAGGCGAAGGGCAGCAGCGCGGCGAGTGCGACGACAGAGAGGCTGACATGCAGCAGAAAAGCGGTTGCCGAGAGACGGCGCTTCATGCCAGCACCTCGGCGCGACCCCAGGTGCGGAAGTGGAGCCAGATCAAGGGAAAGAGCAGAATGAAGAGCGCCCACCCAAGCGCCGCGGCATAGCCGAGTTCAGAGAAGGCGAAGGCCCGCTCGTACAGGTAAAGCACCAGGGTGGTGGTCGCGCCGGCCGGGCCGCCGCCGGTAAGAACGTAGACCGGGCCAAAACTCTCCAGGGCGAAAATGCCGCCGGTGATGAGAACGAACGCCGTCGTTGGCCGCAGCAGCGGCAGGGTGACGTACCAGGTTTCGGCCAGCCCGCCCGCGCCGTCCAGGCGCGCAGCTTCGCTCACCTCAGCCGGCAGCGCGCGCAAGCCCGCCAGGTAAACGAGCACGTAATAGCCGGTCTGTTTCCAGAGCGCCATCAGGATCAACGCGGGCAAGGCCCAGGCGGGATCAGTGAGCCAGGCGATGGGGCGCCAACCGAAGGCCTGCCAAAGCAGGGCCAGCGGCCCGACGTAGGGTTGGTAGAGCCAGCGCCAAAAGATAGCCGCTACCACGGTGGTGATGGCAACAGGCAAGAAGATGGCGGTGCGGTAAAGGGTTTGCCCGCGGCGCACCTGATGTAGAAGCAGCGCCAGCCCGAGGGCCAACGGCGTGCCCAGCGCCACGACACCGACCGCGTACAGGATGGTCACGCGTAAGGCGCGCCAAAACTCAGGCGTTTGCACGAGGCGGGCGTAATTGCCCAGGCCGAGGAATTCACGACCGGGGCGCAGCAGCGGCCATTCCCAGAGGCTCACATAGAGCGAAATGACAAGCGGGATGACGACGAAGACCAGGCCGACGATCGCGGCCGGGGCCAGGCCGAGGAATACGGTCAAGCGTTCATCGTGCGTGGAGCGATGACGCCAGACCGAAACGACTCTCGACCTCAACGCAGGCCTGCTCCCTGCAGAAGGGCCGCCAGCCATGACGCATCCGCCTCGGTCAACGGCGGCGGTGGGGGCGCCTGCGTGTAGTCAAGACTCAAATCGTAGTCTGCCTCTTCATACACGGTGCGTAGGGCGCCTCCCAGGTCGAGCGCCACGTCAGGGTCTGGCGGGAGCAAAGGAACGGGTAAGACGGGCAACACATCGGGCATATTGAGCGCCCAAATCTCCATCTGATTCGGGTTGGCGCTGCGCGTCAGGGCCATCGCATAGGTCGAAGTTGGCATCCCAACAAACGCAAACGGACGTGCGCCTCGGCGAATAAGGTCAATTTCGAGTAAGTTCTTGCCGGCTTCCAGCAACGCCCGGCGTTTGGTGCGATAGCGATTCAAGTCTGGCATGCGCTTGTTCGTCGGCGAAATCAGCTCAATGGCGGTGACCAGTTCATTCGAAGCAGCATCACGCACCTCGATGGTTACGAGGCGGCGTTGAATCGGCTCCGGCAGCGCTACGACCGCAGTTGGCGGTGATATGGGCGTGGCGCTTTGGGCGCTTGGAACGGACCATGAAGTTGGACGCGTGGGCGGAGGCCGTTTGACCACCTCGATGTCCGGTTGGCTGCCCGATTTCGGCCTGTCGCCATTGGCGGGCGTGATTTCAAGGCTTTCGGTTGCGTCTCCCACTATGCGAATGGCCAGGCGCGCCACGTATCTGGGCCGCAGAAAGGGTTCCAGTTGGCGGCGTATTTGTGCGGCCAGGGCCAGATGCACGTCTGGCCACAGGTAGCCTTCGAGATACGGATCCATGCCAGCAAACAGATACGGCATCAGCCTCTCCTTTCGACGCGACCGGCCTAGCGGAACAGGTCGAGCTGTGCGGGGCGCACCATCTCCGCGGCGCGACCTTCGCCGGCCAGAAACGGGACGCCGCGCAGGTGCACGATGGGGCGGCCTTCGTCCGTTTGACCCATGAGCAGCGACGCGGCCGAGGCAATCTCATCGGCCGTGCCCACCTCGGAACTGCGCAGGGTCATGCCGAAGAGGTCGGGATGCCCGCGCAGGTCGGTGACCGGCTTGATGCCGGCGACGCCAATCGCCACGCCAACCGCGCCCATGCGCCAGGCGCGGCCGTGGGTGTCGTTGATGACAATGGCAATGTCGGCGCCGGTCGCCTCCTTCAACTGTTGACGCAGGCGCCGCGCGGAGCCGTCGGCGTCTTCCGGCAGCAGGGCCAGGCAGTCATCGCTTTCGCCATCCACGTTGGAATGATCCACGCCGGTGTTGGCGCAAATCCAGCCGGCGCGCTGCTCGGTGATGAGCACGCCATGGGCCGCGCGCACGATGCTGCGGCTGTCATTGAGGATGGCCTGCACATGGCCGGGGTGCTTGCCTGTCAGCGCGGCCAGTTCGAACGCCTGCGGCGAAGGGGTCAAGTCGCGCCAATGCACCAGGCGCCCTTCGGCCTTGGAGACGATCTTCTGCGCGATGACAAGCACATCGCGGTCTTGCAGGGTCAGTTCCGCGCGCGCCAGCCCCGCCAGGATGATGGCGGCCAGGTCATCGCCGGGATGGATCAAGGGAATATCGCGCAGTGCGGTAAGCACAAGTTGTGTTTGATTCAAAGGACCACTCGTTCAGGTATCCGCTTCCGCGGCCTGGCGAAGCGCCAGGAAGGCCTCTTTTAGGGGTTGACTGACCGCGCTGTCAGGTTCGATAAGTACAAGTTCTTGATAAGCATTTAGAAAATTGAGGCGCACACGGTGAAATAGATGCAGGAAATGGCGGAGGAAACCACTGCAATTTAGGATAGCAATTTCAATACCACCCGTGCGCGCATAAGCTTCGTTCGCGTAGTTGCGGACGTGTTCATCAATCGTCTCGGTTGTAACAAAAATGTAGTTGTGAAGTTTCGACTCGGCCAGGGCAATTTTGTGTAGCGCACGATCCACATCGTCAAGTGTGACGCGCTTCATTTTCATCTCGTAGGCGGTGACAATGCGATCGTCGTTCGTGAGGCACACCTCAATATCGCCAAGCGCGCCAGTCTGTTCGTCAGCCGCTGTGTGCCTGTGCAAGGGCAAGACTCGCTCGCCAAATTTTACTCCCGCGGCCTGATAGGCTGCGACAATGATAAGCACCGGGAGTCGGCTGGAGTTCTTGCAGTTAAGGTGCTGTTCGATCAGTAAAATGATTTGTTCAGACGAGAGTGGAAGGGCATCCTCTGATTGACCAAGTCCTCTTAGTAGGGCCTGCATCCGGTCTTCTTTCTCATTTCGCATGATTAGCAGAAGTCGGATGATCTCAGTCAACAAGTCGTCGGCGGTCACCTGTTGGTTATGAACATCCTCCAGAAGTTGTAGGGTTTCGACATAGAGTCTGCGAGGGCGCCCGATAATGATCATGTCAGTTGTCAGTGGGCGGTTAATGTTCCGAAAAGCGGGCGTAAGAAATGCGGTGGTTGAATTACAGGGGAGGCGATGCAGATTGATGAAATGAGAAATGTAACCTTCATCATATGACCGCCCAGAGAATGAATCCGGTGTCCCGATTTCGGTGTAGGGCTTTCGAGGGTCTATGTCAGGCCGATCCATTTTGGCCAGCATACACGCCATGAGCAAGCGCGTTCCAGCCCGGTTGCGCAGACAACGACAGACGTATTCAATTTGTTCGGCAACGCTTGGATTGTCCAGAAACGATTTATACAAGCTTTGCTCTGCACGTTGTAAGCTGACTTCAAGAACTTGCTGCAAGTCACTCATGCCCGCTCCGGTCTCTTGCGCCACGAATGTTTCTGCTTAGTAGCAAGGTCATAGTTGGTCCAGAGAGCTTCCACACGTGTCCCCTTGGTTGAATGGATAGTCTTGGCCGCAGCAACGTGTTTGATCCACTTGGGCGCCGGGTACAGCTCTTCCATCAAGTCACACTGATAGTTTGAGATGGCGACCATGCCTTTGACCTGATTCAGGACGGCGGCTAATGTCCGGTGCTCGTCGTCGGTCATCTCATAGCCGTAAGCGCTGGTGTCGCTGCGGGTCAGGTGGACATAAGGCGGGTCGCAGTAGAACAGCGTGTCGGGCGTGTCGTAAAGTGGTATCACATCAGCGGCCGGGCGGTTCTCAATCTGTACGCGCAGTAGTCTTTCGGCAATGAGCGGCAGATCATCAACGCCACCCAACCAACGACTCACAACGCCGCTCATGCCGCTGCGACTGGTATTGCGGCAGTTGGCCCAACGACCGACGCTCGCCGTCTGCGCCAGGCCGGTGCGCACCTGGCGTGCACGCACGTAGAAGCGCCGCGCTCGCTCCAGCGGGGGTTGAGCGGGATCCAACTGGCAGGCAAGCATGAATTCTTCACGCGAGAAAGGGGTCAATCCAATCGCTTCGATCAAGCGATCCTTCTCTTGGCGCAGAACACGAAAGAAGTTGACGACCTCGCCATCCAGGTCATTGTAGGTTTCCACGGGCGATGGGGGCCGGTTCAATAGCACCGCGCCAGAACCGGCGAATGGTTCGCAGTAATGGTGACACGTCGGCAAAAGCGGCAACAGCCATTCTAAGTGCGAGAATTTGCCGCCGTACCAGCCAAACGCGATCACCTTGCGTGTTGTGAGGCCAGAGATCGGCGGCGGCGAGGTGCGCTTGGCCGGAATGCGCGGCGCCTCGTCCTCAGCGACTGGCTGATCGGTTGCGAAAAGGCTTTCTTGAACTGCTGCTCTCATGACACCTATGCCCGAACCTACTTAGCCCCGCAGGACGCCGGTGAGGCGGATGCCGGCGCCTTTAACCTTATGACGGATGTTGATGCCGATCAGCACCGAGGTCATGCCTTCGATGACGCCGGCGTTGGCCAGCGGCCCGGCGTCGAACGCGTCCAGGCCGGCCAGGCGGGCCAGTTCGATGGCGACCTGCTTGGCCTCCTTGCTGTTGCCAGCCACCAGCACATCGCAGTCCAGGTCATGATCCGGATCGCCCAGGTGTTCGGCTGAGATGTTCTGGAACGCGGCCACCACCTGCACGGCGTCTCCCAGGAAGTTCTGCGCTTCCATGCAGGCCGAGCCGGCCGCGGGCAGTTGCACGGTGCTGACCTTGGGCGGCACGAGGGGCACGGTCACGTCAAGCAGGATTTTGCCTTGCAGCGCGTCTTTGACGTCGCCCAGGGTGGCCAGGTGCGCAGCGTAGGGCACCGTCAGCACGGCGATGTCCGCGGCTTGCGCGGCGCTGTGATTGTCCGTCCCGCTGAGCGGATGCGGTACCGCGCCGATGCGCTCGTTGAACGCGTCCGCAGCCGCGGCGCCCTTGGCCGCCAGGCGCGAGCCGATGATCACCTTGAGTCCGGCTCGCGCCCAGCGCATGGCCAGGCCGGAGCCTTCCGCGCCGGTGCCGCCGAGCACGGCGATGGTTTGGTTGAAAAGGTCACTCACGATTCACCTGCGATCTGAAAAATGGACGGGAGACAAGGTTCGCGTCAGGGAGTTAGTCCGGTCGTGGGCCAGGTAGCACTGAACGCGGCGCTATTGTAGCCGTGAACTAGCCGGAAGTCAATAGAAGATCAAAACCTGGCGGCTGGAAAATGCTGCAACAGCTCGGCGTTGGTTGGATACTGCTCCAGGAGTTTCAGAAGATGAGTGAGCGCCTGCCGGGGCGGGTAGTCGGCCAGGGTGCGTCGCAGCGTGGCCAGGTGTGCCATGTCCGTCGCGCTGACCAGCCGTTCTTCCTTGCGCGTGCTGGTGCGGTGAACATCAATCGCCGGATACAACTGTTCTTGGGCCAGGCTGCGGTCCAGCACAATCTCACTGTTGCCGGTGCTCTTGAATTCCTCGTAGATGAGCTGATCCATGCGCGAGCCGGTTTCGATCAGGGCTGTCGCCAGGAGCGTGACTGAGCCGCCGTGTTCGATGTTGCGCGCCAGGCCGAAAAATCGCCGCGGAATCTCCAGGGCCGCGGCGTCCATGCCGCCGGAGAGGCTGCGCCCCCTGCCGCTGCTGCGCAGGTTGAAGGCGCGCGCCAGGCGTGTCAGGCTGTCGAGCAGCACAACGATATCGTTGCCACATTCCAACTCGGTGCGGATGTGCGCCAGCAGCAGCTCGGCCAGGGCTGTGTGTTCGGCCGGGCTTTGATCGCTGGAACTGGCAAACACCTCGGCCGCCACCGCGCGCCGGAAGTAGGTCAGTTCCTCGGGACGCTCGTCAATGAGCAGGACGACGATGCGCGCGGCCGGTCGTTCGGCGCGGATGGCGCGCGCAATCTGCTCCAGCAGCGTGGTTTTGCCGGCCTGGGGTGGGGCGACAATCAGGCCGCGCGTACCTCGGCCGATCGGCGCCAGCAAATCCACTGCGCGCATGGCAATGTCGCCGCCCGCGCCGAGGTTGAAGCGTTCGTTGGGATCCACCGCCGTCAACTGCGTGAAGGGGATGCGCGCCCGGAAAGCTGCGGGCGACACGCCGCAGACCGCGGTGACAGCCGCTAACTCGCGACCTGCGCGGCCCTGCTTCACCGGCCCGGTGACGGAGGCCCCCTCAACCAGGGCGTGTTCTTGCACCAGCGCCGCGGGCACCAGGACATCGCCCGCGGCTGGCTGCACCGCATTGACCAGGCGTACGCCGCCGCGGCCGCGGCTCAGAATTCCGCTGGCGATATCAGACATTGGTCGTCACGATCGCCTGCACTCGTCCGACCCGGCCGTCCTCCAGCATCACTTTGATGCCATGCGGATGAGTCGAACTGCTGGTCAGGATGCGGGCCACGACGCCTTCGGTCAGCGCGCCGCTGCGCTGATTTTGCTTTTCTATGATCCGTACTCTCAAGCCAGCTTGGATGTCGCTGCGCAGCGGCGTCAGATAGGCGCTCATGCTATTTCTCCAGATGATTCCACAGGTAGGTCGCAAGGCGGCCGGCGACCTGGTTGACCGCTCGAATGGTCCGATAGACGCCCGTGGTGATTGTGCGCTGTAACTGCTCAACCGCGGTGACGTCGCCTACGACGCTCTTCATCGCAGTTAATACAGCATATGGCTGCTGCGCCAGGGCTTGATGCGTCTCGCCAATCGCAGCGACGGTTACATCAACCGCCTCGGTCGTAAGGTCGCTGGCGCCGTGCAATTGTTGCAGGGTTTGCTGATCCATCGTTACGCCTTTTCATCCTTTTGCCCCACGCCATCCGCGCAGCATTGCTTGATCTGGGCATAGACTGCCGGATCGCGCGTTAGCTGCAGGTGATGGGTGTGGGGTAAAACCGTAAGGCTGTCATCGGTCGCGGGCGCAGATGCGTCCGCTGCTTGTCGTCGCGGGTGAACAGCCGGCACGGCTACCAAGCCATCGCCTAACACACGGGTGGCTAACTGCCGCGGATCCTCGGTCAATGCGCCGACGATCAGATGATGCCGGGCATGGGGAAGCCAGGGCATCGGCCCTTTCTCGGCTGCGTCGCCGCTGCCTGCTTCCGTGGTCAGCGGCTGGGTCAGGCGCAGGTCTTTGACGCCCTGGCTCCAGACATCGAGCACGTTGCCCAGAAGCCGGGTAATCGGATGAGGCACGGCGTGCAGAACCGCGGTCGTTGCCTGACCCAGGCGGGCCAGGCGGGCGCCTTCGTGCGGCGTGCCAAGATAGAAGACCTGGCTCACGCGCATGACCCAGGCTGCCCGTTGTTGGGCGCCGATATGGCAGGCGCTGCGCAGAATCAGGCCGCCCATACTGTGCCCGATGAGCAGAATGTCTTCCACAGGCATCGGATAGCACGCCATCAGGTCGTCCAGCAGAGCTGCCAGGCGCGCGCCGTTGTCTGCCAGCGCCAGCCCGGTGTTGTAGCGCACAAAAAACGGCGTATAGCCAAAATCCTGCTGCAGCAAAGCGCCGTAGGAGGTGTCATGCCCAGGGTTGGCGGGGTCAGGATAGAGCCAGATGCCTTCGTGGCAGCTCAGGCCATGCACCAGGATGCAAAGTCTGCTTGTCGGCTGCGGGTGCGCGGTCAGAACGGCCTCGGCCGTCAACGGCAGCGGCCGGCCCAGGTGGTAGAAAGCCATGTCAATCGCCAGACCATTCTGGCTGGCATGCAGATGGTCGCCCACCAGGCCGTTGGTCAAGCTCGCCATCCAGGCTGCCCACACAGGCGGGCTGGACGGTTGTTGGTTGGGCACGCTGATCTCCTTCATGCTGTCAGGACAGCGCCCAGAAACGCTGCCACGTCTGGCTTGCAACCTCACGGCTGGCCGCGCCAATGGCTTGTTCGTCCAGGAAGAGCAGCTTGCGGTCGCGCATCAGCACCTGGCCGGCGACCATCGTGGTGGTGACGTGACTGCCGTCCGCGCCAAAGAGGACGTGCCAGGGCAGGTTGGCCGGGGTTAGCGGGGTGATCGGCACGTAATCGAGCAAGATGATGTCGGCATAGGCGCCGGGCGTCAGTTCCCCAATCGGCTTGGGGAAGAACTGGCGCGCCAGGGCTGCGTTGTTCGTCCACGCCATCTGCGCAATCTCACTGCCGGTGGCGACGCGCGGATCGCCGCGCCAGGCTTTGTGCAGCAGGTACGCGGTTTTCATCTCGGTGAACATATTATTGGAAAAGCCATCGTTGCCCAGAACGACCTTCATGCCGCCGCGCAGCATGGCTGGCACATCGGCTACGCCCACCGCGTTGTTCATGTTCGACCGCGGCTGGTGTGAAACCCAGGCGCCGGTCTCACGCAGCAGCGCCATCTCCCACGCGTCCACGGCGATGGCATGCGCCACAATCGTCCGCAGTCCCAGGATGCCGCGGCTGGCGAGGCGGTCAATCGTGCGCTGACCGTATTTGCTCAGGCTGTCATTCTGATCGGCCATTCCTTCCGCGGCGTGGATGTGAAAGCCGGTGTCCAGCCCTGCGGCCGCGTCCACGCACGCCGCCAGGGTCTCGTCCGACAAGGTGAGCGAGGCATGCAGCCCAAAAGTGGCGGCCAGGCGGGAGGAGAAGGAGTTTGGAGATTGGAGATTGGAGATCGAACCTAGGGAAGACGCATCTCGCGCCGTCTCCTGATCTCTGATCTCAGGTCTCTGATCTCTAGTCTCTGATCTCTGGTCTCTGATCCTACCTAGGAAACGTACATTCTCTGCGATACCAGCCTGCGCCTTCTCTTGGCCGTCCCGATCCGTCACTTCGTAGCAGAGGCAGGCGCGCAGGCCAGATTGAGTCACCGCGTCGGCGATCAGGTCGAGCGAGCCGGCGATGACATTGGGGCTGGCGTGATGGTCAATCAGGGTCGTGGTGCCATGCCGAATGGCGTCCACCAGGCAAACCAACGCACTGAAGGTCACACCGTCCGCGTCCAGCGCCTTATCCAGCGTCCACCACAGGCGGCGCAGAATCTCGGGGAAGTCCTTGGGCGGCTCGCCGGGAATGTAGAGGCCGCGCGCAAACGCGCCGTAGAAGTGCGTGTGTGCGCAGATTTGCCCCGGCATGATGAGCTGGCCGTGGGCGTCGAGGCGCGGCGCGTCCGGGTTTGCCGCTTCCAGATCACGCGCCTGCCCCACGGCCTTGATTTCGTCGCCTTCCACCAGGACGGCGCCCTGCTCGATGATTTGATTGGCCGCGCCCAGCGTGATGACGGCGCCGTTCGTAATCAGTGTTT
Source organism: Candidatus Amarolinea aalborgensis (assembly GCF_900491745.1). Taxonomy (NCBI): domain Bacteria; kingdom Bacillati; phylum Chloroflexota; class Caldilineae; order Caldilineales; family Candidatus Amarolineaceae; genus Candidatus Amarolinea; species Candidatus Amarolinea aalborgensis. The sequence continues at coordinate 27,390 of NZ_UETR01000005.1, read as the reverse complement.
GCACGGTGAACCTCATTAGCCCTCTTGTTTGTGCCAGCCTCTCATCTCTGGACGTTCGCCCAGGCGGTCGCGGGCGATTTTGCTCTCGCTCTGCACGCCGTCCACCTGATCCCAAAACGGCGTCATCAGACCAGCCATTTCCTCAGCATGGTCTTCCATCAAGAAATGCTTGGCCTCGAGCAGATGCATCTGCGTGCCTGGAACGCGCTGCGCAAACCACTCGCCATGCGCGACGGCGATGGCCGGGTCGTGCCTACCCCAAATTACCAGCGCCGGTTTGTGGAGCTGGCGCAGGCCCTCGTCCAGGAAGCGCTCCTTTTCGACGGTTGTCTCGAAGCCCTGCATGATTTTGAAGAAGCTCTGCTGCCCGTTGTTGTGCACCAGCAGGCGCCGGTAAACCTGCATGTCGGTCAGGCTGACGCTGTACTTGCCGGTGGTGCCCATGCTTTGCCAGGTCGAAAGCATCAGCCGCGGCTGCAGCATGGCAAAGGCCAGGCTGTTCAAACCGCCGGTTGCCAGCATCTGCATGACGAACGGTTTTTTGAACGCGCTGACCTGTGTCGGCGCGTTCAGCAGCGTGAGGCTGGCGACCTTGTCGGGGTTGCGAATCGCGAACTCCAGGCCAATCGGCCCGCCGATGTCGTGCATGACTAGGTGAACCGGTTGGAGCTTCATGGCGGCCACGAAATCGCTCACGAATTGAGCCAGCGCGTGCCACGTGTAGTCGCGATCCGCCGGCTTGGCCGAAAGTCCCAGCCCAGGGAAATCAGGCGCCAGCACAAAATGACGCCCGACGGTCAAGGAGATCAGCTTCCGGTAGAGGTACGAACTGGTCGGCACGCCGTGCAGCATGACCACCGGGCTGCCGTCCCCGCGGTCGCCTTCGGTGCGGTAGAAAATGCGTTCCCCGTTGACGGCGACATACGCCCCCGCCGCCTCGTGCGCACGGAACTGCGCGTCGGAATCACGAACCTGCATGGATAAATATCCTCATTCTTCAGGAAAATTCGCGGCTCAAAACTGAAGCCTGATGTCTGATGCCCAAACCTTCTTGAGACGGAGTCATCGGCCTCTACCATGACTCCCAACGGGAACAGGAATAGAGATTGCTCAAGGCAATCGAGACGTGACAAGCGCACCGTGGAAGGAACTCGCAGTCCACTGGTGCTCCATTCCTGCAGACCCACGTCAGTTGAGGAACGCGGGCTTGCCGATGTGACCAGGGCCACAATGGCGTCCTCGGCATCGAGCCACAAGATCAGAGTGGGACGCCTCTTGGATGCCCTGGCGTTGGTAAAGGGAATGTCGGCGATCCAGAATTCACCGGGGCGCATAGTCATCATAAAGCCCCTCGTCTTCTGGCGCGTAGGCGTTCAGAAACGCAGCGTGATCACGAATCGGCGGCGATTCCAGAGGGGCGTCGAGTGGCTTGATGATCAATACCCAACGTCCGGATCCAACGCTGTCAATCAGCCACTCTGGCAAAGTCAGTTGCTCGCCCGGTTCCAGCTCGACCTCGTAGGTGAGGTTCATGAGTGCGCTTTTCATCAAGGAGTGTCCTCCTAATCTTCAGCCTGAAAATTCCATCGGTACGATTCAGAGGTCTTGATCTGATATCATCCCCGCGCGGCGCGAATCCTGGCATCAATGTCGGCGACCATCGCCTGATGCGCAAGCCACCAGGCCGGGTCCCTCTGCGCATCCAGTTCTTGCACGGTCTTGCCCTGCTGTTCCACCCAGGTGTAATACTTCAGGTTGTGCCAGCAGGCGCGGGCGTGCTGCGTGCCCTCGCGGATCCAATCGGTCTTTTGACCGTGGAAGATGGACTCGACGCGCACGGCCGCCTCGGTTTCATCCATGCGCCCGTAACATTCGGTCATCGAAGACATGACGGAGTAATAGCGGTCAATCGCGTCGGTGCAGATGGTCACCACCGTCTCCTGACTGCCCAGACCGTAGAACTTGGCCGTTTTGATCGCACCCAGCACGTTGCACACGCCGCTGATGCCAAAGATCGTCGAGAGATTCTGCACGGTTTCTGCCGGGATGCCGTAGCGCCCGCTAAGGGTTTCCCAGCCGGCCGGCTCGGTCAGCAGCTGCAATCCCTTTTTGCACTCGATGTCATCTATGCACATGATCGCGTCCATGTTGAGGACGTTGTGAATCCAGGTGACGTGCTTGTCGCCGATGCCCTGAATGTCGTGGCTGCCGTAACCGTTGTCGTACATCGTGGGGCACTGCACCGGTTCCAGGCCGATGATGCGATGATCGGGCCACACCTGCTTGAGCCGATCGCCCGCGGCAATCGTGCCGGCCGAGCCCATGGCCGAACAGTACGCGGCCACCTTCCCGTTGCCGATGCCCTGGCTGTGCAGGAGCGCGGCCAACTCCACAATCGTATTGCCAGTGACATAATAGTGGAAACGGTAGTTGCCCATCACCTCGAACTGGTTGAGCACGCGCACCTTGGGATCGCGGCGCAGCTCCCAGGTCTTGTCGTAGATTTCCTTGACATTCGATTCCGAGCCGGGCGTGGCGATGACGCGCGCGCCGTAGCTCTTGATGCGGTCGAAGCGCTCCTGGCTCATCTCGGCTGGCAGCACCACGATGCCATCGAAGCCCATGCGGCAGCCCACCCACGCGCCGCCAATGCCGTAATTGCCCGTGCTGGGCCAGACCAGCGTGTGCTGGCTGGGGTCCACCTCGCCGAACAACTCCTTCTCCACCAGCACTGAGTAGGCCGCGCCCACTTTGTGCGCGCCGGTGGGGAACTCCTTGCCATACAGGACCACGATGTTCGCGTCCACGCCGGTCAGGGCCTTGGGCAGCACCTGGTAGTAGGGCGTATTGGCCGCATCCTTCCAGGTGATGTTGAACAAATTGATTGGATCGAGCGGGTCCTCGGTCTTCATGCGCAGCGCGCGCGCGCGCGTCGCCGGCGCAATGGTGTCAGGGTGCAGCATTTCGTCGAAGGTGGGGCCGGTGATCATTGATTTGTTCGTCATGAAGCGGTTTGCCTGGTCTTTCTTTGGGTCTTATTTGGTCGTGCGTGGCAGTCGTCCGACTTTCGCCACCAGTTTCTGATAACGTTCCAGAATTTCAGGGACTTCCAGGGCTTCGGCAAATTGCTCGATCCAAAAGCGAATGTAGTCCTGATCCAGTTGACTCCCTTGTTCGATGAGCAAGGCCTCGATGTCGAGCCAATCCTTCTCTCGTTGGCTGTAGACTTTCTGAATCAACAGGTCGTCGGCTGAGCAAACCCACGCCGACCATCCGCCCATGTCCTTGCGCACAGCTCTTTCAACGATCTGTTCCTCGTAGCCGGGTCCGGCCAACAAGAAATCAACAATAACCTGATCAATCTCCACCGCAACGACAAACGGATGCGCCTTAAGATGCGCTCTGGCGGGTTCAGGAAATGCGGCGCGGATGGCCGCACGCGTCCTTGCATAATCTGTATCGGGCACCAGGACGCGAATGTCAACGTCACGCGTGGCGCGCACAAAGCCCCATTGGGCCAGCGCAATCCCGCCAATGATGGCGTAACGGTGGCCCGCTCCTTCCAGGAACTGAACGGCTTTACGCAGTGGGGCAATAAGGTGTGCTTCCATTTCCGACCCCCTGTGCGCGTCTTCGGGCGTTTACTTTTTGGACATTCGCATGATAGGTTTCCCACTCTCTTATCTTTTGTGTCCGATCGTATTCGTCTGGTGGTGCGGTGCGCATGCAGAACTCCCACAGAGCAACGTACTGCTGCCACGTCTCCAAGTATGACCGGCTGCCGGCGTTGAGCGACTGGTCCATCAATTCGGCCTGGTTCCACAGGGAATACATCCGCTGCCAGGCGCGCACCATCTCCTTGTTGCCAACCAAACCACCTGCCGGATCGTAGCGCTTGATCAGGCCATCGAGCTGATCCGTGACGGTCTCCATCTCGCGCTCCAGTTCATCCAGTCGGTAAATCGTGTGCGGAGCAGGTTCGGCCACCCGCTGCGTGGGCGTTGGCTCAGCGCTTGGCCCTTGGAGAAGATCAATTTCCTCTGGTTCGTTCATCCCTCACCTGACCTGGATTGTCTTGAGCGCTTTTTTCACCGCGGCCAGCGTCGGCTCGATGATGGTTGCTTGCCCGCTGGCTTTCATCGCGCTGCCGATATCCTTCAACCCATTGCCCGTAATCATCAGCACCACGGTCGCCTCCGGCGCGATGGCCGATCCCTGATCTCGCATCGCCGCCTGCAGCCCCGCCAATGCCGCGGCGCCGGCCGGCTCGGCAAAGACGCCTGTCAGCCGCGCCAAGAGCGGGATGGCGGCCAGGATTTCGGCGTCCGTTACCTGGATGGCCTTGCCGCCCGTCTGCCGGATGGCGCGCAGCGCGCGCAAGCCGTCGCGCGGCAGGTCCGCCGCAATGCTGTCGGCTACGGTGGTCGCCTGCACCGGGGTGATGTCGTCCGCGCCGCTGGCCCACGCGTTGTAAATCGCCGACGAGCCGCTGGCCTGTACGGCCATCAGCTTCGGCAGCCTGTCAATCCAGCCCAGCGCCAGCAAGTCCTGCAAGCCGCGGTGCAGCCCGGTGATGATATTGCCGTCGCCCACGGAGACGAAAATAGCGTCTGGCGCCCGCCACTGCAGCTGTTCGCAGATCTCGAACGCAGCCGTTTTCTTGCCTTCTACGGTATAAGGGTTGTAGCCGGTGTTGCGACAGTACCAGCCGAACTCCTTCGACGCGGCCAGGCAGAGCTCGAACGCGGCGTCGTAATTGCCATCCACCAGGAGCACGGTCGCGCCGTAGGTCAACAGCTGCGCCACCTTGGCTGAGGGCGCGGTTTTGGGCGCAAAAATCACCGTCGGCTGCCCGATGCTGGCCGCCAGACCAGCCAGCGCGGCGCCGGCGTTGCCGGTGCTGGCTGTGGTCACAATGGACGCGCCTTGCTCTTGCGCTTTCATCAAGACCAGCGCGCTGGCGCGATCCTTGAACGAGGCCGTGGGATTGCGACCATCGTCCTTGACGAACAGATTGGGCAGGCCGAGCCATGCGCCCAACGCCTGCGCCTGGTAGAGCGGCGTGCCGCCGACATGCAGCGGCGGCGCGGCCGCGTCTGCGGCAATCGGCAGCAGCGGCCGGTAGCGCCACATGGACAGGTTGCCACTGGCAGCCAGCGCGGCCCGCGGTGTGGCGGCCGCCATGCCGGCGTAGTCGTAAACGGCATCCACGATGCCCGCATCACCGTGGCGCGGGCAGACATACTCGATTTCGTCTGGCGCGTAGGTTGCGCCGCACACGCTGCAGCGCCAGCCAAGTAATCGGTTCAATCTTGTTCTGTCTCCAACTCGGACAGTGGCCCATAGACTTTGCACGCTAGCTCCGATCCCAATAACAGGTCTGCCAGGCGACGGCGCAACTCGGTCTCGTCCGCCTGGGGATGGCGTTGACGCAAGCCGCTCAGAGCCAACTGTTTCATGGGCTCGAACATTTGGCCCACCATCTCCGCCTTGCGCCACGATGGTGCGTTGCGCATTAACGCCAAGTGCAAGCGCTCTATGTCCGATGGGTGTCAGACAGAGGTCGTGCTATCATGGATTGCTCCCGTCGAAGTCGCTTTGGCCGTTGTGCGATTGGCCGATCAAGTGCTTTCATTCACTGGCCCTTAGCCAGGATTGGTCCACCGACCGCCTATGGCTTGGTCAGGATGATGTCGGCCATGAACTGGGCGTGCAGATAGGCTATCTGCGCAGCGCCTTCGTTTGGAATCGGCTCGATTTGCTCATTGCCATTGACATCTTGACCGTCTAAAACGCGTTTCGCCAGCGAAGCGGCCTCGCGTATCTGCGCGTTCACGTCGTTCAGGTTCGACGCCTGGGCAATCTTCAGCGATAAGTCACGCAAACTGGTGACCCACTCGCTCACGTTGCGGGCCGCGATTTGAACATGCGCCGCATGGAGCTTGATGTTAGGGGTGGCATCCGGGGCGCCGGCAGCCAAAGCGGCATGTTCCAGCGTGCCCTGGATGTAGCCAACATGGACACCGTTGGGAAACAGGCCGAAGCCATCGCCAGGGTTGTACACCACGCCGTCGCCGTCGAGATCGCCCGCATGCTCACCGCCATTGCCCTCGATCAGGTTGATGATCCCCTCAGCCGCCTGTTTGACCTGCCCCAGGTCCTGCGCCTGCAGCGCGGCGAGTTGCGCGGCCGCGGTTTCCTGCAAGCGCTCGGTCTGGCCGCGGAGGCCCACCACGTAGCCGATATTATCCGGGGTGTCTTCTCGCGCCACCAGCAGATGGCCGATGTGCATCAAGGCTTGGGGCGGCAGCGCTCCTTGCAGCAGAACCGTCGCCGACGGCAGCGGGTTGTTGTCTGGCGCGGGTTCCAGGGTGACCGCGGCGGCGTCGAAATCAGCCACCAGGATGCCGCTGTTTGGCTCGGCGAATTTGACAGTGCCCTGGCCGTTGTTGAACGTGACAACGCCCATGCTCTGGCGGCGCTCATCGCCGCGCAACAGCCAGACCTCAACCTGTGTCCCAGCCGCTGGCGTGGGAAGGCCGGTCAACGTCGCCTCGGCCTGATCGGACAACGATGCGCCGTCGCTGAAGCGTACGAGGGACAGGTCGTCCGTTGGCATCGCCATCCCACCCCCTTGACGGCCGCGCAGCGCCAAAAAGGCGCCGACGATGATGATCAACGCCACGGCCGCCAGCGCGGGCGCCAGCCAACTGGGCGCAGCTCTGGCAGGAACCGGGGCGGGCGTTTGACTCGCCGGGGTTGTTCTGCTCGCCGTGGATGCGACCGCGGCCGGCCGCGCCGTTGGCTCGCCTGATACCAGGGTCGCCGCTGGATCGAACGCGGCCATCGAGTTCACCAGTGTAGTCTCCGAACTGGTCACGGCCGCCTGGAACGCGGCCGCCATCTCGCTGACGCGGCTGAAGCGGGCCGCGGGGTCTTTGGCCAGCGCCTTTTGAATGACCGCTTCGGCGGCCGCCGGCAGCTGCGGGTTGAACTGGCTTGGCGGCGGCGGCGGCTGGGTGAGATGCTGCATCATCACCGCCGTTGGTGAATCTCCTTGAAATGGGACGCGGCCGCAGACCATCTCGTACAACACAATCCCCAGCGCGTACAGGTCGCTGCGTGCGTCCACTGGCTGACCGGCGGCTTGCTCTGGTGCCATGTACGCGGGCGAACCCATCACGCTGCCGGTGGCGCTCAACTGCGCCGCATCGCTCAGAATCTTGGCGATGCCGAAATCGGTCAAAACCGGCTCACCCTCGGCCGTAAACATGATGTTGGACGACTTGATGTCGCGATGGATGGCGTCACGCTCGTGCGCATAGTCCAGGGCTGAGGCCAGCTTCGTCAGCAGGCCCGACGCTTCGGCCAGCGGCATGACAGCCCCCCGGCTGCGCCACTGCGCCAGGCGATCCTGCAGCGTGCCGCCGTTCAGGTATTCCATGACCATGAACGGCTGCTCGTTTTCGATGCCAAAGTCGTAGAGCTGCACGATATGGGGATGGCGCAGCGAGGCGACGAGCTGTGCTTCGCGGCGGAACCGCTGATCGAAGCCCTCCTGGCTCGCCAGGTGCGCATAGATCACTTTGATCGCGACCTGGCGATTGAGCAGTGGGTCATTGGCTGCATAGACCTCTGCCATTCCCCCGCGACCCAGGCGACGAGTAACAAGGTAACGACCAAAAGACTGGTTTGGCGGCATGAAATGGCGTCCTTTCATTCTTCTGCAGACTGAGAGGACGCCATTGTAACATCAGAACCATTGCAGGTCAAAGACCTTGCCAACGTGACGGCATTGTCCGGCCCGGATGCCGCACCCACGACAATGAGTGCGTGCTGGTAGTTCACGACTCCGGCGTGACGGTGTTGTCCGGCCAGGAGGCCGCACCCACGACGATGATACGCATTCGGAAGTCTTCTCTTCTTATTCGTTTACAATCCATGTCCCGGTTTCGCCATTCAGCGCCCGTTCGATGTTCTCCGGGTTGGTGATGAGGGTCTGGCCGTGCGGCGTTTTTTCCAGGTACTCAATGGCCGCTTCGATCTTTGGGCCCATGCTGCCCTTGAGGAAATGCCCCTCCGCGTAGTAGCGCTTGGCCTCGGCCAGGGTTAAGCGGTCTAGCCACTGCTGATTCGGCTTGTTGAAGTTGATCGCGACCTTCTCCACGCCGGTCGAGATCAGGAAGAGGTCAACGCCCAGCTCAGCCGCCAGCAGGCCGCTGGCCCGGTCCTTGTCAATCACCGCGCCCATCGCGCCCACGCAGCCGCGCAGCTCACCTTTTTGATTCTCGAACACCGGAATGCCGCCGCCGCCTACGCTGACCACGACGTAGCCCATGTCCACCAGGCTGCGGATCGCATCCAACTCCACGATGCGCCGGGGGATGGGAGAGGCTATCACGCGGCGCCAACCGCGCCCGGCATCCTCTTGCACAACCCAGCCATCCGATTCGAACTGGCGCGCGCTGGCTTCGTCGGCGAAGCCGCCAATGCCTTTGCTGGGATTCTTGAAGCCCGGATCGTTGGCGTCTACCACGACCTGGGTGACGACGGCCACGCACTGGCGTTGCATCTGGCGGCGGTGAAACTCGTTGTCCAGCGCCTGCGCCAGCATGTAACCGATGGAGCCTTGGGTATCCGCGCCGATCAGATCAAGCGGGGTGGTGTGAACCTCGTGGCTGGCCAGCTCGTTGCGACGCAGGATGAAGCCGACCTGCGGGCCGTTGCCGTGCGTTACGATCAGGTTCCAGCCGCGCTCGATCATGCCGGCGATGTGCGTCGTGGTCGTGCGCACCGCATCCCACTGGTCGTCAACCTTTTGGTGCTTGGTGTCCGCAATCAGCGAGTTGCCGCCTACGGCCACAATCGCGGTCGGCAGGCGTGAAGTAGACGTCATTGTCATGATCACCTCAAGAATGGGAATTGTCGGTTTGGGCGTCGCGCTGCCGTGCTTCAGCGCCGTGCGCTAATGGTACAAGGAAGGATGGAGAATGTCAAAAGAGACTCTCCAAGAACAAAGCAAGTGTGCGCCCGCTGCCCTGATGTAGACTCTGCGTTCATGCCTTCTTTGGGCCATCGTTGGCTGACGACTGGCTGCTGTTGTTCGATGATGATAACCAGCCCGTCGCTGCGCCAGGACGCCAGCGGCTGGATGCACCGGGGCGGCGGCGCCTGCGTAACGGCAGTCCGCAGATTTTGGTGCAATGACAGGTAAACGGAGCGAGCAACAGCTATGTGGGCGCCGCCCTGGGGAGGCGGATCAGCCGTTTTCAAGACGTAAGCGTGAGACTAAGATGAGACTAAGATGAGACTTTTCCGCTTGAAATCACAACGGCAAAGGGTTAGACTAAGTATGATGCCTGTGTTCGTGATATTCGCCGTCGTTGGCGCGCTGAACGCCAACGCAAGACCAGTGCAACAGGAGGAAATGATGCGCCCTCGTTGTTCGTATCAGAGATTCTGCACGACCATACTGTCTTACACCCTTGGTGTGATCGCGCTAATGACTGGGGTCATGCAAACCGCCAGCGCGTCAACCCACCCATTCACAGGGCCGAGTGATTTGGCAACACGCGCGGTCTCGAGTTCGGTGGCAGGGCCGAGGCCAGCGGAGACCAAGTCACCCAAACCCACGGCGCCGCTTCCCCTCTCAGGCGAAGCGGCGCCCACGCTTGCAGCAAGCCTCGCCCCGGCCAAGCCGGACTCTTTAGTCCTGATCGAGTACGAAACCTTCGAGTACGTCTGGCCTGGTCCCGGCTGGAGCGTCACCGGTTGTGGCAATGCGTGCTGGGACGATGACGATTACCGTTCCTACGCTGGCTCCTGGGCGGCCTGGCCCACGAATGAGGGAACGAATGGTTATGATCCAATCTTTGGCAAAGACGATTATTTGTACAATCAGGACACACGCATGATCTATGGCCCGTTTTCCTTGTTGGGCGCTACCCAAGGCGATGTGGACTTCCAGCTGTCATATCAGATCGAGAACGGCTGGGATTACCTGACCCTGGAAGTATCTCCAGACGGCTGGGGGGCATGGACCGAGCTGCAGCGCTGGACCGGGACTAACCCCGGGTATCCGGGCTTTGGTTATCAGGACATCTACTTCAGCCATTACGTGGGAGATAGCACGGTCTGGCTGGCCTGGCGCTTCCACAGCGATTCAAGTGTCGTTTATGACGGTCCCTGGGTGGATGAGGTTCACATCTGGCGCGTGATGCCCGAACCGACAGCGACTTCCACCCCCACGCGCACCCCGATCCCACCTACTGCGACCCGGACGCCCACGTTCACGCGCACCCCCACGCGCACGCCCGTCCCCACCAACACCCCCACACCGAGCAGAACGCCCACGCCGACGCCGGTGACGATCACGTTTTCAGGAGATGTCACCTATGTGGATGGCGGCGTATCCTACCCGGTGCCCTATGTCGAAGTCTTCCTGAAGGATGCGGCTAACAACGGCATCCTGCGGACGGGGTGGGCCGACATCAACGGTCATTACGTCTTTCCTGCCGTGTCCCTCCAGCCTGGCGGCAATGTTTATGTACATGGCAAAGCCAGCAACGACCATCTGACCATCGGCGCGGATCCGTTTGGATCGGTCTACTCGAAAGACGGACGTACGCAGGGGGTTACCGCAAACCCTCAACAGACAGTTCACCTGAAGATTGAAGATAATCCCAACACGCCCGAAGACGACACGGGTTCATGGATGATCATGCGCACGCTAGAGACGCATTGGGATCCTGGTTGTACGGGTGTGACAGTCTACTGGCCTAGTGTGCTTGGCCCCTCAACCATTGGGTGCTCGATCCATCTGCGCGGAGGCGACGATCAGGATCAGCGGGATCCCGACGTAATCCTGCATGAGTACGCGCATACCAAAATGGGACCTGAGTACGGCTATTGGCCGTGTGGCGGTTTCTGTTATCGTTTACAACATCCCTGGAATGTCTACTCTGATCCCAATTTCGCCTGGTTCGAGGGCTGGCCGGATTTCTATCAGGGCATGGTGCAGAATGAGGGCAATTATGTAGACAGTAGTTCAGGAGGCGGTTTCGCCATCAACCTGGAGACGGACCCCCACAATTGGGTTCTTGGCACCAATGTCGAAGGCTCGGTAGCGGGGTTGCTGTGGGATCTGTTCGATCCTGTCAATCCGGCGGAGAATGACGATATCCAACTGACGGTCAATGAGATCAGGAATGGATACAGCGACCTGATTGCGACGGGCGCCTACAACCAGGGAGCGCACACCGACAACATCTATGAGGAATTCTGGCAGAATCTGCGCAACCGGGGCAAGACGTGCTCCCAGCTCTGGAACACATTCAACCGCTTCAATATCCAGACCGGCTGCGCGCCGACGCCAACGAACACGCCGACCATGGCGCCTACGGCCACGCCAACGGCGACTCGCACCTGGACACCCACACCGACGCGGACGCGCACACCAACCGCAACGCCCACGCCAACCCGCACGCCGACACCTGCGCCAACCAGTACACCAACGGCAACGGCGACGACAACCCGCACGCCGACCGCGGCGCCAACGGCCACCCCGACGGCCACGTCAGCGTGTGTGGCGGGCGATTATGTGGTATCCGGGAAAGACCCGAGTATCAGCCAGGTGACCGGGGTGGCGGGCCGCATCCTGGTGCGCCAGAATGACCAGGTCATCACGACGGGGAGTGAGTTGCAGCGGCTGCTGTGGCTGCGTCAAGACGACAGCAACGGGATGCAGTTGGGCTGGCGGCGCCTGAGCAACGGCAGTCCGCAGATTTTGGTGCAATGGCAGGTAAACGGGGCGAGCAACAGCTACGTGGGCGCCGCGCTGGCGGCGGGAACGATGCCGCGCTTCGAGATCGTCAAAGAGAGCAGTGTGTGGCATTACCGGGTAGATGGGGTGGATGTGGCCGGGCTGCCGGCAGCGGCCACCACCTTGAACCTGACGAATCTGCGCCCGCTGGCCGTGGGCCGTGCGCGCAACACGTGCGACCAGGCAGGGACGACGTTCCAGGAACTGCAGTGGACCCAGGGAGCGTGGAGCAACTGGGGGGATGTGGCGCAGGAGATGGACAACCACCCCGGCTTCTACTTCTGCCGGGTGTCCGCCAACCAGTTCAAGGTCAATCCTGATGCTATTTCTTGCCCTTAGCGGCCGCGCTTGCCCGTGTAGCAAGGGGAAGACAGGCGCACAACCGCCCGGCGGTGTGGCCGGCTGATAAAGCAATCCCCGAAACGTGGGTGACTCAAAGACCTGAAAAGGGACAAGGAAGCGAGTTCGATGCAAGGAGGATCTCATGACAACGTTGTGGAACAAGGACCTGCGGATCGTGCAGGTACGACATTGGATCACGGCCGCGGTAGTGGCCGTCGGGCTGTGTACGGTGCTGTTGCTGGCTGCGTGTACGGCGGGCAGTTCGGCGTTGACGGGAACGTTAGCGCTGGAGGGAAGACCCGCCCTGGGTGAACCTTTCGTGCTGCGCCTGGAACTGCGCACCTCGATGGACATGACCGACGTCGCGGTGAGTTTCATTTTGCCGACTGGGGTGGGACTGGTCAGCGCGCCTGGACAGTGGCAAATCGACATGAATTCGAACCAGACTTACGTTTTTACCGCCACCGCACGTGTGCAAGAGAACGGATACTACAAATTGAGTGGTATCGGCCGGAAGGATTATCCCAGTGGGGGCTTTTTCACCGGTTTCGATGCGCTATACCTCCTGGTGGAAGGCGAAGACACGTGGGCCAGCCATGACCCGCCACCCAATCATTGGGAGTCACCAGGTCAAGAAGTTCCGGGAGCAACACCGCTCCAACCTGAGTTGATTCAGAACCGCCTGTATCTGTCGGGCACGCTGGCCTTGAACCAACCGGTGACGGTAATTTACGAAGTGACGCCGTTGGTGGATTTGCAGCACGCATCGGTTGGCATGGCGGCCTCAAGCGGCGGCTTACGATCGAGCGAGCCGCACGTGGAAGCGGCCGACGCTACCCTGACGGCCGTTCTCAAATTCTCCAGTTCTGGAGAGGGCATGTACTACTGGACTGGGCCCATGAAAAGCCAGCAGACCTATTCGTTCTATCTGACCCTAGAAGCCGCGGCCGGTGGACAAGGAGGTGTGCGAGCGGGCGTAATGGAAATCGGATCGGTTGACTCGGTATCACAGCCGATCATCGACGCAGGTCAATCCCTGGCCCTCAGCCTGTATTCACCATCATTGGCGCGCTGAGTTAAGAAAGTGCAAAGTGCTGAGTACAAAGTACAAAACGCAGAATGTCCCACGCGCTCTGCATTTTGCACTCATCACTTTGCACTCATCACTTTGTACTCAGCACTCAGCGTTTACAAGCTGAGGATGCCCATCTCCTGCACATGGCTCAGCCACTGTGCGCCGTCCGGCCGGATGAAGAAGAGGTCTTCGATGCGCACACCGCCCCAGCCGGGCAGGTAGATGCCCGGCTCCACCGTGACGACGTTGCCGGCCTGGATGACATCCTGGCTTTGCGGCCCCAGGGACGGCTTTTCGTGTACGGCCAGGCCCACGCCATGTCCCAACGAATGGACGAACTTGTCGCCAAAGCCAGCCTGTTCGATGACGTCACGCGCCAGCCGATCCGCCTCCGCACCGGTTAGCCCTGGCCGCAGATGGGTCGCGGCCTGTTGATGCGCTGCAGCCACGGCCTGGTACACCGTGTGGAAGGTCTCGCTGGCCGGCTGGCCCAGGCAGAAGGTGCGCGTCAGATCAGAGTGGTAGCCGTTGGGCAAGCGCGCGCCCAGGTCAATCGTCAGCGGTTCGCCGGCCTCGATGGGGCGCTCGGTCGGCCGGGCGTGGGGCAAGGCGCTGTTCGGCCCGCTGGCGACGATGATTTCAAAGGCCACCGCGCGCGCGCCATGCTGGCGCAGGTAGACCTCCAGGCGCCAGGCCAGCTCGGCTTCGCTCATGCCCGGCTGCGCCACGGTGTAGGCATAGGCCATGGCGGCGTCGGCCAACTGCGCGGCTTCCTGGATGGCTGCCAACTCGCCCGCTTCTTTCTGGCTGCGCAGCCCTTCCACCAGGCCGGTGGTAAAGGCCCAATCCATGTCCAACGGTTGGAACCAGCGCCGCCACTGCTCCAGCGTGACCTGCTCTGACTCCAGCGCAATCCGTTTGCGCCGCAACGGCTCCAGCAGGCGCCGGAAACCTTCGGCATCTTCCCCGCGCGCGATTTTGAGCACGGCAAACCCCGGACATTCCCGACTGGCCTGCTCGATGTAGCGCCCGTCGGTGATGAGGGTGGCCGCGTCGGCGGTGATGAAGAGCCAGCCATTCGATCCGCTGAAGCCGCTGAGATAGCGCCGGTTCGCTCCTTCGCTGATCAGGCAAGCGTCGAGTTGGTGCGCCGTCAACGCGGCGCGCATGCGTGTCAATCGGTCGGACATGGATCTCCCTCCGTAGGTGACTGCTCAGGCATCCCGCGTCTGCCGCCGCCGAATGAATTCGGGGCGAAAGGGCGTTCCGCCGCAAGGTCGGCCCACGCCGACCAGCACTGCGTCCACGCCGGTGGACGCCCGGCGGAACGCCCTTCAGGCGCGATGTGAATCGCTCTCGATTGCGACAGCGCACCTCCCTCGCTGTTCAGACGCCCGGCGCCTTATTCGCTGATCGGCGTCACCGCGCCGCAGCGAATACATTTGGCCGTGGTCTTGCTCGCCACGGTCAACAGGCCGCCGCACTGCGGACAGGGCGTGGGCAGCGGCCGCGTCCAACTGCTGAACTTGCAGTCGGGGTAGTTGACGCAGCCGTAAAAAATGCGATTACGCCGCGTCTTGCGCTCCACCAGGTCGCCGCCGCACTCTGGACAGGCCACGCCTACTTTGAGCAGGATCGGTTTGGTGTTGCGACATTCCGGGAAGTTGCTGCAGGCGATGAACTTGCCAAAGCGCCCGTGCTTGAACACCAGGGCATGGCCGCACTTCTCGCACATCTCGCCGGTCGGCTCGTTGTCCACCTGGACCTGTTCCATGCTGGCCTCGGCCTGCGACAAGCTGTGGACGAACGGCTCCCAGAAGCGGCGCAGGACCGGCACCCACGCCTCCTCGCCGTCTGCGATGCGGTCGAGATGCTCTTCCATCTGCGCCGTGAAGCCAACGTCAATGATGTCGGGGAAGTGCTTGACCAGGAGGTCATTGACCACAAAGCCCAGCTCCGTGGGGAACAGGCGTTTCTCCCGCCGTTCGACATAGCCGCGCTGCTGGATGGTGGAGATGATCGGCGCATAGGTGCTGGGACGGCCAATGCCGTTCTCTTCCAGGGTGCGCACCAGGGTCGCTTCGGTGTAACGCGGCGGCGGCTGCGTGAAGTGCTGTTCGGGCAGCAGGCGCAGCAGATCGAGCCATTCGCCTTCCTGCAACGCCGGCAGCCAGCGTTCATCGCCATCGCCCAGGGCATCTTCGTCGCGCGTCTCTTCATAGACCACAAGGAAGCCGGCAAAGCGCACACGCGCGCCCGTGGCGCGGAACAGATACGGGCGCTCGTCGGCCGTTGGCCCGGCTTCGATGTCCACGCTGATCGTGTCTATCACGGCCGGCTCCATCTGGCTGGCGACGAAGCGCTGCCAAATCATCTCGTAGAGGCGAAACAGCTCGCGCTTGAGATACGGGCGCACCTGGTCGGGCGTGCGCAGCACGGAGGTGGGGCGAATGGCCTCATGCGCCTCCTGCGCGCCCTTGGCGCGGGTCTTGTACTGGGGCGGCGTCTCCGGCACGAATTCGGCCCCGTAACGCTGGCGAATGAAATCGCGCGCCTGGTTCTGCGCCACTTCGGCCACCGTCATGCTGTCGGTGCGCATGTAGGTAATCAGGCCTACGTTGCCCTCGCTGCCCAATTCCACCCCTTCGTACAGGATTTGCGCGTTGGCCATGGTCTGGCGGGCCGTGAAGGACAACCGCCGCGAGGCCTCCTGCTGCAAGGTGCTGGTGGTAAACGGCGGCGCGGGTTTGCGGCGTCGCTCCCCTAGCTTCACCTTGCTCACCTGGTAGGTGGACTGTTCCAGCGCGGCCACGATGCCCAGCGTGTCCGCCTCGTTCGGCAGATCGGCCTCTTCCCCGCGAATGCGCACCAGCCGCGCCCTGAAACTGGGCCGTTCCTTGGGCGCGCGCTTACCCTGGACGAGCTTCTGCGCCAGTTCCGCTTCGATGGACCAGTATTCTTCGGCCACAAAGGCTTGAATCTCGCGCTCGCGCTCCACTACCAGGCGCACGGCCACGGATTGCACCCGTCCGGCCGACGTGCGGCTGCGCACTCGATCCCACAGCAAGGGGCTGATCTTGTAGCCCACCAGGCGATCCAGGATGCGCCGCGTCTGCTGCGCGTTGACCAGGTCCATGTCCACGGTGCGCGCGTGGTCGAAGGCTGCGCGTACGGCATCTTGGGTGATCTCGTGGAAAACCACGCGCTGCGCGCGGCTCGGGTCAATCGCTGCGGCTTCCATCAGGTGCCAGGCAATGGCCTCGCCCTCTCGATCCGGGTCGGTCGCCAGGAAAACCTGGGCGGCCTGCGCGGCCTCCGCCTTGATCTGCTTCACGACCTCTTTCTTTTCATTGGGCACGCGATAGGTGGGGCGGAAGTCGTGGTCCGTGTCCACCGAAAGCTGCGAGCGCAGCAGGTCTCGCACATGGCCGACCGAGGCGCGCACGCGGTAACCGCGCCCCAGGATGCGTTCCACGGTTTTGGCCTTGGCCGGCGATTCCACGATCACCAGCCGCGTGCGCGTCGCCGGACCGGCGGCGCTGCCGTTGCCGGAACGGGCGGCGGGGCCGGGTTTGGCCTGTAATGCCGCCGCCTGCTTGCCGCCGCGCTTTTGCGCTGGCGCTGCCTGGCGTTCAGCCGCGGCCTTGGCCTGCGCCGCCGCCTTGAGCTGCGCCGCGCTGGGGCGCGTCAGGCCGGCATGACCGGGCGCTTCACCCATGCGAAAGAGCGCAGTGCCGCACACCGGGCAAACGCCGCGTACGGCCGGCACGCCACGCGCCGTGAAGACCGCCTGCGCCTCGCTCAGCGGGCGCCGCTCTTTGCACTTGACGCAGTAGGCGCTGGCGCCATCAGGCAGGCCGGCGGGCGCAGAGGTGGGGCCGCTGGGCGCGGTTGGCGTGGCCGGCTTCTCGATCTTGACCGGCGCCGGGCGCGTCAAGCCGGCGTGGCCGGCGGTTTCTCCCAGCCGATACAGCGTGGTGCTGCACACCGGGCATTCGCCGCGCGTCACAGGCTGGCCGCGCACATTGAAAACGGCCTGCGCATGCTGAATCTCGCGTTTGGTGCGGCATTTGACACAGTATGCCTCAACGACGGGCGCGGGAGACGTGACTGAATCGTCGGTCATGACGAACTAACTCCATAGAAAAGATGATGCCCAGCCCGCCAGCGGCCGGTTCAGCCGTCACGCAAACGCGTGTCGCGGCTCAAGACGTAACTCATGCCGCCAACCTGGCGCACGAGTCCCTTCAGTTCCATCAGCGTCAGCGTGCTTGCCACCGTCGCCATCGGCAGGCCGGTCGCATGGGCCACGTCATCAATGTGACGCGGCTCGCTCGACAGGTGACTCACGAGCAGCGCCTCGGTCTCATCGGCCGGGAACAGCGTGCGCGCCTCGGCCTGCTGCGCCACCTGCTTCAGGTTCAACTCCTGCAGGATGTCCTCGACGCTCAAGACGGGCCGCGCGCCGTCGCGAATCAGGCGGTTCGTGCCTTCGCTGCTGCGCTGCAAAATGGAGCCAGGCACGGCAAACACCTCGCGCCCCTGCTCGGTGGCAAACTGCGCCGTGATCAAGGCGCCGCTGGTGACGCCTGCTTCAACCACCACCACGCCCAACGACAACCCACTGATGATGCGATTGCGCGGCGGAAAATTACCCGCCTCTGGCAGCGTACCCAGTGGATAGTCGGAGATCAGCGCGCCGGCCTCGGTGATTTCTTGCGCCAGGCGCCGGTGTTCATACGGATAAATGACATCCACGCCGCAGCCGAGCACCGCCAGCGTCCGTCCGCCGCCATCTAGCGCGGCGCGGTGCGCCTGGGCATCCACGCCCCGCGCCAGGCCGCTGACCACGGTGACGCGGTTGCGCACCAGGTCCGCGGCCAACTGGCGGGCCACCTCGCGGCCGTAGGCTGTGGGGTTGCGCGTGCCGACGACGGCCACGCTCCAGGCATCATCTTCCGTGATGGCGCCTTTGACGAAGAGCACCGGCGGCGGGTCATAGACGGTGCGTAGGCTGGCGGGATAATCGTCGTCGTCCCAGGTCAACGCGTGCGCGCCGCTCTGTTCCAGGCGCCGCAGCAGCTGATCGAGATCAAGATGCTGGCGCGCCTCCACCAGGTTGGTCAGCGAACGGCGATCCAGCCCAGCCTCGCGCAGGTCGTCGAACGATCCGCGCCAGGCGCGTTCGATGTCGCCGAAAAAGTCAAGCAGCGCACGCAAGCGCGCCGGCCCAATGCCGTTGACACTGTTGAAGCCAAGCCAATAACGCAAATCGCCCACGCCACCACCTCATGTTGCTGCGCCTGCGCTGGGCACGCGGTTACGCGGCTTCCAGCCCAGGCGGCACGCTGACGACCATCCGGCCGTCGTCCACAAGAACCGCATGGATGACATCCTCGACGGCCGGCAGCAGCAGCTCGCCGGTCGCGGTTTGGACCACGTAGACATCATTGGCGCCGGTGAACAGCACGTCGGTGACATGTCCGATCAGCTCGCCGGCCTGTGTGACCACCGCCAGCCCCACAACCTGGTGGACGAAGAACTCGCCCTCACCCAGGCGCATCGCTTCGGCCCGCGGCACCTTGACCCACAGCCCGCGCAGGGCTTCGGCGTCGCTGCGCGTCTCCACGCCGATCAGGCTGAGCAGGGCGTAGCGCGGCGTCAGGCGCACGGCGGCCACCCCAACCGGCAAATTGGCATCGCCCACAAAGACGCGCTGCAAGCTGAGAAAACGCTCCGGCCAATGAGTTTGGTAGGCCACGATGACCTGCCCGCGCAAACCGTGCGCGCGGGTCACGCGCCCGATCACGATATACTCAGGCGCGGGGATGGCGGGTTGCTGTGATGATGATATTGACATGATGGGTGGGCGCCAGAACCGATAGGCAAAAAACAAAGGACGAATCAAACGGGTTCGTCCTTTGTTTCAAGCGGCGATGAAAAGCAGCCTGTTGGCCGGCGGGCAGTTGCGGCGCGGCGTAGAGGCGCACAGCCTGCTGCCGCCGTATCGGCTGCCTGCTTAGTGCACTTCCAACGAAGCCCGTTTACCGCGGCGTACGGCCGCGACTCGGAGCAGAATGCGCATCGCGTTGACCACGCGTCCACTCTTGCCAATGATGCGGCCCATGTCGGACGGCGCCACGTGCAGCTCCAGGGCAATCTCCTGCGGAGTTACGTGTTCACGCACCCGCACCTGCTCTGGCTCATCCACCAACCCTTGCGCAATGTACTCGACCAGTTCTTTCATGCCAGGGACTCCTGGTTCAGTAGTGGTCACGCTTCCCACGGCGCCGTGGCGAGCACGCCCTGGCGAAACAGGACGCGCGCCACTGCCTCTGACGGCTGGGCGCCGACGCCGATCCAATAGCTTGCGCGCTCCTTATCGAGCACCACGGTTTCCGGCTCGGTGCGCGGATTGAAATAGCCCAGGGATTCGATGAAGCGACCATCGCGTGGTGAGCGACTGTCAGCGACGACAATACGATAGGTTGGCTGCCTTTTGGCGCCCATGCGGCGCATACGAATACGAACCATGTGACTCTTCCGACTCCTTTTCTACCCTTAGCAGCGTGTGTGCTGCTTAACGCAACATACCCAAAAGCCCCTGCAATCCGCCGCGCCCGCGTCGTTGGTTTGACATCTGTTTCATCAGGCGCTGCATCTGCCGGAATTGCGAGAGCAGATCGTTCAACTCGGCCACGGTCGTCCCTGACCCACGCGCGATGCGCCGCTTGCGACTCCCGTTGATGATGTCGGGATCTCGACGCTCGGCTGTGGTCATCGAACAAATCATGGCTTCGATGGATTTCATTTGACCATCGGTCACTTCGGGGGCAATCTCCTTGCTCATGCGCGACATGCCCGGAATCATGTCCATCAACTGGCTGAGCGGTCCCAGTTTCCTGATTTCACGCATCTGGCCCAGGAAATCTTCCAGGTCGAAGTCGCCCTTCATCAGGCGTTTGCCCATCGCCTCAGCCTTCGTCTTGTCAAGCGACGATTCAGCCTTCTCGATGAGGGTCAGCACATCGCCCATGCCCAGGATGCGCGAGGCCAGGCGGTCGGGATGGTACGGCTCCAGGGCATCCGTTTTTTCGCCAATGCCCAGGAATTTGATCGGCACGCCGGTTACTTCACGGATCGAAAGGGCCGCGCCGCCGCGTGCATCGCCGTCTACTTTGGTCAAGATCAGGCCGGTGATGCCAACGCGTGTATGGAACCCTTCCGCCACGCGCACCGCTTCCTGGCCGGTCATGGCGTCCACCACGAGCAAAATGTCGTTCGGCTTGGTGCGCGCCTTGACCTGTTCTAACTCCGCCATCATGGTATCGTCAATTTGCAGACGACCGGCGGTGTCGAGGATGACGACGTTGTACGCGCCCTCTTTGGCGCGTTGCACGGCGTTGGCGCAAATCTGAGGCGGGGGCAGCTTGTTGCCCTCGCTGTGCACCGGGATGTCCAACTGCTTGCCCAGCACTTCCAACTGTGTGATGGCAGCCGGCCGGTAGGTGTCTGCGGCCACCAACAGCGGTCGTTGGCCGGCCTTGCGCAGGCGCAGAGCCAGCTTGGCCGCCGTGGTCGTCTTGCCGGAGCCTTGCAGACCCACCATCATGATCACTGTCGGCGGGTTGGAGGCCATGGTGAGCTTGCCAGGTTCCCCCAGCATGGTGATCAGCTCTTCATGCACGATCTTGACCACCTGCTGCGCTGGGGTCAGACTCTGCATCACCTCGACGCCGACGGCCCGTTCGCGGATGCGCGCCACGAACGCCTTGACCACCTTGAAGTTGACGTCAGCTTCGAGCAAGGCCATGCGCACTTCGCGCAGCGCCTTGTCTACATCAGCTTCGCTCAGGCGGCCCTGGCTCGACAGTTTGTCGAAAATGGCCTGTAACTTGTCGGTCAGTGTCTCGAACACAGTTTAGCTCACTGTTCGTCCTGGCTTATACAACAGACTTCCGAAGCCCAACGGACTTCGGAAGCTCCTCGCGCCTACAGTGGCGCGATTCTACAAGAGGTTGTGGTTTTCGTCAAGTTCCTGTATAATGAAAGCAGATCTGTGCATGTTAAATCAAACTCGTGGAAGCGCCATCATGATCCGAAAGTCACCTTCCTCCAAACCTGGATTTCTCAGTGTCACCTTTGAACTACCCTCAACCGTTTGGGCTGAGCAGGTAGCCCTGGTGGGCGAGTTCAACGATTGGAATAAACAGCTTGATTTCTTGATCCAGGATCGCAGTGACGCAGTCTGGCGAATTACCCTCGACCTGGAAGTGGGCCGCCAGTACCAGTTCCGCTACCTGGTGAACGGCACCGATTGGCACAATGATTGGAGCGCAGACGCGTACGTGCCTAATCAGCAGGGCACGGACAACTCCGTCGTTCTGACATAACTGAGCTGACCGTTCGCACCCTCTCCTCGATCCATCTGATTCCGCCCTCTGCTTCTACTATCGCCTGCCACCGTCGCCATTTGCCGGCAGACTGCCGCGCGCGCGGCGGCGCCCATGCCCTGATAGAGTGTGGCCGCCGACGCTGCCGTCGTCGCAGCCTCAGGTAGATTCCCGTGAGCCGCTTGGATTCTGGCGCGCACGAGCAGGGTTTCGGCCTCTTCCAGGCGACTGCGCAGGGCCCTACTCTGGGTATACGCCTTTTCCAGGTGCGCCTCTGCTGCGTCGCCATCTCCGCGCGCCGCCTCCACCTGCGCGGCCACGCGCCGGGCGCGCAGGCCGGCGATGGTTTGCCCGGTGGCCTGCGCTGCACTCAAAGAATGCTCGATCCAGGCGGCCGCGGCAGGCGCTTGATCCAACGCCAGCAAGAGCGCCGCCTGCATACGACAGGCATCGCTTTGCAAGCGTGCTGTGTTGAGTTCGTCCTGCAACGCCCGTGACGCCTGCAGATGGACACCCGCCGCTTCCCGGTCTCCCAGGGTCAGGTGCAGTTCGGCCAGGCCAAGATGACTGCGCGCCGCCATCCCCCGTTGGCCGGTGTCATGAGCAAGGGTCAGCGCCTGGCCGTAATGGGCTTGGGCTTGCGTCCATTCTCCCAGGTAAAAAAATACTTCTCCCAGGTTGAATTCCGTCGCGCACATCCCTGGCCGATTTCCCAACGCCGCGTCGAGTTCCAGGGCCGCCAGGTGACCATCCCGTGCGGCGATCAGGTCGCCCAGGTGGAAATCGAGGATGGCCAGGTTGCCACGCGCGGCCGCCTGACCGATCAAGTCGCCGGATTGCATACGAAAGTGAAGGACCCGCTGCGTGAGAGTTCGCGCCTCTTCCCATTGACCGTGGATGAACATGATTCCTGCCAGGATCGAGAGCGCCGCAGCCAGCTCACGTCCATAGGGTGAATGTTCGATAACGGCCAGGCTGGACTCAACCCAGCGCTGCGCACGATCGTACTCGCCCTGTTGATGGTACAGCCAGGCGATGGCGTTGGTCACCTGGGCCTGCAAACGCACATCGTTTGTGGTCCTCACGTGCTGCTCCGCCCTTAGCAGCCACTCCAGGCTCGTCTTGAATTCACCCTGTTCCTGGTAGACGCGCCCCATTTTGACACAAAGAATAACAGACGGCGCCTCTGTCCCATTCAGGTCCAGGGCGCGCTGAAAGTAAGCCAGCGCAGGCGCATAGTTTCCTTGTATCAGGGCAATTTCTCCGAGCGCCTGGTACGCCAGGCCGCGACGCGCCGGCGACAGGCCAGTCTCCAACAGATCCTCGAGCATCGTCTGCGCCGCCATGGCTTGACCCCTGTTCAACACGCTCTCGATCTGTTCTGCAAGTCGTTGGGCGGCATGTTCACAAGCACCCGCCTGCCAGTCATGATAGGCTGCTTCCAGGTAATCACGACGCCGATCGTAATAACTGGCCGCGGCCGCATGAATGCGCTGGCGGTCGGCCGGGCGCGCCTGCAGCCGGCTGAAAGCATCATCGCGCAACAACTGGTGGATGTGCACGTCAGCCGAAGGATAAAGCCGCGTGACGATGTGACGGGTCACCAGGCGGTCGAGTGTTGCGCCCACATCGAGCACCCCCACAGCCGCCAGAAGTTGCTGTAGATCATGGTCATACTCATCGAAGGGCGTGCGGAAAATCGCCGCAACCTCAAGCAGCGCACGTTCGGGGGGCGTGAGTTCCTGAAAGATGTTTTCCAATAAGTAGTGGCGCACATCGGGCGTCTTCTCAAGATGCGCAATGAGCATCTCGACCGATGGTGCTGCCCCTGGTGCGGCTTGCGTGGACTGGACCTGGGCCATGAAAAAACGGAGGAACATGGGATTACCGTCGGTCTTGGCGTGCAGACGGCGACCAAGATCTGGGTCCAATTCAGTGAGGCCCGCGCGCTCGAGCAGGCTTTGCATTTCTTCGCAACTCAGGCCCGGCAGCGGGAAACTGACGCCGTGCTGCACCCAGGTTGGCTGCGTGCGGCCAACCAGTAGGATTTGTACACCGTCTGGAGATGCCTGGCGGCAGAGTAACCCCAGGAAACCACTGAGAGAAGCATCATTTACCAGGTGACTATTGTCCACCACGATGAATGTTGGCCTGGTTTGCAACCGGCGGAGTAGAAAGTGAACCTGTGGCGTCAGGAAGGCATGCGAGCCAGACGGGGTTGATCTTGGCGCGTCATGCGCAGCCGAGGCAGCAAGCAGCGTACGGAAGTCCGTGATGCCGTGATTGGCCAGGTGTACGGCGAACTCGTGCAGGACGCTGTTCAAGCTGGTGGGGTATCCCGGTTGGAATTGCAGCCACAGAACGGGCATCTGCTCCGTCGCCTGCTGCGCAAGCGCCGCGGCCAGGGTCGTTTTGCCTGCGCCGGCCAGCCCTGTGATCGCCAGCAAGCCTTGTTGCGCCAGGAGCGTCCTGCAAGCCTGTAACTCGCGCTGGCGTCCAACCAGGTCGGCCGTGTACGGGATCGAGCTGCCGACCGTGGGGGGCATTGTCCACGCGTTCGACTCGGCTGCGGAATCGCCCAGCTGGGCGGCCAGCAGAGACAGGGCGGTGCGCTGCTCACGGAAAAAGGTGCTGCGACTGAGGTTGAGTTTGGCCATGACCTGGGACGGTGGTTGACGTTCGACATAGATCAGGCGCAGCAAGCGATAGCGGCGCCAGGCGGCTTCAACGCCAGCTGTCACACCGACCGGCTGCAACTGCTCAAGGACAGCCAGCAGGTAGGCGTGCAGGCCAGGGCCAGGGTCTGCCTCGGTTGTCTGCGTGATTGGAGGCCGGATCGCAGTTGCCAGCGGATGATGGCGCAGGTAGGCAAAATCGTACAAATGGTTGAGCAAGTTGCGAACAGCGTCGGCATCGAGAATCAAGGTGGCGGGTGACACAGGATTCACCTCATGGGATGATGCGTTCTGGTTTTGGCGCGTCGTCGCAGGCGTCAAGAAAGATGACGTTGCACCATTTTACTGTATCCAATCCGCTTACGCAAATGCGCTGCAAATGCCCTGGGGAGGCGGATCAGCCGTTTTCAAGACGTAAGCGTGAGACTAAGCGTGAGACTAAGATGAGACTAAGATGAGACTTTTCCGCTTGAAAGCACAACGGCAAAGGGTTAGACTAAGCATGATGCTTGTGTTCCTGATATTCGCCGTCGTTGGTGCGTTGATGCTTCACAATGTACTTGAAAGGAAGTTGCCATGTCAATCTTGTTCTTGCGGAGGGCACGTGCGGCCACAATGGCCGTGAGTTGGGGTGTTGTCATTGTGCTGGTTGGTATACAAGCGGGGCGTTCGGCTTTGGCCGCGCCGTCCTATGCACAGAGCGTTGATCAGAGTCTGCCGGGTGCGGCGCCGGCTCCGCCTGCGGCCGCGGTTGCGCCGCACGATCCGAGGCCGATTGTGACCGCCATGGCGCAGGGCGCAGTCGTCGGCCTGATTCTACAACCCGAAGGTACGGAAGGCCAGATTTTGGTTACTGACGTTACCGGTGACGCCCTGGTCGCCGGCATTGACCTCAAGGTCAGCGTCGAGACGATGGTTGAACCAGCCTTGGATGTCTATCTGGCCGCACCGGGCGCTCCCTGGCAGCAAGTGCCGCTACGCCCTATCACCGTCGAAGTCGGCATCAAGACCATTCCCGACCCACAACCGGCGGAAAAGCTTGGCCTCATGGCCACGGCCCAGACCATCCACCTGTTCGATGGGTTGGCGGCCCCAGGTACCTGGATGGTCAAACTGGTTCCCCGTACGCCAGACCTGGTCGGAAGTACCGCCGCTGTTTCATTGCGCATTTTGTACACGACTACTGACCGCTTTCCAACCCTTGAATCGCCTGACGATCAAGCATTCCCGGCCATCGAACGCCTACCCGAAGTCATCAGAAAATCGCCAAAGCCGCTCACGGGAGGCCCGGGAGAGAATGAGAGTCAAGAGAAGGTGCTTGTGGGTCCCTTGACCGCCGCAGACGCAATCGTTGGTTGGAACACGATCAAGTCCGAGGGCTTCGAGGATGAATTTCCTAATTCTGGTTGGACCTTGTGGGATGCCAGCCCCGATGGAAACGAACGCCTCTGGGGCAGAACCACCTGGATTGCAAGCGCCGGTACCTGGTCAGGGTGGCCGGCCAGTGGCGGAGCCAATGGTGTGGATCCGCGCTACACGTATTATCCCAATAACGTTGACTCGTGGATGATCTACGGGCCATTCGATCTGAGTGATGCCGTGGATGCCAAGACATCATTTCACTTGTGGCGCCAAATCGCACCAGACTATGATTATCTCTTCTTTGGGGTGTCTGATGACTTCACAAACTTCTATGGATGGAGGTGGGATGGGAGCGTTGATTGGAGACAAGAAATCATCAGCTACCCTGATTGGCAGGGAAGGAGCAGGGTTTGGGTTGCGTGGCTCTTTCACAGTGATAACACCATCGTTGACGATGGCCCTTTTATGGATAACATCAATATCGAAAAGGATGTGATGGCGCCTACACCTACTCCAACGTCAACCAATACCCGAACCCTCATCCCACCCACTGCGACCTGGACGCCCACGTTCACGCGCACCCCCACGCGTAAGCCCATCCCTACCAACACCCCCACACCGACCTGGACGCCCACGTTCACGCGCACCCCGACGCGTACGCCCGTCCCCACCAACACTCCCACACCGAGCAGAACGCCCACGCCCACACCGGTGCCCATCACGTTTTCAGGAGATGTCACCTACCTGGATGGCGGCGTATCCTACAGGGTGCCTTATGTCAAAGTTTACTTGATAGACAACGCCACCGGCGGCACCTTACGGACAGGTTGGTCCGACGCCAACGGTCATTATGTCTTTCCTGCCGTATCTCTCCAGCCCGGCAGCCAGGTTCATGTGCGCGGCGAAACCGGCAACGACCATCTGACCATCGGCACGGATCCCTTTGGATCGGTCTATTCGAAAGACGGGGATGATTACACCGTTTCCACCAGTATTCAACAAACGGTTGACTTACGGATCCCGGTCTTGGATGCCGGCCCGTGGATGATCATGCGTACGATAGAGACGCAGTGGGATCCTGGCTGTACGGATGTGACAATCTACTGGCCCAGTCTGATAAGCCAACCCTATGCCTACGGCTGCTCCTTGTGGCTGCGTGGAGGCGATGAGCAAGATCAGCATGACCCCGATGTGATCCTGCACGAATATGCCCACACCAAGATGTGGGGCGACTTTGGCTATTGGCCGTGTGGTATCCCAATCCCTGGTCTTCCCCCATGTTACCGAGCACATCCCTGGAATAGGGTCATCGATCCCAATTTTGCCTGGTCCGAGGGCTGGCCTGATTTCTACCAGGCCATGGTGCAGAATGAGGGCAATTATGTAGACAGTAATTCAGGAGGCGGTTTCTCCATCAACCTGGAGACGGACCCCCACAATTGGGTTCTTGGCGCCAATGTCGAAGGCTCGGTGGCGGGGTTGCTGTGGGATCTGTTCGATCCTGTCAATCCGGCGGAGAATGACGATATCCAACTGACGGTCAATGAGATCAGGAATGGATACGGCGACCACCCGATAGAGATTGGCGCCTACAACCAGGGAACGCACGCCGACAATATCTACGAGGAATTCTGGCAGAACCTGCGCAACCGGGGCAAGACGTGCTCCCAGCTCTGGAACACATTCAACAGCTTCAACATCCGGACCGGCTGCGCGCCGACA